>JBBQPM010000086.1:0-27821 GCA_038217425.1 Gemmatales bacterium
AGAGCCATCCTTGGCCTCCTGTCGGAAGAGGTAGTAAGCACCCGTATTCTGACAGGAGGCCGGATTTTCCTCAACTGCAATCAAACTCAAAAGCTAGAAAAGGCAACGGCTTACGGCTTAACTTGATGCCATTCGGGACGGACACCTGGATTTCGTACACGCCCCAGGATTGGTATCCGTATTCCCATATTCCGGGGCTGATCGCGGACGAGGTTCTCTTGCACGAACTCGTCCACGCCCTTCGGCACGCGCGTGGCAGCAGCAAATGCGTCGCCGTCCCCGAACCTGGGTTTCGTCTCAAACTTTCCACCAAGAATCAGGAAAAGTTCGGCAACGCTACGACAACGTCGAGGAGTTCCTGGCCGTCGTCGTCGCCAACATCTACCGCTCCGAGAACAAACGGGTCGGGCTCCGCGCCGACCACGGCATGTTTGAACCTGGGGCGCCTCTCCAATTGGCTCACCCGTTCACCGAAGCTCGAAAGTTCTACGCCTACTGGAGCAAACAGCTCGATTCGCTGTGCCGGCAGATGCTGCGGTTTTTCATCCGCCTTTCGACGATCCAGGCCGACTGGAATCCCATTCGCTACAGCGTGATGAGCGTCCTTCGCATCGACCGTCCGGAGAAACTGCGGGACTACGAGGCGACGCTCGACAGCTACGGATGGTGAGGGAAAAATGACGGGCGGGCGCGAATTTTTTGAATAATCCGGTTATGCGGCCCGTCCAACTGCTAGACTCAATGTTTTTCCGTTTTTTGGAGACCCGAGATGAAGATTCGTTTCGCCTCGTTTGTGCTGGCCTGCGTGGCCGTTTCCTTCAGCGCCGTGCAAGCCGAAGACGTGAAGTCCGGCCCGACGTCGAAGATCGGCGGCGCCTTCTACGTCAAAGCCATCACCGGCGACAAGCAAGGCACCGAGCTATGCTACGTTTGCCAGTTCGGCGCCCAGAAGAAGCCCGCCGTCGTCGTCGTCTTCACCCAGAAGGTTGACGACAACGTCGCCACCGTCGTCAAGGCGATCGACCAGGTCCAGAAGAGCAACAAGGATCTCGGCACTTTCCTCGTCGGCATCAGCGGCGTCGAAGCGAGCGACCTCGAGAAGCTCCAGTCGACCCACAAGCTGACCACGCCCCTCACCGTCGGCATCGACAAGGACGGCCCCGCGAAGTATGAACTGAACAAGGCCGCCGTCGTCACGGTTCTGGTTTACGCCAAGGGCGGAGCCGTTCACAAGAGCTTCGGGTTCACGGACACCAAGTCCGCCGCCGCCAAGTCGGCTGAAATCGCCGCCGCCGCCAGCGAAGTGCTCAAGTAACCGTTCGTAGCGACTACCAAAGTAGTACACGGGCCGGCTCTGTGAAGGGCCGGCCCGTTCGCGTTAGTAACACGCATTTTTAGCCACCGAGGGCCCAGAGAACACAGAGAAAGAAATAGAATCGGTCTTCTTTCTCTGTGTTCTCTGGGCCCTCGGTGCTAAAATAAGAGACCGCCCTCACGACACGGAGCGATCATATCATGAGCCGACCGCTTTCCCTCGCCCTCGCCCTTTCTCTCGCTCTCCCCGCCTTCGCTCAAAATCTTGACAATCGGCCGCGCCCCGTGGCTTCCGATCCCTCCGTCAAACTCGATTACGACATCGCCTATGTCCGCGCCCCGCGCAAGGGGGACGCCGTCGGCACCAACTGGACTGAAATCTCCAACCCGACCTTCATGGACGCCGGCGCCGACCTCATGCTGCTCCATCCCGATGGGTCCGAGGAACTCCTCGTCAAGGGGGGCAAAGGCTCCGTGACCGATCCCATGGTCTCGCTGGACGGCCAATGGATCTACTATTCGCTTCTGCACGATCTCTCCAAGGCGTCGTTCACGACGAGTTCGCATGCCGGCGCCGACATCTTCAAGATCAACGTCAAGAGCCGCAAGATCGTCCAGCTCACGCAGCAGAAGTTCACGCCCAATCTCGGCGCCGCCAACTGGACCACAGACTTCCGCACGCCCGTTAAAGGCAAGGACTACCTCAGCTACGGCGTCTTCAACATGGGCCCGTGCCCGCTCCCCGGCGGCAAGGTCATGTTCACGAGCAACCGCAACGCCTTCAGGCCCCCCAAGCGCTTGCCGCACACGATGCAGCTCTTCGTGATGGACGACGACGGCGCCAACGTCGAATGCGTCGGCCACCTCAACCTCGGCATGGCCCTGCATCCCGTCCCCCTGATGGATGGCCGGGTGATGTTCAGCTCGCTCGAATCGCAGGGCCTGCGCGGCTCCACGCTCTGGGGCCTGTGGACCATCCACCCCGACGGCACCAACTGGGGACCCATGGTCAGCGCCTTCCTCCCCGGGCAAAGCCCCAACGCCTGGCACTTTCAGACGCAGCTCTCCGACGGCACGATCGTCGCGGAAGAGTACTACAACCAGACGAGCAGCGGGTTCGGCGGGTTCCTGAAGTTTCCCCCCGCCTCGCCCGACGGCACGCCCGGGTTTGGCCCCGGCTACGTCGACGACGCGCGCAATCCGCCGCTGCGTCACGGCCGGCTCGACGACGGCCGGCCCAGGGTGCAACGGTTGCCGTTCAGCCCGTACGGCATCGAAGCGCTGACGACGTTCACGCGCATCGACGAAGGCCCCGCCGATTTCGCGGTCCGCAGCCAGTTCAAGGGCGAACGCGTCGGCCGGGTCACGCATCCCTCCGGCGCCCCGGATAATCATTTGCTCACCGTCTGGTCCGCCGGGCCCGTCAACGGCGGCTACACCGTCCATCAACCCGCGGTCGACGGCGGGATCTACCTCATCAAGGGGGGCAAGACGGTCGACGAACCGGGCCAAATGCTCCTGATCAAGAACGACCCGAAGTACAACGAACAATGGCCCCGAGCCGTCGTCCCCTACAGCCGAATCTACGGCATCGCCGAACCCAAACGCCTCCCCACGCTCGCCAACGACGGCAAGCTCTCGCCCCACCTCCCCGCCGGCACCCCCTTCGGACTCGTCGGCACCTCGAGCATGTACAAACGCGAGAGCTACCCCAACGGCGTCGTCAAGCCCGGCAGCGTCACCGCGACGTTCGCAGGCAAAGACGCGAGCGGCTACCAGGATCTCGATCCGTTCAACCCGTTCGATTCGTCGGTGTCGCTCAACTGGTTCAGCCAGGGCGCCGACGCTGGCAAGTACGCCAACGAGGACATTCACGCCATCCGCATCCTGGCCATGGAGCCGACGACCGATCGCCGTGGCCCGCCCACCTTCCGCAGCCACGCGAACGAACGCCTGCGCATCCTCGGCGAGATTCCCGTCCGCAAATTCGATGCGAACGGCAAGCAACCGCTCGATCCCGACGGCAATCCCGATACGAGCTTCCTTGCCAAGATTCCCGCCGACGTCGCGTTCACGTTTCAGACGCTGGACAAGTACGGCATGGTCCTGAACATGGCCCAGACGTGGCATCAACTCCGCCCCGGCGAAGTCCGCCACGATTGCGGCGGCTGCCACGCGCACAGCCAACGGCCGACCAAGTTCGAGGACACGTTCGCGGCATCGCTGCAGTACAAGATCTTTGACTTAGGTGAAAAGGCGCCCCTGGTGACCTCGAAGAAGCTCGACCAATCGGGCGCGAAATGGGACGTGAAAGACGAGACGGGCCTGCGTTACGAGAAGACGGCGCACAACGTCGAGTATTACCGCGACATCAAGCCGATCCTGCAGCGAAGCTGCGTGGCGTGCCATTCGTCGGTGAACCCGGCCGGCAAGCTGGTGCTCAGCGACGACAAGATCGTGAGCCTGCCGAACGCGGACGACGTGCCGGGAACGTACTACCGCCTGACGATGGACTACGCGGGCCGGTACGGGCACAAGCCGGTGAACGGCGCCTGGCGCGGGGCGAATGCGTCGCGTTACATTCGCATGTTCCAGTCGCGCCGCAGTCTGCTGGTGTGGAACATTTTCGGCCAACGGCTCGACGGGTTTTCCAACGACGACTTCCCGACGGAGACGCAGCCGGGCAATGCGCAGACGCTGGCGCTGAAGGGTCAGCCGATCGCGGACACGAAGGCGAACCGGGACCGCGCGGATCTGGATTACACGGGCTCCGTCATGCCGCCGCCGGCCGCGGTCGCCGGCGCCTACGTCGGGCCTGGCGGGAAAAAGATCAAGGTCGCGCCCCTCACCGACGAGGATCGCCGAACGATCGTGCGCTGGATCGATCTGGGGTGCCCGATCGATCTCGCGAAGGGCAAAGGTTGGCTCGTCGACGACCAGCGTCCGACGCTGACGATGGCGCTTCCCGTCGCCGGGGCAAATCCTCCGCTGGAGAAGATCGTGATCGGCATGCACGACTACGTCGGCCTGGATCCGTCGAGTTTCACGGTGACGGCCGACTTTCCGCTGGAAGGAATAGCCGCGGGGAAGAACCTGGCGAGCAAGTTTGTGACGACGAACCCCGGCGTGTGGGAGCTAAAGCTCACGAGCGCGGTCGAGGCTTCGGGCAAGTTAGTCGTGTCGGTGAAGGACCGCGCGGGCAACGTCACACGCATCGAGCGGACGCTGACTGCGAAGAAATGACCGATCCTCTCATGAGTCATTGCGATGGCGATTTTTGGTTATTCGAAAGCGTCTGCAATCGAAGACGGTCCCCTGGAACTGTCCGAGGTATCGTTTGAATTATCGCCGGCAGATCTTCGACGAGTAGCTCGATTCTTGACGGATTGTGCTGACCGTTCTGATTCCGGCCAGTGGCGATCCAACCATAGGCATCTCGAGGAGTTCGACCGTGATTGGAAACGTGACCATCCCGCGTCTGATGTGATTGTGATTCATTTGGCCCCCGAACCGCTGAAATGGGTCGCCGAATCTAGCGACTATTGACACGCGGCCACGTCCGTTGGCGTATTCGCGTTGATGGCTCGCCGAGATCAATTGGCGTAAACCTTCGCGGATTTCGGCCTGAAGGGCCGGCTCTTACAGCCCAGGCCGTGAGGCCTGGGTACTGAGATGTTTGTTGTCGGCCCTGTAAGGGCCGCTAGTCAATATGCATGCAGGCGAGCGGCCCTTACAGGGCCGATTTAGGCATTGTGCCTACCCAGGCCTCACGGCCTGGGCTATAAGAGTCGGCCCTACAGGCCAAAATGCAAATACTCGCAAGTATCGCGTCAACTCGCATTTGTAGAACGTCTACCTATGTGAGCCGTTCGATCAACTCCGTGTACTCGGGATACTGCGCCTGCAAACTCGCCCGCTCGCCGTGCTCGTAATCCCCGTACTCGAAGCCCGGCGCCACCGTGCAGCCCAGCAGGGCGAACGCCCCCTCGAGCAAATAACTCCCCTGCCACACGCCCTGCGGCGCCAACACCTGTAGCTGCTGCCCCTCCAAAACCCTCGGCCCCAGCGTGATCGTTCGGCCCGTGCCGTCCGGTAGGAGTTGCAACATTTGCACCGGGCCCCCCAGGTAGAAGTGAAAGATCTCGTCGCTGCGCAGCCGATGCAGCGCCGACTTCGTGCCGGGCGTCAACAGATAATAGATCGCCGTGCTGACGGCATGGTCGGCGTCGTGGCGCTCCGCTGAGCGGTACGTTTCGCGGAAGAAGCCCCCCTCCTTCGGGTGCGGCTCCAATTGCAAATAACGGATGATCTCGTCCGCGCTCACGTTACTTCCCCAACGCTTTCAGAATGTGCTCGGTGACCGGCCCGGCGAGCGCCTTCGATCCCTCGGGCGTGAAGTGTACGTTCATCGGCAACTGAATCTTCTCAAGCCGCGAAGCCGCGAACGCGTACAGATCGTTGATCGGCACGCCCAGCGACTCCGCGATCTTCTTGGCGGCCTCGTTGTACGCGAGGACGTCCTCGTTCTTGCGTCCCGGCCCCTTCGTCCCCGGCGCCACCGGCGTGGTGCTGCACCAGATGATCTTCGCCTTGGTCGCCTTCAGATCGCTCAGGATCGAACGTAGGTTCTTTTCGTAGTCGGCCTGAGGCACTTGATGTTTGCCGTCGGCGAACTTGATGTCGTGCAGGCCGAAGTTGACGTGGATGACATCCCACTTGCCGTCGCCCAGCCAGTTCTTGAGCTTGGCCACGCCGTTCTTGGTGTCGGAGGCGTTGCCTTCGTTGTGGTGAACGTTGGCCTTGCCTTTGAGGTTGGTGCGAACGGCGGGCGTATAGCCGATCGAGATCGAGTCGCCGATGATCAGAACCCGCGGCAACGCGGGATCGTCGAGAACGGCCTCGGCGATCGCCTTCTTCTTTTCTTGTGAACCGACGACCGAAACGGCGAGCAGCAGCGCGAGCGAGGCGAATGTCAGGAGAGAACGCATGAGGAGACTCCAGGGAACGCGGTGGAATGAATTCGAATGAGCCGAAAAGGTCACGGCGTGGCCGGCGGTTTCTTGCCTCGGAACTTCTTCGCAAGATGCGGAAAAGATATGGTTACAGATCCGTAGGGCAAGCGGCCTCCCTTGCGTTGCGGAGTGAACAAGCGAGGCATTTTTCGCAACGTTTGCAAGCAAACCGAACGAGGCGCACTCTCAATGCGACCCCAAGATTGGCGGAAAGCCGCTTTTCTCTTGTACGAACGTCGCAATCTGGTAGTGTACGTCAATCCGCCAAAGTGCCCTCCCTGCCTGCCCCGTTCCCGAGGCTTTCATGAAGCATCCCACCGACTCCGGTCTCCAACATCCGCAGTTGACTCGGCGCAGCGCCGTGCAGGCGGGCGCCATCGGGCTCATGGGTCTGGGCATGCCTCGACTCGCGGAGCTGCGCGCCCAATCGGCCAGCCCCGCGCCGCCGCGCGGCTGCATCTACATCTTCCTCTCCGGCGGGCTCTCGCAGATCGACAGCTTCGATATGAAGCCACACGCCCCCGAGCGCATTCGCGGCGACTTCAGGCCCATCGCCACGCGCACGCCCGGGATGCAGATCTGCGAACACATGCCCCGGCTCGCCCAGCGCAGCGATCTCTGGTCGATCTGCCGATCGGTGACGCATCCATCGAACAATCACTCGGAAGGGCACATGATCATGCTGAGCGGGCGGACGCAGCTGCCGCCGGCGTTCAGCGACAACAAACCCAACCCGTCCGATTGGCCCTCGATCGCCGCCGTCGCCAACGCCGTCGCTCCGCGCCGCGGCGTGCTGCCCCCCGCGATGGTCCTCCCCGATCGCATGATCCATCAGACCGGACGCGTCATTCCCGGACAGGGCGCCGGCATGATGGGACCGGGCCGAGATCCCTGGTTTATCGAGGCCTCCCCCTTCCACGGCGACACCTGCGGCGCCTATCCGCAGTACGCGTTCCAGCATCAGAATCCGACGCCGGGAAAGCCGATGCGTACCGGCATCCCGTTCGCCGCCCCCAATCTTTCGCTGCCGCCGGGCCTGGACGGCGAACGCCTGGGACGCCGCGGCGACCTGCTCCGCGCCATCGGGCAACAGCAGACGGCGCTTCTGCAAGCCGCGGAGACGCAGCAGTTCGACCGCTTCCGTCATCTGGCGAACAATCTCCTCGCCGACCCGCGCACGCAGCGCGCCTTCGACGTCCACTCTGCCGACGCTCGACTGCTGGATAGGTACGGTCGCCATTCGTTCGGCTGGTCGCTGCTGATGGCCCGGCAGCTGATCGAAGCGGGCGTGAGCCTGGTGCAGGTCAATCTCGGCAACAACGAGACGTGGGACACGCATGGCAACGCCACGGAGAATTTGAAGAACAAGCTGTTCCCGCCGATGGATCAATCGGTGTCGGCGCTGCTGGAGGATCTCTCGGAGCGCGGGCTGCTGGATTCGACGCTGGTGGTGATGGCGAGCGAGTTCGGCCGCACGCCACATCAATCGGGGGGCCCGTCATACGCCACGCCGGGGCGCAATCACTGGGGCGGGGCGCAGAGCGTGCTGTTCGCGGGGGGCGGCATTCAGGGGGGCCGGGCGATCGGCTCGACCGACCGCATCGGCGCGTATCCGACGAACTTGCCGCAGACGCCGGAAAACTTTGCGGCCACCATATACGACGCGCTCGGCGTGCCGCAAACCGCCGCCTGGAACGACCCCGCCGGTCGGCCGCACTACGTGTACCACAGCGAGCCGATCGCGGGATTGAGATCGTAAGCCCAGTGGGTGAGGTACTCCGAACCCCTGGGATAGGCGCCGGCAAGCGATAAGTCCCCGGGGTTTGGAGTACCTCACCCGCGGGGCTTGTGGTTGATCACTTCGACGCTTCGGCGATGAGCGCCTGCAGCGTCTCCACGATCCGCGGCGACGCGCCGATTTCCAGGTAACTGGAACGTGCCCGCCAGGTTTCGTAGCCGCCCATCTCGTGCTGCGCCGGCGTCGGCAAGTAGCCGTTGTAGCCGTTGGCGAGCGAGATCACGCACACCTTTTTTCCCGGATTCTTCTTCTTGATCTCCAAGCCGATCTCCGCGAAGACTTCGCACGGAATCGTCGTGAGCGTCAAGTCGCCGATCGTGTGGGCTTGCAGGTTGAGCTTCACGGCGTCGGGGAACTTCGCGAGCAGGACCGATTCGCGCGCGTAGATCTCGGCCGTCGTGGCGAGCCCCTTCTTGCCCTTGGCCTGGTCGAGGATCTCGCGGGCCCTTTGCAGCGCTTCCGCGTTCGGCTTGCGGACCTGGAACTCGACCTCGCGCAGCGCCGAGCCGAGCTTGACGTCGCGGCGAAAGGCGATCTTTTGGTACGCCTTGACCGTGTTCTGCGCCACGCTGCCGGCGACGACGGCGATCTGTTCGCCCGGCATGCGTTTGGGGGGACTGGGGTCGGCGAAGTTGACGTTGTTGACGTCGCCGCTGGCCCCGTTGGACATCATGCCGACAAAGTGCTCGTCCGCCTGGAGGAGCGCCTTGAGCCGTTCGGCGTAGGCGCCGAAATAGTCGGCGGAGAGATCGGGGTTGCCGCCGACATAGTGCAGGCCGTAATTGGCGAAGACGGCGATCGGCTTGCCGGCGAGATCCTGGACTGCGAGAATCGTGATCTCCGGATCTACGGGCCCGGCCTGTGCGTCGAGCGCCGGGTTGGCGCGGCCCGGATTCATCTTGACCTTGTCGTCTTTCGTGCCGAACGGGTTGAGCGGCATCATTCCCGGCTTCAGCTTCCAGCGACGATTGAAGAGTTGTGTGTTGTCGCTGCCGACGCCCCAACCGATCTGTGCGGGAACGCGCCGTTCGTACGCTTTTTCGACTCCCTCGGCAATCCTGGTCGGTAGGTAATCGACGTAGTCGGGATCCGGGTCGCTTTGAAAGACGCCGGCGACGGTCGGGGCGCTGTGCGTGTGCGTGGCCGAGATGCAGATTTGCTGTGGCGGAATGCCCGTTCGGCCCGCGATCAGCTTCTTCGCGCGGTCGATGATCGGACGCGGGATCATGCAGCTATCGACGACGACGAGGACAAGCTTCTGGGCGCCGTCGTCCAGCACCAGACAGCGGGCGTGCAGCGGGTCGTGCGCCTTGCTGACGAAACGGTCGGACATGCCGCCGTTCACGGAGATGGGAAACTTCTGCGGATTGACGTTGATCGCGTAGGCGCCGGCTTTGAACTCGGCGTTCGCGAAACTCGGGGTGAGGAGCAAGACCAGGAAAAGCCAACGCATGGGGGGTTACTCGGCAAGGGGATGACGTTGTTCGATGCGCTTGATCGCCCAGTCGGCAGCTTCGCGCACCACTTCTTCGGCATCGTCGCATAGCGCACGAAGGATGTCCAGCGCCGATCGGCCGCCGACGTTGCCCAGCACCAAAAGGACGTTGCGGACGAAATGCCGACGCTTGGTCCGAAAGATCGGCGTGCCGCGAAAGAGCGAGTGAAACGCCGACTCGCTAAGTTGCGCGAGCGTCAACAAGTCGTGACCTTCGTATTCGGGCCGCGGTTGCAGAAGGGGTTCGAGGCCTACGGGCGATTTGCGATTCCACGGGCAGACTTCCTGGCAGACGTCGCAGCCGAAGATCCAGTCGCCCAGGCCGGGACGCAATTCGAGCGGGACGGCGCCTTTCTTTTCGATCGTGAGATAGCTGATGCAGAGCCGGGCGTCGAGTTTGCCCGGCGCCGTGAACGCCTGCGTGGGGCAGGCGTCGAGGCACGCGGTGCAGGTGCCGCAGTGAAATCGACCGAACGGCTCGTCGGCTTCGAGGGGAACATCCAGCAGGAGGGCGCCGAGGAAGAGATAGCTGCCGAGCCGTTTGTGCAGCAACATGGTGTTCTTACCGATCCAGCCGAGCCCGGCACGGCGCGCGAAGTCGCGTTCCAGGAGCGGCGCGGTGTCGACGACGCCTCGGCCTCGAACTTCGGGATGGCGGGTCTGAATCTGTTCCAGGAGTCGATTGAGTTTGTCGCGCAGGACGTCGTGATAATCCCAGCCCAGGGCGTAGCGGGCAATCTTGCCGGGCCGAGCGGGGAAGTGCGCAGGGCGGTAGTTGAGGCCGACCATGACGACGCTGCGCACTTCGGGGAGGATCGACGCCGGATGCCGGCGCGCTTCGCGCTGTCGATTCATGTATTCCATCTCGCCAGCGCAGCCCTGATCGAGCCACTCGGCGAGTCGTTCGAAACCGTCCGCATTTTCCGCAGGAGCGACGCCGACGAGTTCGAAGCCAAGGGCACGGGCGAGCTGGACTACAGTTTCTTTTTCAAGACGATGGTGGGCCATTCATTCGCTTTGGATTCGACGGTGAATTCGAGGGGCGTTTCTTTGGGTCTGGTGTAGCGTTTGTCGAAGTCGGGGAAGTCTTTAGGCTTCTTCCTGTCGGCATTGTAGCTGGGGGGATCGACGGTGACCTTGTAGACGCCTGGGTAGACGCCGTCGGTGAGGGAATGGGTGCCGACGACGAACTTGCCGTCTTTGATTTCGCCGAGGCAGGAGACGGGGGCCTTGTCTCCGGGGACGTCTTTGGGATGAAGGTGAATGCGTCCGCCGACGAGCGGCGCGCCCCCTTCGACCTGAATGGAGCCGGTGACGGGATACTTACTCTTGCCGCACCCAGCTGAAAAGAGGGAACCCAGGAGTGCGGCAAGAAAAAGAAAGCGCATGAGGGAGCCCCGGGGTGAGGGGAGGTGATTTCGCTGTATATTATAGCCCGCGGATGACTTGCAGCCCAGTACGGAGCCGGGGGTGGGCGCGTCGGCAAAAATAATCCATCCTTCCCAGATTGTTCATCTTGTTTTTCGCATGAGATTGGCTTATAGTTAGGGTGCTTTGGGAGAGATGGGATGTCGCTGGAAATTCGGTTAAAAACCTGGAAATGTTGCATTTAACCCAATTTACTGTTGACTCTAAATTTAACCATCTTTACTATTCACCACAGAAGTCAACTTTTCACATGAACTCACGTCATACGGAAGAACAAAGCTCTTTTCGGGAAGAGCTTGCGTGTTTTTATGGGTCAAGTCAGTGGGTTCCGCAATCTCAGGCTGGGGACAGCACGGGCTTACGGAAGTTGACTTATTTTGCGGAGGTTTCCCATGTATAGCGTAGTGTTGATGATGGCGATGTCGGGCGGCGCCGATGCCGTCGATTTTGGTCGCCGTGGTTGCAGCAGTAGCTGCTCGTCCAGCGCGGTCTATTGCACCAGCGCCCCTGTTTATTCGCATCCGGTGCAGGCGCCGGAATGCAATGGATCCCACTCGTCCTGCTCCTCGTCCTGCTCGGCTTCCTGCGGTAACGGTCACCGCTTCCGTCTGTTCGGTCGTCGGCATCACCGTTGCGGCGGTGGCTCCGATTCCTGCAGCAACGGCAACGGCTACGGCAACGGCTACGCCTGCTCCTCGTCGGTCGTCGTTTGCGGCGGCGGCGGCGTTGTTTGCGGCGGCGGCGTTGTGAACCCGCCCGCTCCTCCCGTCAATCCGCCGGCGCCCCCGGTGAACCCCCCGGGCACCAATCCTCCCGGCACCAATCCCCCGCCTCCCCCCGCCACCCCGGGCACGCGTCCCCAGGCTCAGATTAACGCTCCGGCCACCATCCTCGTTCACGTGCCCGCCGGCGCCGTTCTGACCATTGATGGCGCTCGTACCGTGCAGACCTCCAGCACGCGCACCTTCACCACCCCCGCTCTCAGCACCGGCGTCTACACGTTCTCGGTCGCTGTCGGCGATGCCGTCCAAACGCGCGACATCAATGTCGTCGGTGGCCGCACCACCGAAGTGAACTTCAGCTTCCCCGTCCAAGTCGCCACGCGCTAAATTCCCTCAAGACAGTGAGGAAGCCTGGGCCGAACTGTCGCGCGGAACTCTTAAAGGGAATATCGTTCAAAGGGAGGACCATCTCGGTCCTCCCGTTTTCGTTTGATAACCTCGGCACTCTTCGCAGTCTGGGGTCCGCGCTCGCCAACGGAGATTGACCCCCCCGAGCCATTCACGTATCATCCCCGCCGGGACCATGGAATCGGTCCGCTCACGGGTTCAGGGAAGATCGAGGCATTCATGGCCGGGCGAAAGTGGTTTGTCCGGGGCGTGGTCTTTTCCATCGTGGGGAGTTGCCTCGTCGGCATCCTCCTCTATCAACGCTGGACCAACTCCGCCGCCGTTCGCGAACAAGTCATCGCGTCGCTGCGCCAACTCTTTCCAGGCGCCAGCGTCAACGTCGATTCCGCGCACCTACGCATCCTCGGCGGCATTCAGGTCTACGAAATTCGCATCGCCCGCAAGGACGACGACGCCAAGAACGACATCCTCCACATCCCCAGCGCCATTGTCTACCACGATAAGGAAAGGGTGCTCCACGGCGAACTCTCGATTCGCAAGGTCGAACTCTTTCAGCCGCGCTTGCGCCTCCAGCGACTCGCCGACGGCAAATGGAACTTCGAAGGCCTCGCCAGCACTTCCTCGGGCCCGTCGACGCAACCGATTCCGACGCTCGTCATCCACAACGGCACCGCCGTCCTCGAAGATCGTACCGACGGAACCACGTCCTCGCTCGAGATCGGCGACATCCAGGTCACACTCGTCAACGACCCGCTCCCGGTGGTCACGCTGGAAGGCACCGCAAACTCCCCGACCATCGGCAAACTGGCCGTGCAAGGCGCCTTTCAGCGTCTGGGGGGCAAGGCTCAACTCCAGGCGCGGCTCGACAACATGCCCCTCACCACCAAGCTCGCGCGGAAACTCGCCGCGTTCTGCCCGACGGGGTTCCTGAGCAATCTCGAAATCGAAGGCGCCATCGACGTGCAGACTACCGTCGATTTCGCGCCCGATCAGACGCCGAGCCTCAGCTACGATCTCCAGGTGAAGTTACGTAAGACCTCGATTCGCCATCCGGACCTGCCGATCCCCCTTGAGGACGTGACGGCGCAGCTTCAGGTGCGCAACCAGCAAATCCGCCTCGACGACGTGACGGCGCGTTCGGGCCGAACCACCTTCAAGGGCCGGGGCATCGGCTTCTTGCCCGACCCGGTCCAGTCCTTCGAAGCCGAGCTGGCGATCGATCATCTGCATCTGGACGAGGCGCTCCTCGCGCGGTTGCCGGACAAGCTGCGCGAACTCGCCAAGAAATACAGCCCCGAAGGCGACGTCGGCCTGCGCGTCCTGTGCGCCCGGCAAGACGGGAAATGGACGACCCTGCAGCGACTGGGCGAAGGGACGCTGTCCACGGTGACGCTCACTCCCGAGCGTGCGGCGGGAACCTTTTACAAGTTCCCGTACCGCGTCGCCGAGGTGGGGGGGACGATCAAGGTCGACCTGGCCAGCGACCGCGCGACCATCGATCTCACGGGCCAGGCGGCGGGTCAGCCCGTTTCGATTCGCGGCTACTGGCAAGGCGACGCGCTCGCCGCCGACGGGCAGATCGACCTGGAGGCGAAACGCATTCCGGTCGAAGAAAAGCTGCTGGCCGCCCTGCCGCCTTTGACGCAGAAGGCGGTGCGTTCGTTCAATCCCACGGGCATCATCGACGTCAAGGGGCTGGTGCGCCATAAGCCGGGCGAGCCGAAGATTCACACGGAGTTTCACATCGACATCCTCGAGGCGCGGGCGAACTGGAACCAGTTCCCCTACCCGGTCGAGCGCATCACGGGGCGTTTGCACGTGACGCCTATGGGGCTTGAAGTCCGCGATCTGATCGGCCATCGCAAAGAGGGGACGATCAAGATCCACGCCACCATGACGACGCCGGACCAGTTCGAGACGAACCAGCTCGACCTCGCTTTGCAGGCCACCAAGATCCCCATCGACGAGGAATTCAAGGGAGCGTTCAAGGAGCAACCGAACCTGCAGCGCGCCTGGGAAAACTTCAGTCCCAGCGGCCAGGTCGACTTCGGCCTGCGGCTTGATCGCGATTCGCAAAACAAAGAGGACATCAAGATCGACATCACGCTCGCGGGCTGCTCCTCTCAGCCCATCTTTTTCCCCTACCGCCTGAATCAGCTCGTCGGTAAGTTTCGCTACTTCAAGAATCGCATCGACCTCTCCGACTTTCAGGCCAGCCATGGCAAGACCAAACTTCGGCTCGACCAGGGTTACGTCGACCTGCATCGCGGCGGCTACTACGCCAACTTCAAGGCGCTCACGTTCGAAGACCTCGTCCCCGACGCCGCCTTCGTCGACGCGCTCCCGGGCAAGATGAAGACGTTCGTCCGCACGATGGCTTGCCAGGATGTGATTCAGCTGCAAACGGATCTGGTGATCCTGCAAGGCGCGGAGCCGGGCGTCTCCCCCGATATTTATTGGGACGCCAAGATGAAGCTCACAAACGCCGCCGTTCATCCGGGCGTGACCCTCGCGGACGTCACCGGCGAAGTCGCCTGCGTGGGCAGGTACGACGGCAGACAAATCGTCGGCATCCAGGGCAACCTCGACCTCAAGACCGCGCACCTTTTCGGACAGCCGTTCGTCAACCTCCTGGCCAAGATCGAAGTCAAGAACGCCTCGCCTGACATCCTGCACATGAACCTCAAGGCCAACCTCTTCGACGGCGAAGTCATCGGCCAAATGCGCTTCGAGTTTAACTCCACGCTGCGCTACGAAATGAACCTCACCGCGTCGCGCGTCGACTTGCAGAAGTTCGCCATGCTCAACTTCGGCAAAGACGCCGAGATGAGCGGCTTCGCCTTCGCCCGCCTGGTCCTCACCGGCAACGGTTCGAGCTTCGATTCGCTCGAAGGGCACGGCTCGCTCGACGTCCCCACGGGAAAACTCAAGACGCTGCCGATCCTGCTCGACCTGATCAAATTCCTGGGCCTGCGCTGGCCGGACCGGACGGCGTTCGAAGAGCTGCACGCGATCTTCAATTTCAGCGGCAGACGCGTGCTGCTGCGGCGGATGGAGTTGCTCGGCAACGCCGTCAGTTTTAGCGGCAAAGGCGAAGTGAACGTCGACGGCACCGACGTCGCGGTCGACTTCTTTCCCAGCTGGGGCCGAATCGAGGATCTGATGCCGCGCGCGGCCCGGCCGCTCACGCCGACGATTACCAAGAATCTGCTCGTCATCGAGATGCGCGGCAAGATCACCAAGAACGCCGACGATTTGAAGTTCACCAAACGCCCGATGCCGGTGCTGATCGATCCGCTGGTCAACCTGCGCGATCGCCTGATGCAGTTGCCGATGCCGGCGCTGGAACCGATCCGAGATTTTCCGAGATGAGTTAAGGAGTCGTGATGCCTGGTATCTTTCAGCGAATGATCTTCCTCGAATTGCTGCGCATCTTCTTGCTGTGCTGGCTGGGGCTCACCGGCATCATCCTGATGGCGGGCGTCTTCGCCGAGGCGACGCAGCATGGCCTGGGACCCGGCCAGGTGCTGGCGATCCTGCCCTGCCTCGTGCCGAACACCATCCCCTATACTTTGCCGACGACGACGCTGTTCGCCGTCTGCATCGTCTATGGCCGACTGGCGTCGGACAACGAAATCCTCGCGATCAAGGCGGCGGGCATCAACGTCATCCACGTCGTCAGCCCCGCGATACTCCTGGGCGTCCTCGCCAGCGCCATCACCCTCGGCGTCTACTGGAATCACATTCCCGAAGCCCACTGGGAGCTGCGCACCAAGTTCGTGAAGGACATCAAAGAACTTTTGTATGGCATGTTGCGTAGGGAGCAGACCATCCGCCATCCGCAGATCAAGTACCACATTTCGGTGCATCGCGTCGAGGGGGTCAAGTTGATCCACACGATCATCAATCACTGGAACCCGACGATGAAGCGGTACGACTTTTCCATCTGCGCCCAGGAAGCGGAGATCGACGTCGACATGATCAAGAACCAGATCATTCTTCGGCTCAAGAACACCAACTACGCCACCGCCGAGGAGCCGTTCGGCAAGGACGAAGAGAATGGGAAATTCGAAGTCGACTTGCCCGCGGACTTCGGCAATCCGTACAAGAGTCGGGCGACCGACATGACCTGGCAAGAAGTGCTCGATCGCCGAGAGGAAGTGGAAGCCGAGCGCGCCGAAGTCCGGCGACTGTTGGCGATGTGGGAGAAAACGGTGCTCGACGGCGGCACCAACGCGCAGGCGCTCGATCAGATCGACCATCTCCAGAAACGGCTCACTTTGTTTCCACGCGAACTCGGCGGGCTCAACACCGAACTCCACATGCGCCCGGCGCTGGCGATGGGGTGTCTCTGCTTCGTCCTGGTGGGGTGCCCCGTCGGCATCTGGTTCGGGAAAAGCGACTATCTCTCCGCTTTCATCACGTGCTTCTTGCCGATCGTCCTGGTTTACTATCCGCTCATGCTCTTTGGCCTGAATCTCGGCAAGCACGCAAAATTCGATCCGCTCTGGACCGTCTGGCCTGCCAACGTCCTCCTGGCGCTGACGAGCGTGTTCCTGTTCCGCAACCTCGCGCGCAACTGACGCGGGATCGGTGAAGGGCGTCGCCGAAATCGGCTGCCGACGATCCGGACGCCCGGCAGTAAATCGGTTCGCAATTTCGCTCCGCATGCCGTATTCTGCAAAAGACCCTCGTCGTTCTTTTGGAGATGCGTCATGCGGTTTCTCGTAGCCGGATTCTGGATTCTGCTGTTCAGCGCCTCGGCCCGCGCCGACTCGTTCGACTATTATCTCAACCGCTTGCTCGAACGCATGCCGGGCAGCAAGGGCGTCGAAAAAGTCAAAGCCCTCACGCCGCTGGAACTCACCGATCACGATCAGGTGCTCCCCGGAATCAAGGGGACGTTCATCCTCGTCAAGACGAACGAAGGACGCATGAGCAAGTTGATCGTCGAGGCGGCCCGGCAGAAGATTTCCAAGGAAAAGTCGCTGCCGATCCTCATCATTCATCGCTACGTCACTTACCGCGAAGGCGAAGATAAAACCGTCTTGGCCCATGGCCGGGACGCACGGCTGTTCGGCAATTTCCGCTTCAATCTCGATATTGGCCAGGTCGTCCCGCCAGACTTCGCGGCCGACCTGCGCTTCAGCGCCGACGGCGAAAACGTGGCGCTCGAACCCGTCGGGAATGCCGAACTCTACCTCGTCACCAAGCACCACCCCGACGCCAAGCCGGCGCAGACCGAGAAAGTCGTCGTCGGGGAAAAGTACGAGGCGAAATTTGTGAACGGCAACTTCAAACTCTACGACGACGGCAGGCGTTCCGGGACGCTGCACCTGAAGCTGCGCGACAACAACAAGCACCTCCAGGGGCACTTCTATTCCGACAAGGACGGCGCCAAGTACGACGTCGAAGGAAACCTGGGCGCTCAGCCGCACCTGATTCATTTCAAGATTATCTTCCCGCGGACGCAGCAGGAATACTTCGGCTTCATGTTCACGGGAGACGCGCGGGCGATGGGCGGCTTCTCTCGACTGCAGGAGCGCGAAACCGGGTTTTACGCCGTCCGCGAGGAATGAGCGGTCCTATAATGAGCAGATCCCCCTTACCCAAACGATTCTTCCAGGAGACGCACCATGACGCCAATGACTCGCCGAGACGTTCTACGCAGCGCCGCCGTCGGCGCTACCGGTCTATTCGTAGGCCGATTCGCTAATGCCCAGGCGCCCGCTCCCCCGACCGGGCCGTTCACGCTCGCCCCGCTCCCCTACGCCGCCAACGCCCTGGAACCGCACATCGACGAACAGACGATGCGCATCCACCACGATCGGCACCATCAAGCCTACGTCAACAATCTGAACGTCGCGCTGGTCGGGCAGACCGAGCTTTCCAAGCTGCCGATCGAACAGCTGCTGTTGCCCGCCAACCTCGCCAAGGCATCGGACGGCACCCGCCAATCGATCATCAACAACGGCGGCGGCCACTACAATCACACGTTCTTTTGGCAGATCATGGGTCCCAATGCCGGCGGCAACCCCGCGGGCCGACTCGCCGAGGCGATCGATTCGACCTTTGGCAACCTCGGCAAATTCAAGGACGCGTTCCGCGCCGCCGCCCTGGGACGATTCGGTTCGGGCTGGGCCTGGCTGGTGAAGGCCGACGGCAAGCTCAACATCGTCTCCACCGGCAACCAGGACTGCCCGCTGACCGCCGGTCAAACGCCGATCCTGGGCATCGACGTCTGGGAGCACGCGTACTACCTCAAGTATCAGAACCTGCGTGCGGACTACGTGAACGCCTGGTGGAACGTGGTGAACTGGACCGCCGCGGGCCAGCGTTTCGCCGCGTAACGCCGGCGGATGCGCTCGTTATTTGTATTGTTAGGTGTTTCATCTTGAGATGAGAATTTGGCCTGAAAGGCCGTCTCATACAGCCCAGGCCGTGAGGCCTGGGCAAGATACAACACCTAGGTCGGCCCTGAAAGGGCCGCTCATCCGTACGTATGCTAACGAGCGGCCCTTTCAGACCTACCCAGGCCTTACGGCCTGGGCTGTAAGAGTCGGCCTTTCTGGCCGAAGAGAATAGCGCCCACAAGCGATTCTGAAAAAGCCTATGCCATCTCCTTCAGCGCCGCGCCGATCGCGTCGATCAGCGACTCGAGAGTGCCCGGCGCCAGCACGCAGACCGTCTCCTGGTAGATGCCCTTCCCGTACGTCTCCTTCGGCACCAAGTAAAAGCAACGCGAGCCGTTCACCAGCGTCGTCACCACCAGCGGCACGCCCGGCAGTTTCTCGCGCAAACGGGTTTGTAGGATCTGATAGTGCTCCCCTTCGACGCCGATCCAGAAGGCGTCGCCGATCTTGAGGATCGTGACCGGAAACGGGAAGTGCGTGCCGGGGACCAACGTCTTGAGCCGGACCAAGAGACGATCCTTGCGCTCGATCATCGCCCGGGCGTCGCGCATGGCGATCTCTTCGCCGGCGGCCTTGGCCTGGGCTTCTTTCGCGACCCACTCGGCCCGGTCCGCTTGCACCTGCGCAATCGTCGGAATCTCCGGCCGATATGGCAGCGGCACGGTGAGGAAGCGATGCGTCCAGGCGCGCTTGCCCGCCAACTCCGTCTCCGAGAGAGGAACGTGTTCCCACGGCCCGAGCGTGGCGCCGGAGATGACGGGGCCCTGGAAGCGGAAGAACGTCCCTGGCGCCGGCAGCGCCTCGAGCGCCGATAACACTGCGAACGCCAGCTGCCGGCCGTTACGGTCGGCGATCGCGGGGTTGCCGACGAAGCCTTCCTTGGGCCCGAGATCGCCGGAGGCGCCTTGCAGGAATACGCACGGAGCGCCGGCCGTGGCTTCGACGGTTTCACGCAACGCCCCGACGTAATCCGGGCTGACCATCGTGTTGTCGTAAGCGAGCGTCGTCGGATGGCACGCGTAATTGACGACGACCGCGATCGGCTTCCCGCTCGAGGCGGTGATGCGGACGATCTGCACGGTGTCGTCCGCGGGCCCGGCGGGGTTGTAGCCGCACACGATTTGCTTGGTTTTTTCGTCCCAGAGATCGCGGTTCTGTGCGAGGTCGCAGCGTCCCTGCGTGTAGGTGAGCGTCGCCTCCTGGCGATTGGCGCGGGCTTTTTCCACGAGGTCGGCGAGTTGCCCTGCTGTCTTCTCGAGATAGGGGGCGATGAGATCGCCGCCGGGGAGGTTGCTGCGCGTGCTGTCCATGAGCCCGGCGCCATGCGTGTGCGTGAAGGCGACCAGGAACTGTTCGCGGGCCAGGCCGGTCCGTTGACATAGGGCTGTCAACACGGCGTCCATCTCGGGCGCCCAGAAGAGGCAATGATCGACGTCGATATAGACGATTTCGCTTTTCCCGTCCGCGGCCCCGATGGCCTGAAGCGCCAGCGCGGTGGCGGTGAGCGGGCGATGGACGCCGGTGGAGCGGTCGTGCTTGGCGGCGCCCCACATGCGGTGGTAGGCGCCGACGGGGGGCGTGATGTCGCAGCGCGCCAGGCCGACCTGGGCGATACTGTGCGGCGTGTGAACAACGGTCATGGCTCAGGCTCCGATTCGATGACGGCGGTGTTGGAAAAGAAGATCCAGCAGACGGCGGCGAGCAGGTTCAAACCGGCGGAAAAATACAAGACGGCGTCCCAACTTTGATCGGTCCAGGCCAGCACTTCGGGAGCGACGACGGGAAACAATGCGGCGCCGAGGTTGCCCGCCATGTTCACGTAACTGAACGTCGGCGCCACGAACTTGCCCCCCAAATCGATGGTGGCGGCGGCGGCGGTGGGGCCGGTCACGCCCGCGATAATCGTGCCCGCCAGTAACACCATCGAAAAACTCCAGGGATCCGACATGCGTCCGGCCAGCAGCATAGCGAACCCGCCGAGGGTCAGCGTCAGAATCGCGAGGAATTGCCGGGCCCAAAAGAGACTGCCCGTGCGCCGCAGCAAATAGTCGGTGAGAAAGCCGCCGCTCAGGCCGCCGATGAAGAGGCCGATAAACGCGAAACCGACGAAGTATCCGGTGCGCGATTCGGGCACGTTGTGCCGCATCATCAGGTAGGTCGCCATCCAGGTGATATAGAACGATTGGCTGGCGCCGCGGAAGAACTGCTGTCCGGAGAGCCACCAGACGGCGGGCGTGGTGAAAAGTTTGAGCCAGGGCATGGGGCGCGGCACGCTGAGCGGGGCGCTGTCGATGAGCGCGAGTTCCGCCTCGTTGACGCCGGCGTGCTCGGCGGGGCGATTGCGAAACCACCAGACGAAGAGCAGCGCCCAGAAGACGCCGGGGACGGCGTAGGCGAAAAAGATCCAGCGCCAGCTCATGAAGCCCAGAAGTTCACTGGTGATGACGCCGCCAGCGACGCCCCCCAGCTGCATGAAGCCCCCCAGGACGCCGGTCGTCCAGCCTCGCTGCGAGCGCGGAAACCACTGGGCGAGCGATTGATTGCAGCACGGGACGATGCCGGCCTCCGCGATGCCCATCAGGAACCGCATCAAGAATAACGAGTAGAAGCCGCCGCTCAGTCCGCTCCCCGCGGTGCACAGCGACCAGATCAGGCAGCATGCCGTGAGACACCAGCGCGAACCGAAGCGCTGGCCCAGCCAGCCGGCGGGTACCTGGAAGATGACGTAGCCGATGAAGAAGGCGCCCAGGATCTGCCCGACGGCTCTGTCGCCCTCCGGCGTATTCAGGTCGATCTTGAAGTCGGCGGCGATGGATTTGACCGCGATCCCCAGGCAGCCGCGATCGACGTACGCGATGAAGCAGGCCAAACTCAGGAACGCGAGCACGAGGTAGCGGGTCTTGGTCGGTTTCATATCGACTGTGAGGATACCGCACTTTCGTTTCGAGGGGAACAAATACTTTGGCGAGCCAGGTCGCGTAAGCGCCTGGAGCCTCACGTTACTCCAGGCGCTTACGCGACCTGGCTCGCCGGCGACTGCCCTTTTGCTCGCCGCAACATAGAATTTCTGTCACTCGAAAGGAACTCACGCATGAATCTGCAAAAGTCGGCCGAGCTGTTCGCACGCAATCGCCAGTGGATTCCCGGCGGCATGGTGTCGCTCAATCGCAAGGTGGAGCCGGAGATCGCGTTCATCAAAGGACAGGGGGCGTACGTCTGGGACGCGGACGGCAATCGCTACCTCGACTATCACGCCGCCTTCGCCCCCTACTTACTCGGGCACGCGGATACGGACGTCGATGCTTCGGTGCGCCACGCGCTGTCCGAGGGCTGGACGATGATGGGCTCGGGAACGACGCCGTGGGAGGGGCGGTTCGCGGAGTTGTTCGCGAAGTGCGTGCCGACGCTGGATCGGGTGCAGATCGCGACGACGGGATCGGAGGCGACGTATCACGCACTGCGACTCGCGCGCGCGTACACCGGCCGCGATCATGTCGTCGTGATGCAGGGGGGGTACAACGGCTGGCACGACGAAGTGGCGTGCAACGTGATGACGCCGATCGCGCAGATCGGGCCGCGGGTTTCGAAAGGCGAGTATCCGTTTGCGCCGCTGTCGGCGGGGATGCCGGGCTCGATCGCCGAGCGCGTGCATGTGCTCAATTACAACGATCTCGACGCCGTCCGCTGGGCGTTCGAAAAATATCCCGTGGCGTGCCTGATCACCGAGCCGATTCTGCAGAACATCGGCATCGTCAAACCGAAGCCGGGCTATCTGCAAGGGCTCCGCGAGCTGTGCGATCGGCACGGCGTGGTGCTGGTCTTCGACGAGGTGAAGACCGGCTTTCGCCACGCGCTGGGCGGGTATCAATCGCTGGTCGGCATCACGCCCGACCTGGCGACGTTCGGCAAGGCGATCGCCAACGGCTATCCGCTCGGCGCCATCGCGGGCAAGCGCGCCATCATGGATCTGTTCGCGGAGAACGATCTCAAGAAGCGCGTGCTCATCGCCGGCACCTACAACGGCCATCCGATTCCGGTGGCCGCCGCGATCGGCACCATGGAGAAGCTCTTACGCGAAAAGGATACGCTCTATCCCCGGCTCGAAGCGCTCGGCGCCCGCATGCAAGCAGGCCTCGAGACGATCTTCGCCGACGCGCAGATCCGCGTGACGATCGGCCGACAGGGCTCGGCGTTCTGCGTCTATTTCATGGACCAACTGCCTAGCGATTGGCACGATCTGGCCGAGCATCACGACATGGATCGTGATCTGCGCTATCGGCGTGCGCTCATCGAACGCGGGATCTATCACTTCCCGCTGCCGACGAAGCAAGGGAGCATCTCGGCGGCGCACACGCAGGCGGATGTCGATTGGACGCTGGAGCAAACGCGCGCGGTCGTGGCCGATCTCGTCTAGCGCTCGCGTGGCATGCTGCGAGCGCTAAACGAAGACGACACGTTACGTTTGCCGATGCGTGTTCGCCGCCACCCAGAGCAGGTAGGCGACGCGTTCGCGCAGGCGGCGATGACGTTCGTGCATGCGCACGGCGTACATCTGGTAGGCGTAATGGATCGTGGTCACCGCCAGCATGGCGGCCGACAGGGTAAGGAGATTCATGGGTGAGTTCCGTTGACGAGTGCCTCTTTTCTTGTTCCGTAAAACAAACTTAGCTCAGGTTTTCCCATCACGCAAATCGACGTTTCAAAATTCGCGGAGCCCGTCATGCTCGATGCAACTGCCTGGCGGGTAGAGCCTTGGTCGGCGGCATCGGGCAACTACGTATGCCAACGCATCGTCCGACACGGCACGCAGCCGATCGGCTTCGTCGGCTGTCCGGCGCCGAACGTCGGCTGGTTCGCGCCCTTGCGGTACGAATTTTGCGAAGCAGAAGACGGCTCACACGTCGGCAGCATCGTCCGCGGCTGGTGGCGCCGAAGCCGATGGACGATCCTCGAAGCCGAGGAGAACCTCGTCGGCACCCTGCACGGCCCGGCCCTCTACGATCCGTGGGGCCGATTCCTCGCGCAGATGCGCCCGATTGCGGGGAGCGTTCAACTGGTGGACGTCGACGAGCGCGTCTGGGCCTGGCAAAAAGGCGATCGAATCACGCTCGACGCTAACTTCCCGGTCAATCCCTACGGAAAAATGCTCGTGCTCGCGGCATTCCTGGGCTCGGGCCCGACGCCCGCCGATCTAATTCGTCTCGGCAATATCCCGTAGGCTCACGAGCTTCAGACGTCCGAACGTCACCGCTCCAGATCACGTCGTGGCCAGTCTCCTGAAGTTCCGCCTTCGCGCCGCCCCAGACGCAAGTGTCAAGCAGCAACTTCATGCTGCCGACTCGATCTTGAGGGGCTCAATGCGTTCATGCCCGACCAGCCGACGGGTATAAACCAAGCACGCTTGAATGTCTTCCTTCTCAAGCCAGGGATAGCCTTGCAACAGAATTTCCGGAGCGTCTCCCGCGGCAAGCAACCCCAAAATATGCTCCACGGCCAAACGCCGGCCGCGAATAATCGGCTTGCCGCCAAAGATGTTGGCGTTCACCGTGATTCGTTCAAGAAGCTTGTGTTCGTCCATCGTAGGTTTTCCTTTCAAAGAAAATACGGTACAGCGGCTCACGCAAGCATGTCGGCCACCGATACTGTTGCGGACGGCGCCGCCAGCGGGGAAACCGTATCCTTGGGGCCTAACTCAAGTTGGCTGGCGTAATCGCCGGCCCGGGGATCGCGGTAGACGAGCAACCGCCGATTGGTGACGTCCACCACCCAGTATTCGCGAATCCCCGCCCGGGCATAAAGCAGACGCTTTTCGTTCGTGTCGAAGTCGAGGGACGAATCGGCCACTTCAACGATCAGTTCCGCGGTCGTTGGGTGTTCTGTGGAATCGCGCGGCCCGCCCGGCACGATGGCAAAGTCGGGCTCCGGGTCGGTGTCTTGGCCGAGGATTAGCGGCAACTGATTTCGCACCCGCCACCCGGGACCGAAGGCGATGCGAAGCGCTTCGTGAACGAGTTCAACCGCGATGGCATTCGGCGGGTTCATCGGTCCTTCCTCCAGAATCACGCTATCGATGAGCATCGCCCCTCGGCCCTCAAAGATGCCGAGGTCGCCCAGGCGGAGGAATTCGGCGCACGTCCAGCGCATTGGCCGCGGGCCGACAAAAGGGGGTCTTGGTTTCGGAAGCGTCATCGTCGTCATGGCAATCTCACGTAGGTAACTAGAAAGGGAGATCCCCTCATGCTCTGGGGAACGCCATGCTCAGCAAGAGCCACCCCGAAAGTCCGGACAGGAATCCGCAGATTAAGACGCCATCCACCCACGGCTTGCAGCGTGTTGCGCAAGTCACGATCCCCGCGACAAGGTAACCGATGACCTGTACCTCGGTTCCAAGATAAAACCAGGGCCACCAGCGAACCCAAAAAGACCATAGCTTCATCGCAAACGGATCTCCCGCGTTGAACTGGACCGTGGGAGCGGAAAACCACAACACGAAGCAGCAGATTCCGCAAACCAGCGCTGAAGGAACCGGGACGAACAGGATTGCGAACGAACCGGCGCCGCCGGACCGCTCGGCCCAACTACGAATAATAAAGACCCACTGTGCGATCGTTGTCGTCGCCCAAAGAATGAGCAAAATGTCCGGCATCCGCCAGCCTCTTTTTCGGTACGTCTTGACCATTAGAATCCGGGCGCGGTAGGCGGTCAAGCAGCCTCTCTCGATTTTCAACCGCGGTTGGGACAGACTTGTCGCTGGCCAGCGTCGTTTCCCGCGGCGGCGAATGTTCAAGCTTGCCGTTTGCGACCGGGCACGCTGGGGAGCTCGCCCCCGCTTCGGACTCGGCAACGGACGTGGACGCCAGAACGATGGGCAGCACAGGCTCCTCCTGCGGCGCCTCTTCAACCTTCGGCGCCGCGCCAGGTTTACCCAGGATGTACGGCAGAATCATCTTGGCAGCGGTGAGGTTGCCTTCCATCGCCTTGGCGTACAGCACGCGGGCCAGGGCCTGCACTTCTTCGATACTGAATGTGGCCGCAAAGGCGGCGCGCGCACAATCGATCATGGGCGTTCTCCGTGGGTGATATGTCTTTATGTACATTATCACAACCTCCGAGGCCTGTCAACGCCTGTACACAGGAAATTTGGATTTTTTCAGATAGCCCGACGGCACGTCATTTGCGGAATTTTGGCGGGCGAACGTTTATCACCGGTCGGCCCGAAAAGCCTGATCTTCAGCAATGACAGGCCTACAAGACGATGGAACGACCCCCTCCAACACCCACAGGAACGACCGATGCAAATCCAAGTCACCACCGACAACCACATCCAAGGCAGCGAGAAGCTGACCCGCCACGTCGAAGGCGTTGTCGAAGGCGCCCTGGGCCGATTCGGCGCCCGTATCACCCGCGTCGAAGTCCATCTCACCGACGAGAGCAGCGGTGCGAAATCCGCAGGCAACGACAAACGTTGCGTCATGGAGGCCCGCCCGGCGAGCCATCAACCGATCGCGGTGAGTCATCAGGGCGCTTCTCTGGAAGAGGCGCTGGACGGTGCGGCCGACAAGCTGGAAAAGACTCTGAATCGCGCCTTCGAACGCCTGGACGACCCCAAAGGCCGCACTTCCTTCGGCGGGGACCAAACGGTCTGACAGCCTACACGTTCCCTGCGTATGAAATTTGTTTTCGCCGAGTCAAGGAGTTCCCATGCGACAAGCTACTGCCCATCAACTGACCGAGTTATTAGGCGATCACGAACCGCCCTGCATTACCCTGTATCAGCCGACTCACCGACGTCACCCTGAAAACCAGCAAGACCCGATCCGCTACCGGAATTTGCTACGGGACATGGAAAGCTCCCTGCGGCAGAGATATCCGACCCGGGAAGTGCGAACGCTCCTGGAAAAGTTTCAGCCCCTCGCGCGCGACGACCACTTTTGGAACCACCGTACGGACGGGCTGGCCATTCTCTGTTCGCCCCACAAATTCCAGATCTTCGAGTTGCAGCGTGCAGTTCCCGAACTGGTCGTCGTCGCCGATAGCTTTCACGTAAAGCCGCTGCTGCGCGCCTATCAATCGGTCGACCGTTACCAGATTCTGTGCGTGAACCGCCGGGAGGCAAAGCTCTACGAAGGCAACCGCTACGCACTCGACTTGGTCGAGTTGACGAACGTGCCTTCAACGATCACGGAAGCGCTCGGGGAGGAATTGACCGAGCAGCATCTGTCGGTCGGTTCCTACGGAGCCGGGGCCTCCCGCGCCGCCGGAAGCGGGGCGGCGCCCTCGATCCACGCGCACGGAGACAAAAAGGATGAGGTGGATATCGACCGCGATCGGTTTTTCCGGATCATCGACCGGGGGATCCTGGAACACCACTCTCGCCCCGCCGGATTGCCGCTGATGCTCGCGACTCTGCCTGAGTACCACACGCCATTCCGCGAAGTGAGCCACAATCCCTTTCTGATGGCCGACGGGATCAAGAAGAATCCGGACTCTCTCAGCCTCGACGAGTTGCGTGCGGCGGCGTGGGAGATCGTCGGACCGGTTTATCTGCAACGCCTGGCCAAGCTGGTGGAAGACTTTGAGACGGCGCGATCCCGACAGCAGGGGTCGGACGACCTGGCCCAGGTCGCCCAGGCCGTGGCGGTCGGGCGCGTCGGCGCCTTGCTCGTCGAGGACAACCGGCAGATTCCCGGCAAGATCGATCGCGCGACCGGTATCCTCCAACCGGGCGAACTCTCCGATCCCGCGGTCGACGACGTGCTCGACGACCTCGCGGAGACCGTGCTGCGAATGAAGGGCGTCGTCGTCGTCGTTCCCAGAGAGCGAATGCCCTCCGCCACCGGCGTGGCGGCGACTTATCGCTTCTAGAGCAATTCGCGGTTGACCCAGCTCATCAAGCGAGTGCTTACTCGTCCTGAGTTCAATTGCCCCGAACGCGAAAGCGCTATCCGCTCCGCGAAGTCGTCGATCTTTCGAATGAGTATCTTTTCTCGCAGAGATACATCGTGAGGAACGAAACGGGGACGAGCATGTTCTATTTCGACGCCTTTTCCAGACCCCGTACGGGTAGAAAAAATGGAGTCAAATTTGAACATGATCGCGGTAGGGACGGGCATTCCTGCCCGCCCCCCGCACAGATCCGTACGGGCGGAGTTACCGCATACGGCTCTTACCGTGGATAGTGACGACCAAAACCGCACTTTCGTAGACGCGGTTTCTCGCACGCCCCGCAGT
>JBBQPM010000087.1:0-27783 GCA_038217425.1 Gemmatales bacterium
ACAAATCAATGAGGATCCAAGCAGGAAGCACAAGCACGTGCCAAGACATCGGTCATGGATGCCGGAATTTTTTCCAGGACAACCACCGAAAGCGCACTTCGTGCGCATTGCGTATAGGATTTATTCCGGATAGCCAGTGAGCCGTACGGACGCATCGGAAGCGTGCCTGGCCTGGTTTCACTAGGACGCGGGCAAGACGAAAGTCGTCAGAATGATTGAGCCACAGAGAGCACAGAGAATTGAAAAGTCAGAGTGAAAATCGCTTTACTTTGCGGTGTCTCTGTGTCCTCGGCGCCTCTGTGGCTCATTTGGAAGGCCTTCTTTTTGCCGGCGCCCTAAATCTGGGCGGGAGCCCGAGCAATTCTCCGCGATTGTAAGCCGGACCTACCCAAACATGCAATGCTCGGGCGAATGCGGGGCGCCGGGACCGCTTCAGCTGCCCAGCCTCTCGGCCAAACGCCATTAATCCGCGCAGATCCCCTTCGGCATGACGCGTGCATTCGATTGTTCGCCCTCACAAACTTTCTGAAATTCGAAAGGGAGAGTCATGCTCAAGAATTCCTGTCGGCTCGCGATGATGTTTGCCTTGACGCTGTGCGGTCCTCACTTAATGGCCCAACAAGAATTGCATGACCATGGGCCTGAGGGGCGGTGCAAGGGCTGCGGCAAACACGGGCCCGCGGGGGGCAGGCAAAATCCGTATGGAGCGGGCTTTCCGCAGATTTTAGACCGGGGTCAGTTTCCCCAGGAGGTCGGTCGGGGGCGAGGGCGTCCGGGCGGCCGATTCGGCCCCGGAGGTCAAGGTTTCGCGACGCCGGCTCCCTACGGGCAATCGATGCCGCCGAATGGCTATGGGCAACCGATGCCGCCGAATGGTTATGGGCAACCGATGCCGCCGAATGGTTTTGGGCAACCGATGCCGCCGAATGGTTATCCGCGGCCGCATCCCGGCATGCGACCGACGCCTTACGGAATGATCGGACAGCAGCAGCCGGCGCCCCTCGGCGCACCGGCGCCGGAGTATCTCCCCCCGCCCAACGATACTTCGCGCGACCAGGAATGATGTACTGGATCCGCGCGTCAATCACCGCTCGGGAGTCCGCAGCGCAAGCAAGGCCGAAAATCGATCCTTGCTTGTGCTGCGGTCTCTGTCAGATTGCTGTCAATGGAGCGATTATTTGCGCGCAGCGCCTGACTGCTCCATTCTCACCCGCTTGCATCACTCGAACGTCGGCGCCCTTCTCCCCACGCCGCGGCAGAGGCGCCCGCACCTACTTGCCCGTGCTCCCCTTGCGGCGCCCGGAGGTCAATTCGTTAATCACTTTCGCGGTCGGCACGACTCTCGACGCCGGATCGCAGTGCACGTCCTGATCGTCGAAGAAAATGTGCGGACGGAACGATTCCAGGATGCTCTTCTTCTCGATGCCGCCCAGGAAGAATGCCTCGTCGACATGCACCTTCCACTCCAGGAGCGTGCGAATGACGCGTTCGTGGGCGGGCATGTTGCGCGCCGTGACGAGCGCTAAACGCACCGGCGGACTTTCGAAATCGATGTCCGCCTGCAACGCCGACAGGGTCCTGAGGAGTTTCGCGAACGGGCCGTCGGGGAGCGGTTTGCGGGCGTTCTTCTGTTCGTGCTTGAGAAAGGCTTCGAGCCCCTTGAGCTTGTAGATACGTTCGGATTCGTCGGAGAAAATGACAGCGTCGGCGTCGAAGGCGATGCGGATCTGATCGATCGCTTCCGTCGGTGCTCTGGGCGTGTTGACGATCAATCCCGCCGCGTACCCGGCGCACAGCGACGCCTGCACGTCGCGTTCGTGGCCCGAGAGGAACAGGTCGACGCCGAAGGTGCGTAAGTAGGGCGCCACGTCGGCGCCGCCGGTCAGCGCCGCCCGGCCGATGTCGAGGTGATAGTGCTTGATCGAATTGAACATCCGCAGGCTGGTGGCCGGATCGTTGCGAGAAAGAATGACGACCTCCGCCTTGCGTTTACCGGCGCCGCGACGATTGAGTTCCAGCAGCGCGAGGATCAGCGGGAACCCCGCGCCGGGCTTGAGCACATCGTCGACGTGGGCCATCTGATAGTCGGCGTAGGCGCGGACCCCCTCGGTCTCCCAGACGCGGTTGGCCTCCTCCATGTCGAAGAGAGCCCGCGACGTCACGCCCACCACCAACGTCTGCGTCAGATCGATTGCCATTCATTCCTCGAAGTTCTGCGAGCGCTCACGCCGCAAGGACGCGGCGGCTAAACGGGGACCGGCTACTTCCGTATCTTAGCGATATCCGCCCACCCACTCCTACCAAGGGACACATCGTGAACCGCTTCGTTCTCCTCGCACTCCTCTTTGCCGGATTCGCTCATGGGCAAGACGTCAAGTTCCGCATGGAGCAGATCGACGACAAACTCAAGGTCGGTTACGCCGTCGTCTGCGTCGACGTCAATGGCGACGGCAAGAAAGACATCGTCGTCGTCGATACCACCAAGGTCTGGTGGTACGAGAATCCGAGCTGGAAGAAGCGAGCGATCATCGACGGTCTCACCAAGGCCGACAACGTCTGCATCGACGCCCACGACATCGACGGCGACGGGCAAATCGACTTCGCGGTCGGCGCCGACTGGAAGCCGTTCAACACCAAGACCGGCGGCACCCTACAGTGGCTCAAACGCGGCAAGACCCTCGACGAATCGTGGACCGTGCATCCGATCGACGAGGAGCCGACCGTGCACCGCATTCGCTTCGCCGATATCGACGGCACCGGCAAGAAGGTGCTCCTCTCCGTGCCGCTCATGGGCATCGGCTCCACGAAGGAAGCCAACTGGATGGACGGCCGACCCGTGCGTGTGACCGCGTATCGCATCCCCAAAAATCCGACCAGCGACAAATGGGAGAAGGTCGTGCTCAATGAGGATCTGCACGTCATGCACAACTTCCATCCGATCGCCGGCGGCATCTTGCTCGCCAGCTACGAAGGCGTGAATTTGCTGACGCGCGACGGGAGCGCGTGGAAACGGACACATCTCGGCGCTGGCAACCAGGAGAACCTGAAATCGAACCGCGGGGCAAGCGAGATCAAGCAGGGCCAACTTCGGACCAGGAAATTCATCGCCACTGTCGAGCCGTGGCACGGCAACCAGATCGTCGTTTACACCGAGCCGAGCAAGCCGGGGCTGTGGTATCGGCACGTGATCGACGCGGAGCTGAAGTGGGGCCATGCGGTGACATGCGTCGATCTCGACGACGACGGCAATGACGAAATCGTGATCGGCGTCCGCGACGACGGCGGCAAAGTGCGCCGCGGCGTACGCGTTTTCAAGGCAACGGACGACTTCGGCTTCATGTGGCAACGCCAGATCGTCGACGACGGCGGCGTCGCGGTCGAGGATCTCACCGCCGCGGACCTGGACGGCGACGGCAAGATTGACATCGTCGCCGTGGGCCGAGCGACCGGCAACGTGCGGATCTACTGGAATCAGGGAACGAAGTGAGTTGGCGAACTGCGATCATGGCTCCCTCACGGTCGCGGCATCTTCGTGGGGCACGTTTGTAACGTGCCGGGTAGTCGGCTTGCTTCTCGATTCCTTCCAAGCATGGAGACGCATGTCCGCACCTGACGCGGCACGTTACAAACGTGCCCCACGAGGACCTCGCGCTCCCTCACGGTCTCGACTCCTTCAGTTCTTGCAGCATCGCCAAGATCTTCTCGGCCCCCAGCGCATTCATCGTCGCGATGTTCGCCTCCGCGATGGCCAGCCCCTCGTCCGGATCGTTCACAACTTCCGCAACGCTCGCTTCGCGCAACAGATGCAGCATCGGATACGGCGAGCGATTCGTGTAATTCTCTGCGGCGTCCGGCTCGGTCCCGGCGAACTGATACTGCGGATGAAAACTCGCAATTTGAATAATGCCCTCGAGCCGGCGTTTGCGTATCAGCTTCTCCGCGTCTTCGAGAAAGTCGTTGTGATCGAGGAAGTCGCCGAAAACGTGCGGATGGATGAGCAGCGTCGTCTCGATCTCGGTGCGCGCGACGCCGATGATCTCGGAGAGTTCCGCGTCGAGAGCGGTGAGCAGCGACCGGGCATCGACGGCGGGCGTGACGACGTAGCGGATCTTGTCCGCGTCGAAGACCCGGCGCGCGAAAGGGCAGAGATTAAGGCCGATGACGAAGGCTGAGATCCAGCGGCGCGTGGCTTCGATTTCGGGAACGGCGGGGTGTTGCATGCGATTAGACTCGAGAATGCCACTCAAAATATCGAAAAGGGCGTTCTCTGGAAAGGGAACTTGTTGCCTTCGAATCCGCCGTGGTGCCCAACTTGCTCTTCGGCAGTAGATCTTGTATCGCGGCCTCCCCCTCGCTATCATCGGACAACGATCAGATCGGCTTCATGGAAGGAGCGGCTCGTGAAATGCCTCGTCACCGGCGCCGCCGGGTTCATCGGCTCGCACCTCTGCGATCGCCTAATCTCGCTCGGGCACGATGTCGTCGGTATCGACGCCTTCGTCCCATACTACCCGCGCTCTCTGAAAGAAGCAAACCTCGCCGGCGCTCGTACTCAGCCCAACTTCCGCTTCCACGAACTCGACCTGCGCCACGATTCGCTCGAGAAAGCCCTGGAGGGCGTGCAAGCCGTCTTTCATCTCGCGGCCATGGCCGGGCTCGTCAAGAGCTGGAGCGAATTCGATCTGTACGCCTCGTGCAATCTGACCGCGACGCAGCGCCTGCTCGAAGCCGCGCGTCGCCTTCCCACTCTCGAACGCTTCGTTTACGCCTCGACCTCGTCCGTCTACGGCAAGTACAGCACCGGCGACGAGACGCTCCCCACGCGCCCCGGCTCCCCCTACGGCGTCACCAAACTCGCCAGCGAACATCTGTGCCGCGCCTTCGAAGAACGCGGACTCCCCCTCGTCGTGCTCCGCTACTTCTCCGTCTACGGCCCGCGCCAACGCCCCGACATGGGTTACCACCGCTTCATCGAAGCCATGATGCACCACCAACCCGTCACCGTCTACGGCGACGGCCAACAAGTCCGCGGCAACACGTACGTCGACGACTGCGTCGAGGCGACCATCGCCGCCCTCAAGGCCCCGCTGGGCGAAGTCTACAATTTAGGAGGCGGCGAAACCGCCTCCGTCTGGGACATCCTCGGCCGACTCGAACAGATCCTCGGCAAACGCCCCCTCATCCGCCAGGAGCCCGCACGCCTCGGCGACCAACGTACCACCCTCGCCGATACGTCCAAGCTCCAGCGGCACCTCGCCTGGCGACCCACGACTTCGCTGGACGAAGGTCTGGCACGTCAGGTCACCTGGCAACAAGCTGCGTCTCCGGCTCTACGGAAGTCGGCGTGACAACGTCCGGCTTCGGTTGCAGGCCACGTCCCAGCCACCACCACAGCGTGCCATCGATCAGGATCAACACGCCCAGCGGAAACGACACCGGGGGCGAGCGGTTGCCGCGAACATCTTCGATGATGGTATCGCGCATCATCATCACGAACGCCAGCCCGATCACCCAATGCACCAGAGCCACTTGCGTCGTGATCGAAAGCCGGGTTCGCCGGGGGGGAGCCACGAAAAACGAACCGATCACCAGGAACGCGAACGTCAAATACCCGATCAGAAACACCTCCGGCGGCGCTTCGTAAAAGAGCCATTCGTTCGCCATATTACCGATGAACGTCCCCTCTTTCGGGGTCAGCCCGACAGCCTTACGCAGATCGACCGCCCAGTCCGTGAGCGGGCAGGTGATGTTGAAGATCACCTCGATGGCGACGATCACCATCATGGCCAGGTGCGTGTAGCGAAACCACGGATTGCGGATCGCCTGCCAGCCGACGGCGACGCCCACAAAGATCAGTAGTTGCCCAATGATGACGTACAGGACGTACCCCAGATGGAGCGTGTCGATGACGTCCGCGAGGAGAGAATAGTACATGGGTCGCTCGGGAGCTAAGTGGTTACAGGGTACAAGTATGATACCGACGCCGGCGAAAAATTCCCGACCGTAGCCGCGAAAGCTCAGAGATGGCTATCCCTGAGAAAGCGCCAGGAACCGGCGGCGCGTCCCCAGGGCTAGCCATCCCTGGGCTTTCCCCCCGTTTTCGATATAATATCTAAAGGAGGAACCCCTCCGAAACGCGCCGTCTGGATCGGTCGCAACTATCTACAAATTCGAGCTTTGCGTTCAATCTCCCGGCGGGTCATGGTCATGTCCAACCCCACTGTTCGCAGCCGACTCATCCGTCTGCCCGAAAACCGCTCGGCGTGGACAATTATTCACGAAATATTTACCGCCTTGGCTCGGGGTAATTTCGCCTCCGCGGTCCCCGTGGTTCTCCTACACGGCCCGGGGGGTGTCGGTAAAACCTTCCTGCTCGGCGAGGCGATCCACGAAGCTGACAATCTCGACATCCAGGCCTGGTCCGCCCGCGATCTTGCCTACGATCCCAGTGAAGTCTCCCTGGAACAATCGCTGTTCGACGCCGATCTGACCGCCCTCGAAGATCTGCAGTTCCTCCCCGCGTCCGCCTGGGAACGCGTTGTGCAACTGCTGGATCATCGGCACAGTCTCGGCCGACCCACCCTGGTCACCGCGAACGCTGGGCCCCGGCACTTAAACTTTCGCGGCGAACGCTTTCCGTCGCGCCTCGCTTCACGACTCGCCGCCGGATTGGTGGTGTCGATGCCTGCCTGGTCCGCGGCCAGCCGACGCACCTTTCTCGAGGAACGCGCCCTGCAAAAACAGCTCGCCGTTCCCGCGGAGGTTTTCGATTGGCTCGCCGAACGCCTGGTCGGTAATGGCCGAATCCTGGAAGGGGCGATGCATCAGCTCCACAACCTATACAAGTTGCAACCGCACCGCTTCACCTTGAAGACGATCGTCGATCACTTTCAGAGCCAGATCGACGCCTTGAAGCCCTCGATCGAGCGAATCGCGACGCATGTCGGCAAACACTTCCAGCTCAAGCCGAAGCAGCTGCAGAGCCGCAGCCGGCTACGCGGGTTTCTCGTCCCCCGGCAAGTGAGCATGTACCTGGCCCGTCGCCTCACGCCGTTGTCGCTCCAGCAGATCGGCGACTATTTCGGCGGACACGATCACACGACGGTACTGCACGCCTGCAAGAAGATCGATGAAGCCCTGACCGCCGACGCCGGGCTCGCCGGGACGGTGTACCAGTTGCAGACGGAACTCGGCTGATGACAACCGCGTGCAAAACCTGTTATCCGCGGGCTCATACCAGGACAGTGGACGTCATCTCTTTGGGGCAGCTGCTACGGACGCTCGATTCGGCCGGTATTCGTCAACGCAGCGCCGCCTTCGGACAACGCTCGACAAACGGCTTTTGCACACCGCCTACTGCGTCGTAACCGTTTATTTCAGAAGGTTTTGAGTCAGGAGGACTCCGAGAAGGAACAAAAAGCCTCGGCACCTTACTACTGCCAAGGGATTTATCAAGGAAATAACATGAAAGTGACGTGTCATCGCGAGGGTTTGTTGTCGGCCTGTCAGCTTGCCAGCGTCGCCGTCGCGACCAAGGAAGTGAAACCAGTCCTGCGCAATCTCAAGGCCATCCTCAAGGAGGATCGCTGCACGCTGATGGCCACCGACCTTGAGTTGGGCGTCCGTCTCGACGTCCTTGGCGTCACCGCGGAACAGCCGGGCGAGGCGCTTCTGCCCACCGCTCGTTTGATCTCGATCCTGCGCGAGCTTCCCGACGATGAAATCACCATCGAAGCGACTTCCGAGGCGTGCTTCATCAAAGGGGCAAGCACCGAGTTCGAGATGCTCAGCGAAGATCCGTCCGCCTTTCCCGACATTCCGAGCTTCGCCGAGGAAAGCTACCACGAAATGACGGCCGGGGTGCTGCGTGAAATGATCAAGCGCACGATCTTCTCCGTCGCGTCCGCGGAACACGCCCGCTTTGGGGCGACCACCGGCATCCTCTGGGAGCTCGAAGACGACAAGGCGACGCTGGTGGCGACCGATGGCCGACGTCTGGCAGTGATGTCAGGCCCGGCGACTGCGCACGGCGGACACGGCACCAAGGGCCAAATGCCCGTTGTTCCGTCCAAGGCGATGATGCTCCTGGAGCGCAATCTCACCGAGCCCGACGAAATCATCAAGATCGCTTTTCGCACCAACGAGGTGCTGATGAAGACGGAACGGGCCATGATCTACAGTCGGCTCGTGGAGGGGCGTTACCCGAACTATCGGCAAGTGATTCCGCCCAAGCACGCCGCCCGGGTGCCGCTCATGGTGGGGCCGTTCTACAGCGCCGTGCGCCAGGCCGCGATCATGACCGACCAGGAGAGCAAGCGCGTGACGTTCAGCTTCGCCAAAAAGAAGCTGACGTTGCAGGCCAAGGGGGCGGAATCGGGGCGTTCGAAGGTCGAGTTGCCGATCGATTACGACGGCAAGAACCTCGACATCAGCTTCGACCCGAAGTTTCTGTCGGACATGCTGAAAGTGGTCGAGCCGGACGCGTCGATCCAGCTGGAGCTAAACGACGGCAACTCGCCGGCGCTGTTTCGCTACGAGCCGAACTATGTGTACGTGGTGGTGCCGGTGGTGGCGGCGGCTGCGGCGGGATGATATTTTGAGCCCGCAGCGCCAGCAAGGTAACAAGAGATCCTTGCTGGCGCTGCGGGCTTCGGAGAAGACAACGGCGTTATTTGAGCCCGCAGCGCCAGCAAGGTAACAAGAGATCCTTGCTGGCGCTGCGGGCTGTGGAGAAGACGATGTCGCTCATCATCTACAAACCGGAAAAAGGCCCCGAGCCGCTCAAGGAGATCCTCGCCCAGCTTTTCACGTCGCGCGGCTGGGGCAGACGGGCGGCTCGGCAGCAGCTCGAAAACGCCTGGGCCGAGGCGGTGGGCGTGCAGCATCAAAGTCACACGCGCGTGACGCAGATTCGCCGCGGCATCCTGGAGGTCGAGGTCGATAGCGCCATTCTGCTCCAGGAGTTGGCGAGTTTTCAGAAGCGCGGATTGCTCGAGAAGATGAAGAAGGCGGTCCCAAACCAGGGGATCAAGGATCTCCGCTTCAAGAGCGGGACGTGGAAGAAGTGACGCCATTTCTTCGATTAGCGCTCGCGAAATGCCAGGCGAGCGGAAGATTTTTTGCAAGCGAGGATGCGAGTTATGAGTACCGATGTCATTGTGCAGCCCGAACTTTCCGATGCGATGGATCAGTACGAGGGCAAGAACGTTAAGGTGAAGCGCGACGCCGCCCACATCCGCGCCCGGCCCGGCATGTACATCGGCGATACCGGCGTCAAGGGACTCCACCATCTCGTCTACGAACTTGTCTATAACAGCGTCGACGAGGCGCTCGCGGGTTTTTGCAAGAACATTCACGTCAAGATCCAGGTCGATAACAGCGTCTTCGTCACCGACGACGGCCGGGGCATTCCCATCGACATCCATCCTGACGAGAACAAATCGACGCTGGAGCTGGTGCTGACGACGGTCGGCGCCGGGGCGAAATTCGATAAGGACTCGTACAAGACCTCCGCCGGCCTGCACGGCATGGGCGCCAAGGCCGTCACCGCACTCTCGGAATGGACCGAGGCCGAAGTTCGTCGATACGGCAAAGTGTATACGCAAGAATACGAGCGCGGCAAAGCCATCACCGAGGTCAAGGAGATCGGCCAAACCTCCGGCAACCGCACCGGCACGAAGATCACGTTCAAGCCCGACAAAGAGATCTTCGGCGACGTCAAATTCGATTACGATACGCTCGAATCCCGTCTGCGCGAGTTGAGCTTCCTCAACAAGGGCCTGGCCATCAAGCTCACCGACGAAGCCAGCGGGCGCGAAGAAATCTTCCACGCCACCGGCGGCGTGGCCGAATACGTCGCCTACATCAATCGCTCCGAAGAATCGATCCACAAGGTTCTGTACGTCGATCGGACCATCGAGCACGTCCGCATCGAAGTCGCGTTCCAGTACACGACCGGCGAAGAAGAGCGCGTCCGCTGCTACGCCAACAACGCCCACAACCCCGGCGGCGGCACCCACCTCTCCGGCTTTCGCGGCGCCATCACCCGCGCGCTCACCACGTACGGCAAGAAACAGGAGATGTTCAAAAACGTCGAACCGATCGGCGAAGACTTCCGCGAAGGCATCGCCGCCGTCGTGAGCATCCAGGTTCCGGAGCCGCAGTTCGAGTCGCAGACGAAGATCCGCCTCAATAACCCCGAAGTCGAATCGTACGTCGGCAGCGCGGTTTACGAGTTTCTCACAGTGTTTCTGGAAGAGAACCCGAAGGACGCCAGCAAGATCATGAAGAAAGTGATCCTGGCCGCCGAGGCGCGCGAGGCGGCCCAGAAGGCGAAGAAGGCGCTCAAGGATCGTAAGAACATCCTCAACTCCGGCGGGCTCCCCGGCAAGCTCATGGACTGCACCACGCGGGATCGCGAAGAGTCCGAGCTCTTCCTCGTCGAAGGCGGCTCGGCCGGCGGCTCCGCGGACAACGGCCGCGATCGCCATTACCAGGCGATTCTGCCGCTCCGCGGCAAAGTCCTCAACGTCGAGAAAGCCCGCGTCGAACGCGTTCTCGCCAACGAGGAAATCTGCTCGCTCATCTCCGCCATCGGCATCGACATCGGCAATACCGAGGAAATCGCCCGCCTCCGTTATGGCAAAATCATCCTCCTCACCGATGCCGACGTCGACGGCCAGCACATCCGCACGCTGCTGCTGACGTTCTTCTATCGGCAAATGCGCAAGCTGCTGGAGAATGGCCGAATCTTCGTCGCCCGGCCGCCGCTGTTCAAGGTGACGCAGAAGAAATCGATCCGTTACGTGCAGACGCTGGGCGAGATGAGCACCGAACTCCTCGAGCGCGGCGTCGACGGCACTCGCCTCCTTGTCGGCGAGAAGGATCCGGCGGTGCTCGAAGCGGATCGTTTGCAACTCCTGGTCAAGTCTCTGGAAGAACTCGAGGACGCGCTGCAAATCGTGGAGCGGCGCGGCTTCAACGTCGCCAGCCTGCTCACCCGCCTCAAGGACGGCAAGTTGCCGATGATTCGGGCGTCGCTGGGCAAGGAGGAGCACTGGTTCTTCAACCGCGCCGAGGTCGACGCCTTCCGCGAAGAACTCGTTCGCAACGGCCTGAAAGTGGTGATTGCCGACGAGGAGACCAACGGCAAGCAAGAGGCGTTTTCGTTCCACGAACTGCACGAAGTGCGGACGATCAATCGCGGGCTGGAGACGATGAAGAACCTGGGCCTGGAGCCGAGCGATTTGATCCCGGCGCCGCGCATTGCCGGGCGGGAACCGCCGGAGCGTTTCTTTCTCGAAGCCGAGGGCCGGCGTCAGACGTTGCCGCACTTGCGGGTGTTGGTGGCCAAGGTTCGCACGATCGGCGAAAAGGGGATGGACGTCAAGCGTTTCAAAGGTTTGGGCGAAATGGACGGCGAGGAGCTGTGGGACACGACGCTCGACCCGGATCGCCGGACGCTGCTGCAAGTTCGGCTGGAGGACGCGTTCAAGGCGGACGAGATGTTTCGCACGTTGATGGGCGAGAAGGTGGAGCCGCGCCGCGACTTCATTCAGCGGCACGCCCTCGAGGTGAAGGACATCGACTACCACGGGGCGTAGGTAATTATCTAAGCCCAGCGGGTGAGGTACTCCGAACCCCTGGGATAAACGCCCGCGTACCGCCAGATCCCAAGGGTTCGGAGTACCTCACCCGTTGGGCTTATGGAACTATTCCACCTTCGCGACGATCACGCCCGGCAGCAGACAATTCTTGTCGTCGCAGGCGCTGACCAGGATCTTGAGCGTCGCCGACTCGCCCGGCGTGCGCGTCAGCTCGACCACGATCTTCGCGTCGTGTTCGTAGCCCTTGAACTTGACGTCCCCCAGGCTCATCGCTGTGCCGGCCGGGTACGTGATCTTCGCATTCTTGTCGCCGACCACGGTGACCTTCGTTTGGCTGTTGAGGAAGTCTTCGTTGCCGACGGGGTTGGCGTAGAGATGCCAGCCGGCGTCGATCTTGAGCATCACTTCGACGGTCTGTTTGCCGTCGGCGCCGATCGGGCCCGCCTTGAGCGTGGTCTTGACCTTTGAATCGGACTTCATGAGCTGCGCGCTGGCGTCACTGGCGAAGGCGAAGCAAAGGGCGAGGATCGCGAATCGTTTCATGATTGAACTCCTGGAGCAGAATGTCGCAGCCCGTTTAGCCGCCGCCTCCTGGCGGCGCGAGCAAGTTCCCGAGATTGACTGAATGAATCGACGAGTGGATGACTTATTCTACCTTGGTGACGATTGTTGCGGGGAGCAAGCAAGCGTTGTTATCACTGCAAGCGCTGACCAGGATCTTGAACGTTACCGCTTCGCCCGGCGTGCGCGTCAGCGACACCTGGATCTTGACGTCGTCTTGATAGATCTTGTACTTGTCATCGCCTGTTACCTTCAAAGTGCCGACAGGGTATTTGACCTCTGCGTTCTTGGCTCCCAGCACCGTTATTTTGGTCTGGCTATTGAGAATCGTGGCGTTTTCGACGGGATTGGCGTAGAGGTGCCAACCGGAGTCGATCTTGAGCGACAACTCGACAGTCTGCTTGCCGTCGGCGCCGATCGGGCCCGCCTTGAGCGTGGTCTTGACCTTTGAATCGGACTTCATGAGCTGCGCGCTGGCGTCACTGGCGAAGGCGAAGCAAAGGGCGAGGATCGCGAATCGTTTCATGAGGGGGCTCCTGTAGCAGAATGTTCGTCGCCCGTTTAGCCGCCGCCTCCTGGCGGCGCGGGCAAGTTCTCCAGAAGGACTGAATCGGCGAGTGCATCGCCAAGCCAAAACACTGAGCGACTTACTCCAGTTTGTTGACGAGCGCCCCCGGCAGCAACGGACATTGCTCGCCTTTCGCGGCATTGACCACCGTCCGGAGGGTCGCCGGTTCACCGGGAATGCGGATTAATTCGATGGCGATAGTAGTATCTCGGTCGAACACCTTCAGCCTGTAGTCTCCGAATTCTTTGCTGGCGGCGGCACTTCCGGGATACTCAACCTTGTACTCTTTGACTCCGATCGCCCGAACGGTCACTTGGTAATCGACGAAATCCTCATGGCCGATCGGATTTGCGTAAATGTACCAGCCGGGGTCGATCTTGAGCAACAACTCGACCGTCTGCTTGCCGTCGGCTCCGATCGGGCCTGCCTTGATCGTGGACTTTACCCGGGAATCGGATCTCACCAGCTGCGCGCTGGCGTCACTGGCGAAAACGAAGCAAAGGGTGAGGATTGCGAATCGTCTCATGCTTGAACTCTTGTAGAAAAATCGGCTCCGGTTCCGATCGTTCGCTCAACGCCGCTCGCTGCAAATTCCCGTGCGCGGATTGTCGCCCCGGATGGGGCGAAGGATGGTAGCCACGGGTGGAGCGCAGCGCAACCCGTGGTTGGCCGCAACCCGTGGTTGCCCGAGAAAATTCGGCTGCCCCGGCAGGGGGCAGAGGAGGCTACGGCCATCAAGGTAAACGTCTCCTTCGCTCCTCCGGAGCGACAGACAGTCGACTCGCCTTACCACGGGTTGCGCTGCGCTCCACCCGTGGCTACATCCCTTTGCCCCCTTCGGGGCAAGAAGGCACGATTACGTTGTCCCCTCCGGGGCAGGAGGGCGCGATTACTTCGTCCCCCTCGGGGGCAGGAGGGCGAGATTACTTTGCCCCCTCCGGGGCAAGGGCGCGACCACAGTGTCCCACATACTCGAACGATAAAGGGTTTAGACGCCGCTTTCGGGCGGCGGACGGACACATTATACCCCAGGCGCCCCGTTTGCGGAAGGCGAGCCTTGAACGGCACGCGGCCTGGAGTACGAATGTCATCTTGGGGCTTCAGCGCTCGGCGGGCCGCGGACTTGAGCCGATTCGCGTTATTTTTCGAGCTGTTTCTTGAGCAGGTTCCGGTAGTTCCGAATGACGCCGCGCTCGGGAAAGTAGTTGTCGGGCCAATCGTATTCGAGGGCGGCTTCGAAGTGGCGCAGCGCCTCGCGGGTCAGGCCTTGCTCCAGGGCGAGGAGTCCGCGGAACATACGGACTTCGGGAAGTATGTTGACGTCGAGCACGTGCCCGCCGGCGCGGTGCAGATCGTGCAGGCCTCCCAGGGGGATGCCGCCGGCCAGCAGCGTGGCGGCGACGTCGAGTTGGCTCTTGACCGCGTAGAGACTGATGTCGCGCCGGCTCGTGCGGTGAAAGATTTCCCTGGGCGGAAACCGTTTCTCGATCTGCTCGTGCAAGATCTGATCGGCTTCGGCGTGAAAGCCCAGACACGACTTTGTGAAGACGCCTAAGTACGCATAGTAGAGCGCGCCCATCTGGCGGGCGACGTCGGCCGCCTGCAGATTCTCGTCAATCAGCCGAAATACGTCCGAGGTTCGGCCGAACCGCATGTAGATCTGCGCCGTCGCCAGCAGGATCCGGCCGCAAAAGATCGGCTCTTGCTTCAGCATCTCCTCGGTGATCTTGATCTTCTCGAGATTCTCCAGCGCGACGGTTGCCAACCCCAACGACTCGGCGCGCAGGTGCCTGATGAATTGATTCTCCGGCGTCTCGGCGCGGAAGTCGGCGACGGAGAGTTCGTATTCGTCGGAGCGCTTGCGCAGCGTCGGTTCGATTCGGCGTTTTTCCTTTTCCCATTCGTCGATGCGGAAAGCGAGGCGCGGCGACTTTTGGACGTTGCTCTGCAGCACCTGGGTGGCTTGCAGGATCATGCTTTCGAGCAGATTGACGTCGGCGTCGATGTAGTTGAATTCCTGCAGGACCCTGCGCAAGGCGTCGCGCGGCTCGAGGATCTGCAAGATGTTCTCGGGCGTGACAGGGTGGTACGCCTTGATCGCCTCGACCATGGCGCGATTGGCGGCGGCGGCGGTCTGGTAGCGGCGCCAGTTCTGCAGCGCCGAACTGAGCACCATCCCACGCCGATACTCCAGCCATGGCCCTTCCACCGTATGAAACAACAGCCCGTAGCCCCGCGCCAAAACCATGTTCGGCTCCGGACCCTGCTGAATCGGAAACGGCTCCGGCGCGATCTTCGTCAAACGCAGACTTTCCTGCACCGCGAGCACCGGAAGCTCCGGCATCTGGTAGGCGTTGAAGTACGCCCCGAGCCCCAACGTGTGCAGCACCGCCGCGACCGGCCCGGCCGTGAGTCCCTGCAACCCCACGCCGATATGTTGCTCCCGTGCCGCGATTTGCAGCGTGAGCTGCACGCCCTTACGCTCAAATTCGTAGTATTCTGCCAGGAACCACGGCTCCGCGGTCGATTCCTGCAGCTGGGCGACGCGTCCCCAATAGATGTCGGCCACGCTAGTCGCTCCCTGCTTGCCGGTCGGGATCGCCGGGGGGGGGCCGGCGGGTCGCCCGAAGGCACGGCGGGTCCAGGCGTCGCGCAGGTCGGGGCCGCGCGGGCGGTCGGCGGTTCTGCGGGCGAATGCTTGAGCCGCGCCGTCGCCGTAGAGCATCGGCCAATCTTCGTTCCGCGACCAGAAGCGAAGCAGCATCGGCGCCAGCTCGCCGCCGCGCGTGAAACCTTCGGTGAAGGCGATAACGTCGATCCCCTCGCGCTCCGCTTCCTCTTGCCAGAACGGGCGGTCGCTCCAGTTCTTGGCGTCGTCGTCGAGGCTCTTGCGAAGTTCGCGGAACGTCCCGGCCTGCTTTGCGAACAGCTCAAAGCGCGTGTCCATGTAGGACTTGGTTCCGGAGCCGAAATAAGCCAGGTAAGCGGGGAAGTCGAGATTGAGCGACAGGACGCGGGCCGGTTTCTCGGCGGCAAGGCGTTCGGCGAGGCGGCGCAGGGGTTGATTTTCGTGGACGGCGAAGGCAACGCGGCGCGGGGCGAATGCGTCCCATTTGTTCGAGTGGAGCCAGCCGGGGATGGCGAGCACGATTCCGACGGCGAAGAAAAGCAGGGCGGTGATTCTGAGCACGCCGGGCCAGGAGGGCGCGGGCATCGGCTTGAGCCGGGCGAGCGCCGCCAAGTTGTGCAGGAATAGCGGCGCCGCCAGGACTGCGAACCACGGGATGAGGCGAGCCAACATCAAGCTTAGAAGCGTGAAGACGCCGCCGGCGAGCGCGCCGGCCCAGGGGACCGGTTGACGCACGCGGATCGACAGCACGACGAGCGCCGCCTGGCTCGCCAGATAGCCCATCAGAACCAGAAAGTAAAGGAGCCCCGCGACCGATTGCCCGGAGAGATTCAGGTATGTCGACGACAACGGCGAATGCAGCAGGTAATGAGCCGGCACGTACAGCCCGTGCAGCGTACGCCCCGCGTCGACCCATGCGGCTGGCAGTAAATCGAGGTGTAGACTGACGAGGATGTAGCTAAGTTCCGGCGGCAGCGTGAAGACGCGGACGTGATGCGGGTTCAGGCAGCAGGCGAGCAGACACGCCAGCGTCACCCGGCCCAGGAGGGCGCGGTGGGGCGAGGCCGCGCAGAGGCAGAGTCCCAGCAGCAACAGCCCGAACATGAAGCCGACGTCGACGTTGGCCCAGAGCAGGAACAGCGGCGGCAGAATCCAAAGGCGTCTGCCGAGCGGCTCGGGGTGATGACCGAGAATCCCGGCGCGGAAGAGAACCGCGAGAAGTCCCGCCCAGAAGACCAGCGATAGCGTCGCCGGCTGTACGCCGAAGCGCGGGCTGGCGACCAGTACGCACAGGCCGATCGCTTCCGTGGCGGTGAGCCAGCGGACGTCCCGGGGCCGAGCGGCCCAAAGGAGCAGCGTCATCATGACGACGAAGCTGGCATGGAGCGCGACGAGCGCGGGGCCGCCGAACGCCTGGAAATAGGCGTGAATGCTCCAGGCGTAGAGCCAGGCGTGGTTGACCCAGTATTGGCCTTCGGTGGTCCATGAGAACGGATCGACGCCGAAGGAGTAGCCCCTCTGGCCGAGGAGTTTGCCGACGGCGAAGTGGAAGTAGAGATCGTTGTTGGTGGCGCGGAAGGCGCCGAGCAGAAAGGCGAGGACGAGCAGCAGGCCGAGCAGGAGCCAATCCAGCGGCGCCCAGGCGGGGGCCGGGAGAGCGGGAGATTCAGGGGGTGCTGACGTTTCGGAGAGTTCGCTGGACATGTGGAGATTTTTATGGGGGCGTCGTGTGCCTGCCAATAGACGCGGTCATATAACGATGTGGCAAGGTGGATCCAGCGGAGCGGAGGCATTCATGTTTTGGGACAACACGCCGGTACAACTCTTCGACAAGGGCGGCTTCGCGATGTGGCCTTTGCTCGTGTGTTCGGTGCTGGGGTTGGCGCTGATCGTCGATCGCTGTGCCGCGTTCCTGTGGTACGGAGGCAACTTTCGCCGACTCGTGACCCGGCTCAAGACGTTCCTGGTCCACCATCGCGTCGAAGACGCTCGGCTCGAGCTGCAGCGCTGGAATACCCCGGTCGCCCGCCTGGCCGAGACCTATCTCGATCATCTGCACCTGGAACCCGAGAAGCGTAAGGAAATCGCCGAGCGCGAGGGGTCGCAGCAGCTGATCGTGCTCGAAACTCGGCTCAACTGGCTCGGCATGATCGCGCAGGTGGCGCCGATGATCGGACTTTTGGGCACGGTGACGGGCCTGGTCGGCGCGTTTCACCAGATCGAACTCAAGGACGGCGTGGTACAGCCCGCGGACCTGGCGGGCGGCATCTGGGAGGCGCTCATCACCACCGTCTTCGGTCTCGTCGTCGCGATTCCCTGCGTGGCGGTGTTCCAGCTGCTCGACGCGCGGGCGGCCAAGACGGCGCTCTCGATGGAGTGGATGCTCTCGTACCTGGATCAGTGGTTCGCGGCCAAGACCCCGGCTCGGGCCGCCGAGCACGAAATGAGCGGGAGCTAACCCATGGCCATTCGCCGTGCCCGGCGCCCGAACGCTTCCCTGGACATGACGCCGATGATCGACTGCGTCTTTCAGTTGCTCATCTTCTTCATGCTCAGTTCGTCGATGATGACGCCGCTGATTCGCATTACGTTGCCGCAGGCGGTGACGAAGGACGCCGCCGACAATCCGCAGATCGTGATCAGCGCGGATGCCGACGGCAAGTTCTACGTCAATCAGGATCCGGTGCCCGAGAGCGAGCTGAAGGACCGATTGCGGCCGTTACTGGCGAAGGCGAAGGAGAAGGTGGTGACCTTCAACGGCGACGAGAAGCTTGACTACAAGTATTTCGTGCTGGCGCTCGACGCCGCCCGCGAGTGCGGGGCGGTGAATGTGAACATCTCGCGGGCCGAGCGGCGCTAGAAAATGCCAGGAGCCCGCAGCGCGAGCAAGGATTGAATCTGACCTTGCTTGCGCTGCGGGCTCGAGGAAAAACCCCTAATCCCGGCGCGGCCGCCGGTCGTCGCGGCGCGGTTCTCGGCGTTCGCCGCCCCCCTCGCGATGTCCGCCCCCTTCATGAGAGCCGCCCTCGCGCTGCGGCGCCGGCGAACCTTCCGGACGCAACAACACCTTGCGCGACAGCTTCACGCGGTCCTGGTCGTCGATCGCGATCACCTTCACCTGCATGCGGTCGCCCACCTTGCAGACGGCGTCAACGCGGTCCACGTACTTGTCGTCGAGTTCGCTGATGTGGCACAGACCGTCGCGGCCCGGCATGATCTCGATGAAGGCGCCGAAATCCTTGATCGACGTCACTTTGCCGTCGTAGATCTTGCCGACCTTGACTTCTTCCGTGATCGCTTCGACTCGCAAACGGGCGGCCTCGGCGCCGGCGGAATCCGAATGCGAGATGTAGACCGAACCGTCGTCGTCGATGTCGATCTTGGCGCCGGTCGATTCCTGGATCCCCTTGATGTTCTTGCCGCCGGGCCCGATCAGGGCGCCGATCTTCTCGGGGTTGATGTGGATCATGATGAGCCGAGGCGCCCGGGTGCTGATCTCGGCCCGCGGGAAGCGCAAGGTGCTGACGATGCTCTTGAGGATTTCACGCCGAGCTTCCTTGGCCTGTTCGAGCGTGGCCCGCAGGATCTCTTCGTTGATGCCTTCGATCTTGAGATCGAGCTGGATGCCGGTGATCCCGCGGATCGTGCCGGCGACTTTGAAGTCCATGTCGCCGTAATGATCCTCGTCGCCCATGATGTCGGTGAGCAGGACGAACTTGTCGCCTTCCTTGACCAGGCCGATGGAGATGCCGGCGACGGGGTCGCTGATGGGGACGCCGGCGTCCATGAGGGCGAGGGTGCCGCCGCACACGGAAGCCATCGAACTGGAGCCGTTGGACTCGAGGATGTCGGAGACGACGCGGATGGTGTAGGGGAATTTGTCGGGCAGAGGAATGACCGACTTGAGGCTTCGCTCGGCGAGGGCGCCGTGCCCGATTTCGCGTCGGCCCGGGCCCCGGTTTGGCTTGACTTCGCCGACGGAGAACGGCGGGAAGTTGTAGTCGAGCATGAACTTTTTGGAGTACTCGTCGAGCATGCCGTCGACGCGTTGTTCGTCGCCGGCGGTTCCCAGGACGATGGAGACGAGCGCTTGCGTTTCGCCGCGGGTGAAGAGGGCGGAGCCGTGGGTGCGGGGGATCAAGCCGACTTCGCAGGTGATTTGCCGGATCTCCTTGGGCTGCCGGCCGTCGATGCGTTTGCCCTCGAGGATGAGATCGCGGACGACCCGTTCTTCGAGCCAGGAAAGGGCGGCGGAAACCTGCGCCGGTTCGTGTTCGCCCTTGCCCTCGGCGGGGATGAACTCGGCGGCGATCTTCTTCTTGAGCGCCTTGATGGCGTCGGCGCGATCCATCTTGCCGGAGGTCTGCTTGACGGTCTTGAATTCTTCGTAGAACTTTTGGCGGATGAGTTCCTTGACCGGGGCGTCGGCCTTGGCGGCGGCGAATTCCTTGGCGCCCAGACCTGCCTTGGTCCGCAGCTCTTCGATGGCGCCGATGATGCGGACGATTTCGCGGTGTCCCAGGAGGATGGCCGAGGCCATCTGATCATCGGACATCTCGCGCGAGAAGCCCTCGATCATGGTGATGGCGTCGCGGGTGCCGGCCACGATCAGGTCGAGGTCGCTTTCTTCCATTTGAGCGAGCGTCGGCATGACGATGAGGTCATTGCCGATGCGGCCGATGCGGATGGAGGCGATGGGCTTGGTGAGCGGGATGTGCGAGATGTGCAGCGCGGCGCTGGCGCCGATCATGGCGAGGATATCGGGATCGTTTTCGCGATCGAAGGAGAGGGGGCTGCCGGTGATCTGGACTTCGCGGAAGTAGTCGGCGGGGAAGAGGGGGCGCAGCGGACGGTCGATCATGCGGCTGACGAGGATTTCTTTGGTGGAGGGTTTGGTTTCCCGTTTGATGAAGCCGCCGGGGAATTTGCCCGCGGCATAGGTTTTTTCCCGATAATCGACGGTCATGGGAAAGAAGTCTTTCCCGGGGATTTCGGGCCCTTCGCAGGCGGCGACCAGGGCCATGGATTCGCCGAAGGTAACGACGACGGAGCCGTGGGCTTGCCGGGCGATTTTGCCGGTTTCGATGGAGAGCGTGTTTTGACCCAATTGAAGTTCAACGCGAGCTACCTGCACTGGATACCCTCGAAAAAGGTAGGCAGGAAGTCGGAGGGGGCGGAAGTGGCAAGGCCCTTGTCGATCGAAACGAGTGGCGGGAGAGCCCAGCTCTCCCGCAAGTGACTTTACTTACGCAGACCGAGGCGACCGATGACGACGAGATAGCGATTGCGGTCTTTATTGCGCAGATAGTTCAGCAGGCCCGATCGCTTGGAAACCATCATGAGCAAGCCGCGCCGCGACGCGTGATCTTTCTTATGGGTTTTCAGATGTCCCGTCAGCTCGAGGATGCGAGCGGTCAGGAGCGCGATCTGGACTTCGGGGGAGCCAGTGTCTTTGGCTTCGCGCCGATACTGATCGATAATTTCGTTTTTTCGGTCTTTCGTGATCGACATTGCGGTCCTCACCACCTCCGCCACGTTCGACTTTCGTGCCTGGAAGCAGAATAAACCATTAAGTTCTGGAGTGTTTTATCGGCCCTGAAGCCGATTTCAAGGGTCGAAACCAAGAAACTCGTTTTCGCAGCGAACTCGATTTTTAGCAATTTCGCCCGGGCCCGACAAGGGGGTGTCACGGAACCGCCGGCGGCAACGGCTTCGGCGGGATCGGCATCGGCGCCGGCGGCGCGAACTGAAACAGCCGCGTCCCCGATTGCGACGACGTGATCCGCTGACTCCCCGCCAACAACGACAGTTCACGCTTCAAGTTCACGTCGCTCTTCGGATTCAGCAGCGCCTCGCGCAACTGCTCCACCTGATTCTTACCGACCAGAAGCCCGTGCTTCTGCACATGGCGATTCAGCTCCCTCGCCGCCGTGATGCGCTGCTTGTCCAGACCCGGATCGACCGTGAGCCGGACTAACTCCTGCTGCACCATGAACCCCGGCAGCCGGCCCAGGATCTCCATCCCCTCGGTGGCGAACTCCCCCTTCTTGATGAGCCGAAAGACGTTGTCGACCGTCGTATCCTTCTCCGAATTGGGAATGAGGTTATAGCCTGCGATCTCTTGCCGGGCCATGCGCCAGAGCGTGTCGACGGCGCTGCGGGTGATCGCCTTGCGTTCGTCGGCGGAGAGTTCCTTGAGCCCGGCCTGCTTCATCGCGTCTTGCACGACGTTCTTCAGTTCGTCCGCCATCTTCGCCCAGACGTCCGGGAGGACGCGCACGCCGGGAAAACGTGCAACCCGTTTCTCCCATTCGCTTTGCTTGTCCTTGGCGACGAGCAGAAAGATCGGCAACCTGCCCGCGTCGCTACTTTGCCGCAGCTGCGAGATGACGTACGGCATCTCGGTGGCGCCGAGGTTTTGGTGCAGGAAGATGACCTCGAAGTTCGCGAACCCTTCCATCGCCTGAAACGCCTTGGCGACGGTGCTCGTCGAGACGAGCTTGAACCCGGTCGCGGCTTCCAGGTCGGCGCGGAACGCAGCAATTTGATCCGTCGGAAAGCCGATCATCAGCGCCCGGCTCGATTCGTCGAGCGTCAGCGAATGATTGAGTACCTCGACCACGCGAGCGGCGATCGCGGGGACCGGCTTGCCCGGCATGTTCAGCATCGCCTTCACCGCGACCGCCTGCACCCGGCGATCGGGATAGTAGAGCGCCCGGACCAGGCCCGAAGGCCGATTGCCGGCGCCCTGACGCAGCGCGCGGATGTCGCCGCGGTCGCCCAGGATCTGCGTCGCGGCCAGCACGGCCGCAAAATTCCCCTCGTCCAGGCCGCGCTCCAGCAGCTTCAGCAACAGCTCGACGTCGAGCCGGGCGAGCAGACTATGGATGCCGTCGGGCATCGGTTGGAGCACGAACTTATCGAGAGTCGGCCCCAACCGGCGCTGCAGCATCAAACTCAGGTACGCCAGCTGCGCGGGAATGTAACTCGGATCTAGCTCGAGCGCATCGCGAGCATAACGCAGCCCGAAAAATTCCTCCGCCTGGCTCGGCGTCATGATCGTCGGCTCGTAGTCGAGCTGCTTGCCGTCCCATTTCCAGAACGGCACCCCCGCCGACGTCGGGAAGCGAACCTTGTGCTGATACAGCTTCTCCGCCATCTCCGTAAGCGTCACCTTCGCAGGCGGCAGGTATTCGGTTTTTACTCCCAGAATGAGACCGAGCAATTCCTTGGCCCGCTCGCGCAGCAGCTCCGGATAGATCGGCGACGACGACAGATGAATCAAGTACGGCACCGACCGCCGGTCGGGGCTCTGCGACGCCAATTCCCGCTTGCGCAGGATCTCCAGGATCGTGAGCCGAAGGCTCACCTCGCTGGCGTCCTGCAGGCGCAACTGGCGATTCTTCTTGGCGCGTTCATTCGGCGGCAGATCCTTGGCCGAGGGGTCTTCTTCGACGGCGCGGAGCGTCTCCAGGAGCGGCGGCACGATGTCGTCCGTCAGACGCACCATGCGTTCGACGATCTTGCCGAACAGCGGCTTTTCGACGTTCTCGCGCAAGGCCTGCACCAGGTGCGGCACGGCCGCGGCGCGCGAGGTGTAGATCTTCGCGAAGGCAAACTCCCGCTCCTCGACCGTCTCGGCCGCGAGCCGGGGAATGAACTTCTTGAACCGCTCGGGATCGGCCAGGTGCCCCTTGACGGCGGCGTAGACGTGATCGACGAAGAAGCTGGCGTTCTCGCGGTAAATGTTATTCTTGACGGGATCGGCGGTCCACGGATCGATCGTCTGCAGCTTGAGGAACTCGAACATCCCTTCCGCCGCCTCGATCTTGACGATCTCCTTGTCGAACGTCTCCTTGTTCTTGGCGCGATATTCGAGCAAGTCGTTGAGGACGACGGCGCAGATCTCGAACTGCCCGACTTGCCGTTCATACTTGACGACGGCCCAGTACTCGAGGACCGACGAGGGTCGCTTGAAGAACTTCTTGTACTCGTCCTCGGCCTTGCGGATCATCTCGGCGGTGAACGCGGCGTCCTTGTCGGGAACCTGCGCATGGGCGATGGTGGTGCAGAGGAGGCCCAGACATATGCCGATGCGAATCATGATCGGGGCTCCTTCGCTGATGTTTAGCCGCCGCGCCGCCGAATCGCACCGCGAGGGCGCGGCGGCTAAACATTATATTTCCACCTCGGGCCGAACGAGATCCTCGTACGTCTCGCGTCGGCGAATCAACTTCACGTTCGTGCCGTCGACCAGCACCTCGGCGGCTCGGGGTCGGCCATTGTAGTTCGAACTCATCGCCATGCCGTACGCCCCGGCGCTGAACACCGCGAGCAGATCGCCGCGCGCCATCTCGGGAAGCGCCCGATTCTTGGCCAGGAAGTCGCCCGATTCACACACCGGGCCGACCACGTCGACCTTCCGGGTGTTCGGAATCTCCGCTTCGAAATCCTCGGGCGGACAGGGCACGTTTGCCGCCGGCGCGACCGGCCAAATCCGGTGGAACGAATCGTACAGCGTCGGGCGGATCAAGTCGTTCATCGCCGCGTCCTGGATGACGAAATGCTTGCCCCCCGATTCCTTGGTGTAAATCACCTGGCTTACCAGGATGCCCGCGTTGCCGACGATGAATCGGCCCGGCTCGAGGATCAGCTTGCATCCGGCCTTCTGCACGCCCGGGACGATGACGTCCGCGAACGCCTGCGCGGGGAGGGCTTCCTGCTTGCGGTAATGAATGCCGAACCCGCCCCCCATGTTCCAGTATTCAATCTTATGCCCCTGCTGACGGAGCTTATCGATTAAAATGAGACCTTTTTCGATGCCCTGACGATACGGTTCTGCCGAAAGAATGGGTGAGCCCAGATGCATGTGCAGTCCGACGACGCGCACGTGCGGATGGCCGACCGTTTTTTGTGCGAACTCAAGGACGGTGTCGATGTCGAGCCCGAACTTGACGCCTTTGACGCTGGTATCGGTCTTGGCGTGCGTCTTGGGGGGGAGGTCGGGATTCACGCGCAGCGCGACTAACGCAACGCGTCCCATCTGACGGGCGACGTCGCCGATGGCGGATAGTTCGCCTTCGCTCTCGACGTTGAAGAGTAGGACGTTATTTTCGAGCGCGGCGCGGATCTCGGCGTCGGTTTTGCCGACGCCGGCGAAGACGATCTGCGGCCCCATGCCCCCCGCTTGCAAGGCGCGGTAAAGTTCGCCGCCGCTGGTGACGTCGAACCCGGCGCCGTGCTGCTGCATGAGTCGGCCGATGCTCAGGTTGCCGTTGGTCTTGACGCTGTAGCAGATGAGCGGCCTGAGTTCCGCGAAGGCTTCCTGGAGTTGCGTGAGATGCCGAAGCAGCGTCGCTTTGCTGTAGATGTAGAGCGGCGTGCCGAATTTGGCCGCGAGATCGGGGACGGCGACGTCCTCGCAGTGGAGCACGCGGTCGCGGTAGGAGAAATGATCCATAAGAGAGTTCCTCGTCTCACAGCGGGTCTTGAGCGAAAAAAGCTAACCACAGAGGCACAGAGAGCACAGAGGAAGAGGGGGGACAAAACGGGAACGCGATGACGCAATTCCTCTCTTGACTTCAACTTCCTCTTCTTGCCTTACTCTGTGTTCTCTGTGCCTCTGTGGTTAAAGATTTAGACCTCAGAAACAACGGGTGCCAAAAATTATCGCCGATTCGTCACTGCCCAAAGTTTCAGCCCTTTGACGAGACGATCACCTTGGCGGGACGTAGCACGCGGTCGTAGTTCATGAAGCCCTGTTCGACGACGGTGAGGATGGTCCCCGCATCGAGATCTTCCATCGGCTTTTGCATGATCGCCTGGTGCAGATTCGGGTCGAAGGCCTTGCCGTGCGCGTCGATGCGGGTGATGCCATGGCGCTTGAGCGTTTCGAGGAAATGGGTCTGCACCATGGAGACGCCTTCCACGAGCGGGCCGGTCTCGCCCGCTTGCCTGGAGGCGAGCATGGCGCGGTCGAGGTTATCGAGCACCGGCAAGAGATCCAGGGCGATGGAGCCGTTGGAATACTTGCGTTCCGACTCGCGATCGCGCTGCTGGCGTTTCTGATAGTTCTCGAACTCGGCCCGTTCGCGCTGGGCCAGGTCGCGGAACTTGTCGCGATCGGCGCGGAGCGTCGTCAATTCGTCGGGTACGGGCACGTTCATCTCGATTTCAGGTTCGGGGGATGCTTCGTCTTTCATGGTCACTTTCCTTTTTCTCCGCCGGTAAACAGTTCTTTGATCGTATCGAAGAAACCCTTCCGTTGGGGCGAGACATTCGCGTGTTCGATCTCGGCCAATTCGCGAAACAATTCCTCTTGCCGTTTGGTCATCGTCCGGGGGGTCTCGACGACGAGCTGCACGATGAGATCGCCTGGCCGGCGCTGGCGCAGGCTGGGCATGCCTTTGCCGGGGATGCGGACGGCGTCCATGCTTTGCAGGCCCGGTTTGAGGACGTAGGGCATGGGCCCGTCGAGCGTGGGGACCTGGATTTCGCCCCCCAGCGCCGCCTGGCTGAAGGTGATCGGCACCTGGGCGATGAGAGTGTCTTCATCGCGGCGGAAGAGGGCGTGATCCTTGACGTGATACTCGATGACGAGATCGCCGCGCGGTTGGCCTGGGTCGCCCGGTTCGCCTTCGCCGCGGAGACTTTGACGCAATCCGGTGAACGAACCGGCGGGGACTTCGATGTCGAGGGTCTTGCGGATCTGCATTTTGCCCTGGCCGCTGCATTTTTTGCAGGGATCGGTGATGATCTGCCCGCGCCCGCCGCAGGCTCGGCAGGTTTGCTTGAGCTGGAAGAAACCCTGAGCGATGAGGACGACGCCGTGGCCTTTGCAGGTCTTGCAGGCCGAGGGATTGGACCCCTTCTTGCTGCGAGAGCCCTTGCATTCGTCGCAGGTCTCATTGCGCGGGATGGTGATGACTTTCTTGGCGCCGCGGTAGGCCTCGGCGAGTTCGATTTCCATCTGGAAGAGGAGCGACGCGCCGCCTTGCTGCCCGCGTTTGCCGCCCCCGCCGCCGAACATATTGGCGAAGATATCGCCGAAGGCATCGAAGATATTCTCGAACCCGCCCTGATTGAAGTTGGGCAGGTTGGAGTTGCTGAGCCCGGCATGCCCGTACCGGTCGTAGAGTTGGCGTTTTTGCCCGTCGCTGAGGACGGCGTACGCTTCGGACGCCTCCTTGAAATAGGCGGCCGCTTCCTCGTCGCCGGGGTTGCGATCGGGATGGTACTTCATCGCCTTGGCGCGGTAGGCGCGTTTGAGATCTTCTTCGGAGATTTCCTTGGTGACTTCGAGGATTTCGTAGTAGCAGCGCTTGGTCGTGGACATGTCAGGTTCACCCAAAAAGCAAGCAACACACCGAAACGCCGACCCGGGGAGAGGAGTCGGCGCGGACGCCGGGACGGGAGGCGCATCCTCTGTATTCTACGACTTTGGCTTTTTGCCGGACGATTTGTCGCCGCCGGAATCAGAGGCCGAGGGTTTGGCAGGTTCGGCCGCGGGCTTGGATTCGGTCGCCGGCGGCGCCTGATCGGCCTTGGCGGAGGCCTTGTACGATTCGCTGCGGTAGTCGGTCTGATAGAATCCCGCGCCCTTGAAGATGATGGCCGCGCCGGTGCCGAAGAGCCGCTGCAGCTTGTTCTTCTTGCATGAGGGACACTTTTTGAGGAGCGGATCCTTCATGGACTGAAACTCTTCGAACTTATGGCCGCAGGCGTTGCAGAGGTAATCGTAGGTTGGCATAGGTGGCTTCAGAAAGATGGCGTGGATGCGTCCCAGAGTTTAGCATAACGAACTTGGGGCGAAGCGTGAACCCTGAGTTGGCGAGAATCATTTGCCGCGCCCCACGAACCGTCGCTTTCAATCGCGCGCCTGCATTCGTGCATCGAAACTCAGCAGCGATGTCAGGTCTTATGGCATTGGCATCCGCCCGCCGCGCCGCATATTCGAACAAAAACCAGCACAATTGCACGGAAACGAGGGGATTGGGGTAATGGTCGAGGTATTGGCATCCGAGTTGCTCAGGGACGTTCCCGCCTATTACTTAGTCCCGCCTTTGCAAGTTGCCCCCTTGCGAGCCGGATGTTTGTTCCCTCCCACCCTTCTACAGGAGGTTTACGCAAATGAAGCGTATTCCATGGTTGCTCGTTTTTGCACTCTGCTTCGCCTCATCAGGCGGTTCCTTCGCTCAAGAAAAAGTAAAGACGATCGAAGAGAAACTTTCTGAAACCAACAGCAAGCTCGAGGAGGCAACCGCCACGATCGCCACCAACAAGACGGAAATCAAAGTCGCGGCCGACACCATGTGGGTGATGATCACCGGCATGCTCGTATTCTTCATGAATCTCGGCTTCGCGACGGTGGAATCGGGCTTTTGCCGCGCGAAGAATTGCGTCAACATTTTGTCGAAGAA
>JBBQPM010000088.1:0-27473 GCA_038217425.1 Gemmatales bacterium
GATTTTCATCCAGATGCAGACCGCATTGGTTGCAGTATCGCGCCCGCAAATGATTCTTGTAACTACACTGGGGACAGCGGTCCGTCAGCTTGCGGCTCGGCATGGCGACGAACGGGCCTTTGGTTCCTTCAATGATTTTTAAATCGCGGATGACGAAGTCGTCGTCAAATGTGACCGAGCAGAAAGCCTGAAGACGTTCGTTGTTGTCTTCCATGAGTTTGATGCGGACTTCGGTGATGACCACAGTTGTCTCTCCTTTGATCTGTGGCAGACGGGCGGTCCTAGCGAATTTGCTGCTCCGTGCAGGTTCTTAGGACGAATATCTTGGTTCCTTCCATCGCCCGGCTTCTGAGTTGCCGGGCGAAGCTGTCGGCTTCTACGGGGGAGCGGCACAAGGCGAACATCGTACTGCCGCTGCCGGACATGAGTCGGCCCGCCGGATGAAGGTCCGCGAGCGCCATAGCCAACTCCGCTAATACCGGGGCCACCACCCTTGCCGCCGGTTCGAGCCGATTGCGCAATCCTTGCCCAATCGCTTCCACGTCGCCCGATTGCAAAGCCAGGCGAAACGCCTCGCCCCGATCGGGATGCTCTGCCAGCCGGACGTTTCGGTACACCGCCGGGGTGCTGCACCCAACAGGCGGACAGACCAAAACCAGGTCCAGGGGCCGAGGTAACGGCGCCGGCGCGACGATCTCGCCTCGGCCCGAACACCAGCCCGCCGGCAAGTGAAAGAAGAAGGGGATGTCGCTGCCGAGCCGGCTGGAGAGTTGTTCCAGCTCGGACGGCGAAAGTCCCGTTTGCCAAACGTCGTTCAGGCCCAAGAGTGCAGCCGCCGCGTCGGTCGATCCGCCTGCCAGGCCCGCCTGCATTGGGATTCGTTTCGTGAGCCGAATCCGCGCGCCGTGCTTGGCGCCGCTGGCGTCTCGAAGCAACTGCGCTGCCCGAACGATCAAGTTCTCATCCCCGGTGGGCACGGCCGGCTCATTGCAGGTAAGCCGAACGTCCCCCTCGGGAGCGCTTTCGATGCGGAGAGTATCGTAGAGCCGAACGGCGGCCATGAAGGTGAGGATTTCATGGTAACCGTCGGGCCGTTTGCCGAGCACTTCCAGGAAGAGGTTGACCTTGGCGGGCGCCCGCACGACGAGGGCGCCGCCGGCGCTAAGACGCCGACGCATGGCTGGGCCGCCGAGTGAAGGGTCCCCTCCCTGGGAGAGAGTGTGTAAGGCAAGTGTCCATAGGTGCAAGCGCTCTTGATACGGGCGGAGTGTAATCCAAGGTTAGACGACAAGTCAAGTCGGTTATTGAGACTTCCGAAATAATTTCACAAATATTCGTAATATAGATCGCATTCCCCCCGTGGTTTGTAACTTTCGAGGTGCTCCCTATGCGTTTCCTTCTCGGACTGTGCTCCCTCTTGCTCGCTTCCGCATCCCTCTGGGCCGAGACGTTCGTTTACGTCTCGATGGGGGGCGAGCAACGGATTCTGATTTTCAAGATCGATGCCAAGGACGGCTCGCTGGCGCCCGTCGGCGCCCAAGCGGTGGACGGGGCGCCGGGCAGCTTGGCGGTCGATGCCAAGAAGCAGACGTTGTTCGCGTCGCTGCGCAGCACTAGCGAACTCGCCAGCTACCGCATCGACGCGGGGACGGGGAAACTGACGCCCATCAACAAGGTCAAGTGGGAAAACGCGGCTTACATTCGGCCCGACGCCAGCGGCAAGTATTTGCTCGCTGCGTCGTACGCCGCGGGCAAGATTGCGGTACACGAACTCGGCGCCGACGGTTCGATCAAGTCCCCGGCGACGCATGTTCTGGAGACCGCGAAGACGGCGCATTGCGTCACGAACGCTCCGGACGGCTCGATGCTTTTCGTGCCGCACGTGGCGCCCAACGCGGTGTATCAGTTCAAGCTCGACGGCCAGACCGGCAAGTTGACGCAATCGGGCATGGCCCCCGGCGGCAGCCCCAAGGCGGGGCCGCGCCACATCGCGTTCCATCCCAAGGGAGAGTTCGCCTACACGTCCGACGAAGTGGCCAACAGCATCACCGCCTACAAGTTCACGGCCGGGAAAGGCCTCGAGTCGGTGCAGAATCTGCCGACGCTCCCCAAGGAGTTCACCGCCAAGAACACGACGGCCGAGGTGAAGGTGCATCCGTCGGGCAAGTTCGTGTGGGTCTCCAACCGCGGACACAATAGCTTGGCGGGGTTCGCGATCGACGTTGCGGGGAAACTGACGTCGCTCGGCACAACGCCGGTACCGCCGACGCCGCGGTCGTTCGAGATCGAGCCGACGGGCAAATACCTCTACGTCGCCGGCGAAGGCAACGGCGCCGTCGAGATCTTTCGTATCGACGCGGACACGGGCAAACTGACGAGCTTGTCGGTTCAGCAGCTCGGCAAGAGTGCGACTTGGGTGATGGCTGTCTCCCAGTAAGTTTTCCCCGTTTAGCGCTCGCGGGAGAACGGGCGAGCGCTAAACGAATCGCCGATTTCCCATTGCATCCCGGTCCGTTTCGGGTAGACTACATTCAGCCTGCCAGGATCTCCCGCCTGCCCGCCTTGCCGAGAAACTTCCCATGCTTCGATGGACGCTCACCTTAGCCTTGTGCTTTGTCAGCATCAGCGTGGCTCGCGCGCAAGCGAAAAAGCCGGCGCTTTTGCCCCCCAGCGAATCGATCGACAAGGCTATCGACCATTACGTCGACGGCTTGATTCGCGAAGACAAACAAACCTCAGCGCCGCTCCCCGACGACGCCAACCTCGTGCGCCGGCTCACGCTCGACCTCGTCGGCCGAATCCCGACCTGGCATGAAACCCGTCAATACCTCGAATCGAAATCCCCCGACAAGAAGCGAGAACTCATCGATCGCCTCATGTCGAGTCCCGCGTACGCCCGCCATCAGGCTCAGGAGTTCCTCGTCTTCCTGCAGAATTCCGAGCCCAATCGCAAGGGCGCCAAGAAGGGCCCGCTCTACGACTATCTCCATGCGAGCATCAAGGAAAACCGCCCGTGGGACGAAATGTTCCGCGACATGATCCTGGCCGAAGAGAACGACAAGACCAAGGGCGCCAGCGAGTTCCTCAAGAGCCGGGTCAAGGATCTAAATCGGCTCACCGTCGACGTCAGCATCGCCTTTTTCGGCGTCAACGTCAGCTGTGCCCAGTGCCACGATCATCCGCACGTCGAGGCGTGGACGCAGGACCATTTCTACGGCATGAAATCGTTCTTTAGCCGCACGGTCGACGTGGGCGCCTACCTGGGAGAAAAGGACTTCGGGAACGTCAAATATGTCCCGAATAAGGGAGCCGAAAAGGTCTCGCCGGTCATGTTTCTGACGGGCAAAGCGCTGGACGTCCCCGGCATGAAGGAGCCGACGGCCGAGGAGAAGAAGAAGGATCAGGCTCGAATCGACGATGCCAAGAAGGCGAAGAAGGCGCCCGCGCCGCCGAAGTTTAGCCTGCGGGCGAAGTTCGCGGAGAACGCCCTCGAGGCAAGCCAGCGCCATTTCTTCGCTCGCGCCATCGTCAATCGGCTTTGGCAGCGATTCTACTTCCGCGGCCTGGTGACGCCGCTCGATCAGATGCACATCGAGAATCCGGCAAGCCATCCGCAGCTCATGGACTGGCTGGCCCGCGATCTCATCGACCACAAGTACGATCTCAAACGCCTCACGCGCCACCTCGTGATGACGCAGACCTACGCCCGCAGCAGCCGATGGGACAAGGAGACGTTCCCGGCCGAGCATTACTTCGCACTGGCCCAGGTGCGGGCGCTGACGCCGATGCAGCTGGCGACTTCGCTGAAGATCGCCTCGGCCGATCCCGACGGGCTGCCCAGGGATTCGCTGCAGCTGGACAAGTGGATCGAGCAGCAGAACGGCTCGGCCGAACGGCTCGCGGGCTTCTTCGTTCAGCCGGGCGACAACTTTCAGGTGAGCGTCTCCGAGGCGATGCTCTTCTCGAACAACGACAGTATTCTCAAAGAATTGCTGACCGGCCCCAGCACGCTGGTTGCGAAAGTGCTGAAAGAGAAGAGCCTCGAGCAGCGGGCGGAAATGGCGATCAACCACGTCCTCAGCCGATCGGCCGAGTCCGCGGAGATCAACATCCTGGCCAACTATTTACGCGAGCGGCAAGATCGGCCGGAGGAAGCGGCCCAGCAGATGATCTGGGTGCTGCTCACCAGCGGCGAGTTCAGGTTCAATCACTAACGCGAAGGTAAATAAAATCACTAACCACAGAGACACAGAGGGCACAGAGAAAAGGAGAGATCACACGGACGATAAATCGGGGCGTCGGGACATATCCCCCTTTTCTCTGTGTTCTCTGTGACTCTGTGGTTAGTGTTTTGATTCGTTCCTTCATGGGGAGACGATAACATGGCCCGTTCGTACTTTTGCGGTTCCGGCGACCACGCGGTCAGCCGGCGCGGTTTCCTCGGCGCTCTGGCCGGCGCGGGCGCGACGGCAGCCTGCGCCGATATGACCGCCATCCAGGCGCTCGCCACGCCCGGCGTCTCGGAAGACCTGCGGCGCAATCAAAAGCGCTGCATCCTCCTCTGGCTCGCCGGCGGCGCTAGCCAAATGGAAACCTTTGACCCCAAGCCCGGCGTCTCCACGGGCGGGCCCTTCCAGTCGATTCAGACCTCCTCGACTGGCGTGCGCATCTCCGAACTCATGCCCAAGATGGCCGCCCGCTTCAAAGATACCTGCGTCATCCGCTCCATCAACACCCGCAACGCCGACCACGGCGGCGGCGCCAAACTCATGATGCGCGGACGCCCCGGCGAATCCAACGTCGATTACCCCGACCTCGGCGCCGTCCTCTCCCGCGAACTCGGACTCGAATCGAGCCAGGTTCCCGATTACGTCTCCTATTACTTCGCCACCGAAGGCCGATCCATGGCCCCCGGCAACCCCGGTTTCCTCGGCGCCCGCTTCGGCTCCATGGATCTCTACTCCTCCATGGTTCCCGAGAACATTCGCCGAACCAGCATCAGCGCCGCCGACCACGTCGGTCGCGCCGAACTGCGTGGCCAACTCAATCGCCAGTTTCAACAAGGCCGGGCGTCGCTCAGCCTCGATAGCCATCAGCAAGCTTACGACCGCGTTTCCGGGATCATGGCGAACGAGGCGCTGTTCGACATCCAGCGCGAGCCGCAACGCATTCGCGACATGTATGGCCCCACGCTGTTCGGCCAGCAGACGCTCGCCGCCCGCCGCTTGATCGAGGCCGGCGTGCCGTTCATCCGCGTGGGCCGGGCCTGGTGGGATAGCCACGGCCAGAACTTCGAGACGCATCAAGAGATGGTCCCCGAACTCGATCACGTCATGAGCACGCTCCTCACCGACCTCGAACAGCGCGGCTTGCTCGAGAGCACGCTGGTCATCACGCTCGCCGAGTTCGGCCGCACGCCGCGGATCAACGCCCAGCTGGGCCGCGATCACTTCGCATCGGCCTGGAGTTGCAGCCTGTCCGGTTGCGGCATCAAGGGGGGCACGGTCTACGGCCGATCCGACGAACTGGGTAACACCGTGGCCGAGAACCCGGTGAACGCGGGGCAATTGTTCGCGACGATCTACTCGGCGCTGGGCATCAACCCGCACAAGAACTACTACGTCGGATCGCGGCCGATCCCGCTCGTCGATCCGGGCATCGAGCCGATCCGCGCCGTGCTGAAATAGTCGAAAGCCCAGGGATGGCTATCCCTGGGAATTCGGACATCCCAGGGACAGCCGTCCCTGGGCTTTCACCTGAGAAATCCCATGCCGACCAGCAAACCGCAGAACCTGCGTACCCTGCACGAGATTAGCCGGCAAGACATCTGCTTTGCCGTCGCGCGCGTGCCCAATTCCGATCGCCTGCTTGTGCCGACTTCGGACGGCAAGGTCTTCGAGATCAACGCCGTCAATGCGAAGGGCGAAGCGAAGGCCCTCGCCAATCATGGCCGATACGTGAACGCGGTCGCGCTGGCGGACGGCGTCGCCATTTCCGGCGGGTACGACAATCGGCTCATCTGGTGGGACGTCGCGAAGGAGAGCGTGATTCGCACCGTGGCGGCGCACACCCGTCAGATCCGCCAAATCGCGGTGTCGCCCGACAAGACGAAGATCGCCAGCGTCGCCGACGACATGATTTGCCGGGTCTGGAACGTTTCGACCGGCGCCAAACTGCACGACCTCGTCGGGCACGCGGAGCGGACGCCGACCAATTTCACGACGATGCTCTACGCCTGCACGTTTTCCCCCGATGGCCGGCATATCGCGACGGGCGACCGCATCGGCCATATCATCGTGTGGGAAACTGCGACGGGGCGTAAGGTCGCCGAGATGGACGCGCCGCTGCTTTACACCTGGGACGGCACGCAACGCATCCGCTCGATCGGCGGCATCCGGGCGCTGGCGTTTTCGCCCGACAACAACCAGCTCGCGGCCGGGGGCGTCGGCCAGATCGGCAACGTCGACAGCCTCGCTGGGCCCGCGCGCGTCGAGATCTTCGACTGGCAAAAACGGACCCGCGTCCACGAATTCACCGGCAATCAAGGCATGCTCACCCGCCTCATCTATCATCCGACCGCCAACTGGATTTTCGGAGCCGGCGGCGGCGGCAACGGCATCGCCCTCTTCTACGACCTCGCCAAAAGGGCCATGCTCCACCAGGCCAATCAGCCCATGTTCGTACACGACGCCGTCTTCAACGAAGACTACACCAAGCTCTACTGCGTCGGCCACAACAAGATCGCCGTCAGCGAACTCAAGGAGTGATTGCCCTCTTCGTTTAGCGCTCGCGCAGGATCTCGCGAGCGCTATGCGAAGAAAACGACGGGTTGACATTCTTCGCGGGTTCTGGCACAAACGAAGTATCCTTGTTGCTGGAGATCCCCGATGACTCGCCTCTGCGCCATCTTGTTTTCTTTGACCGCGTCGAGTGCGTTGTTCGCTTGCTCCCTCTGCAGCGTCACGTTACCCACCTTGAGCGAAAGCATGAACGGGTCGGTCCTGGTCGCGTTCGGCACCTTCGCCAATCCGCGTTTCTCCGACAAGCCCGGCGCCCCCGTCGGCAGCGGCACGACCGATTTCAACGTCGAACAGATCGTCAAGAACGACACCGAACGCGAGGTTCCCGGCAGGATTGTGGTGCCGCGCTACATGCCAGTGATCGATCCCAAGAACCCGCCAAGGTTTCTGCTGTTCTTTCGCAAGGACAAGGACCAGCTCGATGCGTTTCATGGCGTGTCGTTGAAGTCGGCGGAGCTGAGCCCGTATCTGGCCGGCGCCCGGTCGGCCTGGAAGAAGAGCCGAATGGACGCCCTGATGTATTACAGCCGCTATCTGGATCATGCGGACGAAACGGTCTCCAGCGACGCGTTTCTGGAATTCGCCAAGGCCAAGGACGACGAGGTCGGCGCCGTCGCCAAGGCGATGTCGGCGCCGCGGCTGCGGCAACTTCTGGCGCAGGAAAGCCTGCCGGCCGAGCGCTTCGGGCTCTTCGCGTTTCTCCTGGGCCGCTGCGGCGAAAAGACGGACGTCGCGCTGTTCGAGAAATGGGCGAGCGAAACCGAGCGCAGCGGTCTCGACGGCGTGCTCGCCGGCTACATCGCCATCGCGCCCGAGCAGGGGTGGAAGAAGACCGCCGCGATGCTCGTCGATCAGCGCGTCAAATTCCCGGCCCGGTTCAACGCCTTGCGTGCGATTCGCTTCTTTCACAACTGGAAGGGATCCGAAGTGAAGGCGGAGATCTTGAGCGCGCTCGGCCCCGCCCTCGCTGACGGCGAAATCGCGGACCTGCTCATCGAGGATCTGCGCCGCTGGAAGATGTGGGAGCTGACGCCGCGGATTGTCGAACTCTTTCCGACGCCGACGTTCAAGAGCCCGATCATGCAGCGGACGATCCTGCGTTACGCTCTCAGCTGCCCGAACGCGGATGCGAAGGCGTTCGTCGAGAGCCAACAGCCGCGCTACGCGAAGGTAATCGACGACATCCGTGATCTTTTGGAATTCGAAGCGAAGTAGGAACCCCTTATGAGTCTGTTTTCGCGGGCCGAGTGTTTACGCCGACTGCACGCGCAGCTCGCCGCGGGCAAGCCGATCGTCGGCGGCGGCGCGGGGACCGGCATCTCCGCCAAATGCGCCGAAGCGGGGGGCATCGATCTCGTCATCATCTACAACTCCGGCAAATTTCGCATGGCGGGCCGAGGCTCGCTCTCCGGCATGATGCCCTACGGCGACGCCAACGCCATCGTCATGGAGATGGCCCGCGAAGTCCTGCCCGTGTGCCTCAATACGCCCGTCCTCGCCGGCGTTTGCGGCACCGATCCCTTTCGCATCATGAAACTCTTCCTGCGCGACGTCATTCATGCCGGGTTTTCCGGCGTACAGAATTTCCCTACCGTCGGCCTGATCGACGGCACGATGCGGCAAGGCCTCGAAGAGACCGGCATGGGCTACGGCCTGGAGGTCGACATGATCCGTACCGCGCACGAGATGGACTTACTGACCTGTCCGTACGTATTTAATCCCGACGACGGCGTCGCCATGACCCAGGCGGGAGCCGACGTCCTCATTCCGCACATGGGGCTGACGACCAAGGGTTCCATCGGCGCCCAGTCGGCGCTCACGCTCGAAGAGTCGGCGCGGCGCGTGCAGGCGATCGCGGCGGCGGCCAAGAAAGTGCGGAAAGACGTCCTCGTGCTCTGCCACGGCGGGCCCATCTCCGAACCCGCCGACGCACAGTTCATCCTCGACCGCTGTCCCGACGTCGTCGGCTTTTTCGGCGCCTCCAGCATCGAACGGCTGCCGACCGAAATCGCCATCACCGAATGCGTCCGTCAATTCAAGGCGATCCACGCCCGCGGCTAACTTCGGCGCGCCTTCAGCACGCGCGGGTGCTTCGACGAATCGTAAATCGTCGGCCCAAGTTCATATTCCACGTACGCCTGAAACTTGGCGCGGGCACGCTGCTCCTGCGGCGAGCCGATCTCCAGCAGCAGCGTCCCCTCCGGCCGAAGATGCGCTCGCGCTTCGTCCAGGATGCGGTCGAAAACTGCGAACCCGTCCGCGCCGCCGGCGAGCGCCTGGTGCGGTTCGTAATCCTTCACGCCGACGGGCAGCGCCTTCATCTCCTCCTGCGTGATGTACGGCGGATTGCTGACGATGACTTCGTACTGATCGTCAGCGGTCAGCGACTTGCAGGCATCGCCCAGTACGAAGCGAATCCGGCCGTCGACGCCATGCTTCTTCGCGTTGGACTCGGCCATCTTGAGCGCCGCGTCGCTAAGATCGATCGCGGTAAGCTGGACGTTGGGATGATTCTTGGCGAGTGCGACCGCGATGCAGCCCGAGCCAACGCCGATGTCCAGGACGCGCGGCTCATGCAGCTTTTTGATTACATCAAGCGCCTCGATGACCAGATGCTCCGTGTCGGGCCGAGGAATGAGGACGCTGGGCCCGACCTGAAATTCCAGCCCGAAGAATTCCTTACGGCCCACCAGATAGGCGACGGGGCACCCTTCGAGTCGCTTGCGAATGAGATCTTTGTACGCGGTGCGAATCTCCGGCGTCGCCGACTCCGCGTGCCGCAGACCGTAGAGATCGATGCGTTTGCAGCCGACTGCGTGGGCGAGCAAAACCTCGGCGTCCAGCCGGGGGGACTCGAGTTTCTTGGCCGCCAAATGCTTGGCGGTCCACTCCAGGAGTGCTCCGAGCGTCCAGTTTGTTTCCGTACCCACAAGTCACTCCTCAAACGTAGGGCAAGCGGCCTCGCTTGCCTCCCGGGAAGGGCAAGCGAGGCCGCTTGCCCTACGGTGAATTACCTGATGGCCGGCTGCTGGTTCGCCGTCCAGTAGATCGCGTTGGCCAAGAGCTGCAGAACGACCGCGTTGTCGAAATCGCTTTGATGTCCGAGCGAGGTGTAGAAGATGCGTCCGCCCTTGTAGGGCCGAGTCCACGCCACCGGCATCGTCGCGTCTTTGGACGTGCCGGTCAGGAGCACGTCGCAGTCCTTGGCGATGTTCGCGTTCTTGTAGAGCGTCCCCTCGGTGCCGAAACTTTTGAAGCCCTTGAGAATCGGATGGTCCGCGTTCTTGGGGGCGATCTCGATCTTGGTGATGCCGGCGCCGAAGTGGTTCTTGTAGTCGCCGCCGAAGACTTCCTTGTCGAGATCGAGCCAGGTTTGAATTCCGTGGCTGGCGGTGCGAATGCCGACCAGCGGCTTGCCCGACGTGCAGTATTTCTTGATGCGCTCGAGCTGTTCGCCCGAGAGCTTGAGCCGGCGCGTGAACAGCACCGCGACGTCGCACGTCTCGAGATTTTCGAGGCCCGGCAAGTCTTCGAACTTCTGCGTGAAGGCCCGCGAACATTTCACGTGGTACTTCGATTCGAGCATCTCTTGCAGCTTGGCAAGCGATTTGTCGGAATCGTATTCGAAGCTGCCGGAGATGAGGCAGACCTGCAAAACCTTGGGCTCCTGCGCGGCGAGGCCCGAGGAGAACGCAGCGAGCAGACACAGGGAAAGTAGGCGGATCATGCGTGGGCCCTCAAAAGGTTTCGGCGACGGGGAGTATAGAATGACGTAGCGAGACGGGCGCGTGGTGTCAAACCCCCTCGGCTCGGCTATCAATGACTGTGCGTTATCCACCTTCCTCTTGGGTCATTCCATGGATCGTCCTCGAACTATCGGCGAACTCAAAGCCTCCAACTATCGCGTGGTCCCCATCAAGGAAGAAATGCGCCGCAATCTCATCCGCAAGCTGAAGAGCGGCAAGCCCATCTTCGACGGCATCATCGGCTACGAAGAAACCGTACTCCCGCAAATCCAGAACGCCATCCTCTCCCGACACGACATGCTCTTCCTCGGCCTGCGCGGCCAGGCCAAGACGCGCATGCTCCGCCAACTCGTGCACCTCCTCGACGACGCCATTCCGATCCTCGCCGGCAGCGAAGTCAACGACAACCCCTTCGCGCCGCTCAGCCGATTCGGCAAAGACCTCGTCGCCCTACAAGGCGACAACGCTCCCGTCGCCTGGATCGGCCCCGAAGATCGCTATCACGAAAAGCTCGCCACCCCCGACGTCACCATCGCCGACCTCATCGGCGAGATCGACATGATCAAGCATGCCGAGGGTCGCTATCTCTCGAGCGATCTGACGATGCACTTCGGCCTGATCCCGCGCAGCAACCGCGGCATCTTCTGCATGAACGAACTCCCCGATCTCAGCGCCAAGATCCAGGTCGGGCTGTTCAACGTCCTCGAAGAACGCGACATCCAGATCCGCGGCTACCCGGTTCGTCTGGAACTCGACCTGTGCCTGGTCTTCAGCGCCAATCCCGAGGACTACACCAATCGCGGCCGAATCGTGACGCCGCTGAAGGACCGCATCGGCAGCGTGGTCCGCACTCACTATCCGCTGACGCGCGAGGAGGGGATCGCGATTACCGACGCCAACGCCTGGACCGAGCGCGAGGAAGTCCAGGTAATGACGCCGGCGTTCATGAAGGAGATCCTGGAGGAAACCGCCCGGCTCGCGCGCACGAGCCCCGCCGTCAATCAGGCGTCGGGCGTCAGCGTCCGCATGTCGATCGCCAACTTCGAGAACATGGTCAGCAACGCCGAGCGCCGCGGCCTCGTGACCGGCGAACAGGTTGTGGTGCCGCGCATCAGCGACCTCGCCTATCTGGCGGCCAGCACGCGCGGCAAGATCGAGCTGAACATGAGCGACGACGACGGCCAGGAGGACAAGGTCATCGCCAAGCTCGTGGGCGAAGCGGTGAAGAATTTGGCCGAGCAGAATTTCGAGATCAAGCAACTCCGCGGACTGCTGGAATGGTTCGAAGGAGGCAAGACGATCACGACGGGCGACCGGTTGTCGTCGAAGGAGTACGTGAAGAAGTTGAACGAGATCCCGGCGCTCAGGAAGGAAGTAAACCAGTTTTTGACGCGCGCGGAGTTGGCGCCGATCGCCCAGGCCGCCCCGGACGCCGCCGCCGCCAGCGTGATGGAATTCATCCTGGAGGGGTTGCACGTGTTGAATCGGCTGAACAAGAACCCGCGCGGAGCCGAGACCGTCTTCAAGCGGTAGACGATACCGCTGTCAGAGCCGGAGAGCCCAGCGACGGGGCGGACCCGTGATTGCACCCGCGAATGCGAAGTTCGCGGTCATGCGAGCGTGCCCAAATCGCCGATATTCTAATATGAGGGGCTCTCTTCTGCTACAATGTAGGTATCGGCGCGAAGACTCCGCTCATCTCAAAGGACGGTCGAACATGTACCAATTGATTAGCTCGTGGGTTGTCTATCTCATGCCCATGAACAAGAAGCCCGCCATGAAGGCCGTCTGCGAACAATCCGAATGGGACGCCATGGAGCTGGCCCGGCCCGGTTACAACACCCTGATTCAATCCGGCATCGCCAACGAGGGCGAGGCGGAAAAGCTCGCCCGCGGCGAGCCGGCTTCCTCGCCCCCACGCCTCAAGTCGCGTTCCTAATAAATCTTGGCCGGTCGTTTCGGCCGCCGGCAATTCCCTGAGGTAGAGCCAACGGACGACTCAGAGGTTGAGTCCAACCCGCTCGCTCGCAAACCTCAAGGGATCTGCCATGAAGAAGTTCTTGCTCCTCGCCCTCGTCCTCTCCGCCTCAGTCAATAACGCTTTCGCACAAAACTTCTCGGGTCGATATATCTGCCCCACCAACGGCGTCTTGACCGTAACGCAATCGGGCAACCAGATCTTCGCGTCCATGGCCGGCAACTCGAATGAATGGTGGGGCAAGAACAAGGGCGGCAGCGCGCAAGGCGCCATCAACGGCAATGTCGCCCGACTGAACGCCCGCGACGGGGTGGGCAATGTCGCCGTCTGGACCATGACCTTCGCGGCCAACGGCAATTCCTTCAACGGCACCTATCGCGTCACCCAGGGCCCCATCAAGGGCGTGTCCGGCGCCTGGTCCGGAAGCCGACCCGCTGCCCCCGCTCTGGTCTGGCGCGAAACCGAGTCCGGCGTCGCCGGCACCTTTTACGGCACCTGGACCTGGGATGCCACGCGCAAGCAGTTTTCCGCCCGCTGGAACAATGGCGCCATCGCCAACATCACCATCGTCCGCGACGACGGCACGAACGTCGTCCTCCGCCGAATGGACCCGTCCGGGGCGTCGGCGACCATGACCGCCGAATACGTCGGGCGCCGACAGGGCAACACGATCCGCGGCACCATGACGCTTTACTACCGCGGCGGCAAAAGCACCGGCACCTGGTCCGCCAGCTGGTAAATGACCGAGAGCAATCGCGGCGCCTCATCGGCGTCGCGATTGCTTTTTCCTCGTGAAGTGCGAGAATGAAGGTATCCCGCCTTCGCCTCTTGCTCGGAGTCCGCATGCGACTTGCCCTGCTCGTTCTCCTCGGCCTCGCCTCTTCCCTGCCGGCCCAAACGCCGAGTTTTCTGAGCGAAGTCCAACCCATCCTCACGCGTCTGGGCTGCAATTCCGGCGCCTGCCACGGCAAAGGAGCCGGGCAGAACGGCTTCCGCCTCTCGCTGCGCGGCTTCGCCCCCGAATGGGACCACGCCTGGATCACCCGCGAACACAACAGCCGACGCATCCATCCGACGGCGCCGGAAGCGAGTCTGCTGCTGCTCAAACCGCTCGGCAAAGCAACCCATCAGGGGGGCAAGCTGATGAGCGAAACGAGCCGCGAGTATCGCACGCTACTCGCCTGGATCGCGGGGGGCATGCCGGGGCCGAGCAAGGACGAACCGGAGTTGCGCAAGCTTGAGATCGTGCCGGGGCATCTTCTCCTGAAGGCCGGGCGTTCGCAGACGCTCGCGGTCGAGGCCGAGTTTGCCGACGGTTCCCGCAAGGACGTCACCTGGCTCACGCAGTTTTTCTCCAACGATGCGAACGTCGCGGAGGTTTCGCCGGCAGGCGTCGTGAAGGTCGTGCGCGAAGGCGAGACGGCGATTCGCGGGCATTTCCTCGGGCAGGTCGCGGTGGCGCTGGTGACCGTGCCGCATACGACGAAAATCCCGGCCGAGAGTTTCGCGAAGGGGAACAACTTCATCGATCAGCATGTCTTCAAGAAGTTGGCCGAACTGCGAATCGAGCCGGCGCCGCTGAGCGGCGATGCGATGTTTCTACGCCGCGTTTACTTCGACACGATCGGTCTACCGCCGACGCCCGAAGAAGTGCGTGCCTTTTTGAAGGACGCCGACCCGAACAAGCGGGCCAAGGTCATCGATCAACTGCTCGAACGGCCGGAATTCGTCGAGTTCTGGACGTTCCAGCTCGGCGAGTTGTTGCAGAATCGCAAAGAAAGCGACCACGACGTTCGCGGCCCCAAGGGCGTACGTTCCTTCCACGACTGGCTGCGCGGCCAAGTCGCGCGCAATCGACCCTGGGACGAGCTCACCCGCGAACTCCTCACGACGACGGGCAGCACCAACGACCATCCCGCCGTCGGCTACTACATCGTCACCGTCGGCGAAAACCGGGAGTCGCACAAATCGACCGTCGTCGCCAACGTCGCCCAGACGTTCCTCGGCACGCGCATCGGCTGCGCCCAGTGCCACAACCATCCGTCGGAGAAATACACGCAGGACGACTACTACCACTTCGCCGGGTTTCTCTCGCGCATCAAACTGCAGCGCCAGGATCCGAAGAAGGGGCCGACGACGCTGACGGTATCGCTGCCTGACGTGAAGCAAAATACGCGGCCCGTCGGGGTAACGCAGCCGCGCACGAACAAGTTCTTGCCGGCGCGGGCGCTTGATCGGCTCGACGTCGCCATCGATCCGAAGGACGACCCGCGCGTGGCGCTCGCCGACTGGATCGCGAATCCGAAGAACGAGTACTTTGCGGGAGCCATGGTCAATCGGCTCTGGAAACATTTCATGGGCGTCGGATTGGTCGAACCGATCGACGATTTGCGGGCCAGCAATCCGCCGTCGAATCCGCAGCTCTGGAAGGCACTCGTCGAGAACTTCGTCCAGGGAAAGTTCGACCGCAAGGCCATGATGCGGCACATCCTCAATTCACGGACCTACCAGCTCAGCTCCGCGACGTCGCCCGGCAACGAGCGCGATCAGCGTTTTTACTCGCACTACATCGCGCGCAGGCTCCCGGCCGAGGTGCTGCTCGACGCGGTTTCGCAGGCGACGGGCGTGCCCGAAGCGTTTGAGGGATACCCGCTGGGGCTGCGGGCCGTGCAGCTTCCGGACCCGGCGGTAAAATCGCGTTTCCTCGAAGTCTTTGGCCGCAATGAGCGAATCACCGCCTGCGCCTGCGAGCGGTCGAGCGAGGTGACGTTGCCGCAGATGCTGAGCCTGATGGGGGGCTCGTCGTTCCAGCACCGCTTCACCGCCAGTTCGGGCCGATTCCAGAAGTTACTCAAGTCAGGCCAGGAGCCGATCGCGCTGGCCGAGGAACTTTACCTCGCGGTGCTGGGCCGAATGCCGACTGCGAGCGAACGGGGGGTGCTCGTGCAGATCGTCCGCGACGCATCGGTCGCAGAGGCGCTGCAAGACGTCTTCACCGTACTGCTCAATGCCGACGAATTTTCGTTCAACCATTAAACTCTCGGAGACTCTCTCGTGAGCGCCACGCAAATCGCCAAGGATCTCGGTCTGACCTTTCCCAAAAAAGAGAAGGGGTACCTCAACCTCTGCATCCGCACGGGTAACCTGCTTATGACGTCGGGGCACGTCAGCGACATGAAGGGCAAGCTCGGCGCCGGGCTGAGCGTCGAGCAGGGCTACCAGGCCGCCCGCGAATGCGCCGTCAAGATTCTGCAATCGGTCCACGACATGCACGGCACGCTCGACGGCCTGCGCGTCCTGAAATTGCTCGGCTGCGTCAATTCGACGCTCGAATTCAGCGACCAGCACCTGGTGGTGAACGGCGCCTCGGACCTGTACCATCAGATCTTCGGCAAGGAGACGCTCGGGTTCCACGCGCGGAGCGCGCTCGGTTTCGCGCAGTTGCCCACGGGCGCCGCGGTGGAGGTCGAGGCGATCTTCGAGGTGGTGTGAGGTTCTACTTCTCTTCCCCTACAATGATGTTGAACCCCAGCGTCGCGTTCGGCGGCACCTGCACGGTGGTTATCGTGTAGGTCCACTCGCCGACCGGGGCGTTTTCAATCTCGATCGTGAACGACGAGTTGTGCTCCGCCTTGGCGACCTTGCCGCCGGGGCCCTTCACTTCCAGCCGCAGCTTGCCTTCGCCGGGGTTGAAGGCCAGGCCGAAACGCAGCTTGCCCTGCTTCTTGCTCGTGTAGGTTTCAGTCGCGGAGGAGTTCTCCTTGGTGGTCGCCAATTTGCTGTGGGTGGGGACGACGCCGGAGAGTTTCATCTGGGCGGAGAGTTTGAGTTCCGACTGCGCGGTGACGGTGCGAAAGATGAGGAACTCGAGGAGTTTCTTGATGTCGGCGCCGGGCTGTTCGGCGTTGTGGAAGGACGTGAAGATCACGGAGCCGCTGTGCGGGGTCGGCTGAAACTTGACCATGAGCGGCGATTCCTTTTCGCCGCCGCTTACGGGGAAATACTTGCCGCGCAGGTAGACGGTACATTTGTCGCGAAGAAAGGTTGCGGGCTCCCACCCCGGAGAGGTGAAGAGCAGCCCCAGAGAATCTTTGCCGAGAAACTGCTTGAGCCCGGGATCGACGATGCGGGCGTTGACGGTCTGATTGGCCCGGCCGGGAGCGACGCCGTTGTCGAGGGCGTTTTCGTCGACGAAGCCGCGAAACGCCATCTGCACCAGTCGGCATCGCAAATCCGAGGCGTAAATTGTGCCGCCGTTCTCGACGAACTTCCGCAGAGCCTCGGCGGTTTCCTTATTCTCCGCGGCGGTGGCGCAGGTGACGAAGATGACGTCGAACTTTTTGAGGCGCTCATAGGGTAGCAATTCTTTGGGGATGATCGTCAGGTCCTCGAAGCCCTTGCCCATCGACCGGAGCATGACCCCCATGTCGTCATACACTTGCTCGGTGATGGCCAGGCGTAAAGGCTTGATTTCGGCAGCGGGATTGGCTTCGCCGATGACGACGCTAAAGTCGAGCTTGGTCGGCTGGGCCAATTCGCGATCCTTGGGGAGTTCGCGGCCCAGCTTCGCGAGCGTCGGCGCTGCCGACTTGACCGCCGGCGCCTCCTCGCCCACGAACACCTGGAAGTTGAGGTTCGTCCCCGCGTCGACCTCGGCCGCCGACACCGAATACGTCCACTCCCCGACTTCCGCATTGGGGACTTCGACGGTGAACGTCGAATTGTGCGTCACGCTCAACTCCTTGCCCTCCGCCCCCGGCGCCTTGACGTTTAACTGCAGCTTGCCGCGGCCCGGTTCGAACGCCAGTGAAAAGCGAAGTCGGCCCTTGTTCTTACTGACGTACTTGGACGTGACGGCGGCCGACTCCTTCGACGCGGAGATCAAGTTGCCCGCGGTCTGCTTCAGTCCCTCGTTCTCCAACCGCTTGGACATCTTGATCTCCGCCTGGGCGTTGATCGTCTTGAACACCAGATAATCGAGCACCCGCTTCACCTCCGGCGAGTTGTTCGCCTCGTTGTGAAACGACGTGAAAATCACCGAGCCCGTCGTCTCCGGCGGCTGGAACTTGAAGAGGAGCGAGGCGAGCATCTCGTCTCCCTTCTGGTTGAAATACTTCCCCTCCAGGATCGACGTGCCGAGCGGCTTCTTGAACGCAGCCGGCTCCCAACCGGGGACGGGGAAGTCGATGAACAGGTGATTCTTGCCGAGATAATTGAGCAAGCCGGGATCGGTGACGTGGGCCTTCACCTTGATTTCGCCTTTGCCGGGGAGGAGCCCGCCGGCGATGCCTGCCTGGTCGACGTACTCGGGAAACGCCGCCCGCACGAGATTGGCGCGGAGGTCGGAAGCGTAGAGGGTGCCGCCGTCGATCACGAAGTACCGCAGCGCCTGGGCGGCGCGCGGATTGACTTCGACTTCCTTGCAGGTGAGGAAGATCACATCGAATCGGCTGCGGAGGTCATACGCTTCCAGATCGGCTTCTTCGAGGACGTCGAAGGGGACGCCGAGCAGTTTGCCCAGGTCGTCGTACTGCTTGGGGGTAACGCCCAGGCGTAGTCCTTTCTTGGCATTCTCCGCGGACATGACGGCCGGGTCGCCGTAGATGACTTTGTGCGGGAGCATCTTGTTGGGATCGATTTCGACGCGCTTGCCGGTGGCTGCGGTGCGCGGGTCGATGAGCCAAACGCCGAGCAAGACGAGAACGAGGGCGGCGGTGGCGCCGGCTTCGGCGGCGAATTTTTTGAGCGGATCCATGGGCGAATCCTCGGGAGAGATGGGCATCCTCTTTCCGGGCCAGAAGCGTGAGCGACGACCTGGCCGAATCGTCGCTCACGCTTCCGGCTCGGACGATTACTTCTTTTCCTTACCGGTAATGATCTGGAACGCGGGGGCCTCGCCTTCCACGCGCGTGATGGTCAGCGTCCACTCGCCCGGCGGGGCGTCGGGGACGACGATGCGGAACGTCGAATTGTGCTTGGCGTGTACGGTCTCGCCTTTGGGATTCTTGACCGCCAGTTTGAGCGTGCCGCTGCCGGAGGGGAAGTTCAGGCCGAATACGAGTTTTCCGGTAGAATCGTTCGTGATTGTCTTGACGACGGGTTTGGAGTCGGACGAAGTGGAGATGAGATTCCCAGTGCTGGCGCTGATGCCGGCCTTTTCCATTTCCTCCTTGAATTCCGATTCCGCCTTGGCCGTCATCGATTTGAAAACGAGGTACTTGAGGACCTTCTGAATGTCGCCGGAGGTCTGCTCGCTGTTATGGAACGAAGTGAAGATCACCAGCCCGCCGCGATTGTAGGGCTTGAACTGGAAGAGAAATGAGCCTGGCCGGGCGTAGTTTTCCTTGTCGACGCGATCCTTATGCCGTTCGGGGATGTATTCGCCCTCCACGAACGACGTCCCGTCCTTCTTGAGAAACGAGGCGGTTTCCCATCCTTCGTACTTGAACTTGAGGTCGATCTTGTCCTTGCCCAAGTATTGCTTGAGCCCGTCGTCGACGATGTCGGAGCGGATGAATCCGTTAGAAGCGATATGGAGTCCGGCCCCGACCGTCGCCTTGTCGACGAACTCGGGAAACGCTTTGCGAATGATCTCGCAGCGCAGATCGGAGGAGTAGATGACGCCTCCGCGCATGACGAATGCTTGCAACGCTTTGGCGATCTCGGGGAACGCCGCCTTGCTGCTCGATGCCCGGCATGTGAGGAATAAGACGTCATACCGACTGAGCCGTTCGGCCGAGGCGAGGTCCGATTCGGTGACTTCTTCGGCATGATCGAAGCCCGCCCCCATCTTGCGAAGGAGGGTGGCCATGTCGTCGTAGCTTTGTCCGTACGTGTCGCTGGAATAAATCGTGATCGCGAGCTTGAGGAGTTTCGCCCCTTGCGGCTTGCTGCTCCCCTGCTGCTGCTCGCTCCCATAGATGATCTGGTGCTTGAAGGCGTTGCTCGTTTCTTCCTCCGCAGCCGAACCGGACTTGATCCCCGTGCGCGGGTCGAGCGCCCAGACGACGAAGAGGACGACGACCAACACGCCGGTGGCAACGGCTTCGACGATGAACTTACCCATGACTAACCTCGTCACACTTTGCAGATATTACCTATGTCGATGGCGTACCGTTTAGCACTACAGCGCTATCTTCTCCCTCTCCCTCCGGGAGAGGGGCGGGGGTGAGGGGAAATAGCCGTGCTATTGAGGTGAGCCATTTTCCCCGCACCCCCAACCCCTCTCCCGGAGGGAGAGGGGAGTAAATGCTTCCTGTATTTGAAGTTACTGCAACGCCTTGCTAGTTTCTAGCGCTGTAGTGTTAGCCGCCGACTCCTGTGGCGCCGATCGATCTGACAAACTTGCAATCGCCCGACGGCTCAAGTCCGCGCCGACAGGAGTCGGCGGCTAAACGTCAAGGGCACTTGCACTTGAGTTTGCCGGTAGCGGCGTCCTTCAAGAAGAACTGGCCGCAGCGGGGGCATTTGTTGGTTCCCATGACGGGCGGGGGCGCCATCGGCCGAGTCGGCTGAGGGGCCGGTCGACTCACCGGCGCGGGTTGCGGCGGGCGCTGCGTCGGCGCGGGCTGCGGCGGGCGCTGCATCGGCACGGGTTGCGGTTGCGGCGGGCGCTGCATCGGCACGGGTTGCGGCGGGCGCTGCATGGGCGCCTGGAATGCGCCGGGTTGCGGCGGATTTGGCGCCGGCTGCTGCGGCGCACGGACCGGCTGCGGTGGGTATGACGCGGGTTGCGGTTGGTAGGGCGGCGGCGCGTAGGGCATCGGCTGCGGCGCCGGGCCCGGATTGAACGCGCCCGGTTGAACCGCCGGCGGCGGCAACGTCGGCGCCGCCACCGTCGTCGACTCGCTGAAGCGAATCGCGTTCACGCCGATCTGAAACACGTCGCCGCTTCGGAGCCGTTGCGGCTGGCGCAGCGGTTGGCCGTTCAGCAGCGTCCCTGAGCGCGACTGATTGTCCATGAGCACGAACGAGCCGTCGGGCTGTTTGACGACCTGCGCGTGCCGGGGCTCCACGCCCTTGGCGCCGAAGGCGAGGAACGGCAGCAGGCACTGCTCGGCCGTGCCGATGAGGACGAGGTCGTTGTTGAGAATGAGTTGCCGACCGGGACGATAGCCCGCCTCGACGGAGAGCCAGGCCTTTTTCATGACGACCTGCACGAGGGCGATGGAAAGGCCGATGCAGATGCCGAGGATGGTGAAGGCGATGGCCCGGCTGGTCATGCCGGAATCGGAACTGACGAGACGTTGGATGGGGTCGAAGAGGAGTCCGCCGATGAAACCGCCGATGGCGCCTCCCAGGAGACCGTTGCGAACCTTCGTAAGCGAGTGATCGTAGATGCCTTCGCCGACGCCGATGGCCATGCCCATGAACATCCAGCCGAGGGCGCGGAAGCCGATGAGGCGGAAGAGGAGTTCGCCGAACATGGCGCCGACGAGTCCGCCGACGAAGCCGAAGCCGAGCCCCGGGAGTCCGCGTTTGACCATTTCGCTGACCCGGCCGTTGGCGAGCCCGCTGACGGCGCCGAGCCCGCCGCCGATCGCGGAGCCCACCAGAGCGGCCACCAGCCCGACGAGGAAGATGTTGCTCGAGCCGATCAGTTTGACGATCAGAAGCTCGGCCACCAGCCAGCCGAAGAACGCCGCCCAGCCGCCCCAGAGACCCCCGTGATAAATCAGCCGGCCGAACGACATGAACCCCTCGCTTTCGCGGTGGAAGTTGAAACGCTGATACAAGCCCAGCGGGTGAGGTATTCCGAACCCCTGGGATACAAATCGGCGTCGATCCCAGGGGTTCGGAATACCTCACCCGCTGGGCTTTCATTCTATGCAACGACGCCACGAACCACACGGCCATGGACGTCGGTGAGTCGATAATCGCGTCCCTGATAGCGGTACGTGACACGCAGATGGTCGAGTCCCATCAGATGCAGCAGCGTGGCCTGCAAATCGTGGACGTGCACGAGGTTCTCGCCGACGTCAAAGCCGACGTCGTCGGAGGCGCCGTAGGTGACGCCCGGCTTGATGCCGCCGCCGGCCAGGCAGAGCGTGAAACAGAACGGATGATGATCGCGGCCCAGGTTGGCGCTGGCCGCGGTTCGGCCTTCGCGGAACGGCGATCGACCGAACTCGCCCCCCCAGACCACTAGCGTCTCGTCCAAAAGTCCGCGGTTCTTGAGATCCTTGAGGAGCGCGGTGACCGCCTTGTCGGTGGGCCGACACTTGGTCCGCAGCCCTTCGGTGATCGCCTCGCCGGGGCCGGTGCCGTGGAAGTCCCAGCCCCAGTCGTGCAGTTGCACGAAGCGGACGCCCTGTTCGATGAGTCGGCGGGCGAGCAGGACGTTATTCGCGAAGCTGACCGCGCCGGGCTGGGCGCCGTACATGTCGAGGATATGGCGCGGTTCGCGCGAAATGTCCATGACTTCGGGGACGGAGGTCTGCATGCGGAAGGCGAGTTCGTACTGGGCGATGCGGGTGCGCGTCTCGGGGTTGCCGAGTTCAGCGGCCTGGATTTCGTTGAGGTCGCGGAGGGCGTCCAGGCTGGTGCGGCGCATGTCGCGGTCCATGCCGCGGGGGTTGGATACGTAGAGGACGGGGTCGCCCTGCGATCGGCACTGCACGCCCTGGTAGACGGAGGGAAGGAAGCCGTTGGACCAGTCGCTGACGCCGCCGTTGGGGAAGACGCCGCCGGAGACGAGGACGATGAAGCCGGGGAGATTTTGGTTTTCGGAGCCGAGTCCGTAGGTGATCCATGAACCCATCGAGGGTCGGCCGAACTGAGCGGAGCCGGTGTAGAGGAGCAGTTCCGCGGGGGCGTGGTTGAACTGCTCGGTGAACATCGACTTGATGAAGCAGAGATCGTCGGCCACTTCCGGCAACGTCGGCAGTGCTTCGGAGATCCAGGCGCCGGACTGGCCATGCTGGCGGAAGCGCTGCGGCGTGCCGAGGAGCTTGGGGGTGCCGTTGGTGAACGCGAAACGCCGGCCTTTGAGGAATTCCTGCGGGCAATCTTGGCCATTGCGTTTGACGAGTTCCGGCTTGTAATCGAAGAGATCCAGGTGCGGCGGCGACCCGGCCATATGCAGGTAAATGACCCGCTTGGCCTTGCCGGGGAAGTGGGGCGCCCGGGCGGCGAGCGGATTGGGGACGTCGGCGCGGGCGGCTTCGAAGTTCGCCAGCGCCGCCGCCCCCAGGCCGAGACCGGTCTTGGCGAGGAAGTGGCGGCGCGTTTGGCCCAGCTTGCGTTCGATCTGCGGATGCATGGGGTCTCTCTCTTGCTTGCGAAAGCCCAGGGATGGCGATCCCTGGGGAACGCCGAGGTGATATTGTGTCCCTCGGTGCGTAGTGACGATGCGGGCGTTTCCCCAGGGATCGCCATCCCTGGGCTTTCGATTTATTCTACTCTCCGCCGGCCATGTGCTGGAAGGTCTTGTAAACCTCCGCGACGCCCGCTTCCTTGGCATCGCCGTCGTGCACGTAAATGCCGTAACGCATGCGCAGGTGCTCGCCCTTCTCGACGGTCACGAGGTCGGTCTTGCCTTTCTGGGCCGGGAACCCCGAGCGATTTCGACCAAACGGATTGGCGGCCATGAGGCCGTAGGCGCGGACGTGCCAGGCGGTCGGATGCGGATTCTTCGAGTCGGCGAAGATCGTGATGCCGCCTTTTTTGCCGTCCAGCGTGCCGGAATAGTCGCACCAGTTGGAAATCAGGCCCCAGCACTTCTTCTCGCCTTCCAGGCCTTCCGCGTTGCTGATCTTGCCCATGCCCGTCTTGTTCGCCTCGCGAATGTTGTCGTTGATGCGGATGCCGAAGCTTCCTTCCTTGGTGTCGCCGAAAATGATGCGGGCGACGCTGGCGAAGATGTCGGAATCCATGACCATCACCCAACCGCCTTTGACAGTGGTGAAGGTGTAGACGCGCGTCTCGTCGAAGAGTTTCTTGCCGTCGGCGCTGCGCCATTCGAGTTTGACGTGGAACGAGACCTTGCCTTTGCACGGTTCGCCGAGCGTGACTTCGGTGGCGACGATCTTGCCGTGTCCGAGGGCTTCGGACCAAAAGTCATGCCCTTCGACGCTCTTGATGATACCGGCGGGTTTGATGCCGTCGACGATGACGTCGCCATGGCAGAACCAGGCGGACTTCTGGTGGGGATGATCGGAGGTATCGCCGGGGATATTTTTTTCGAAGGGCCAGGAGCGGGTGAGGGGCAGGCCGGCTGGGGACTTGAGGGGGTAGAAGACGGGTTTGGCGAAATCGCCGAAATGGAAGACGGTGAGGATTTTGCCGCCGTCGGAGATCTCGACGGTGTCCTTGGTTTTTTTCGCTTCGATCTCGGCATGGGCGAAGGCGGGGATCAGCGTAAGCAGGGTAAACAATGCGGCGCGCATGAAAGCTGCTCCAGAGTGGGTAGGCGAGGAAGAAGAAAGCCAGAGGTTAAGGTACCATGTTTGGGAAAGGGCTAAAACGAAAAAAGTGTTTAGACGGCTGGATTTTTCCGCTACAATGGGTTACACCGGCCTCCCCAATCTGAGGGGTAGCCAACACCCGCCTGAATAACTCCCGCCCTCGGATCGGATTTAACCCCGGAAGGTTTTATGCAATCCAGTTTCGCGAACGCTTTCAATCTCGACCTCATCGAACAGCAGTATCAACAGTGGAGGCAAAGCAAAACCGCGGTGCCCGAGCCGTGGCGATTGTTCTTCGAGGGCTTCGACCTGGGCCTGGCGCAACAGCCCGCCGACGGCGCCGGCGCTCCTGCCGCGGAAGTCCTCAAGCAGATCGGCATAGTTCGGCTCATCGACGAATACCGCTGCGTCGGCCATCAGCTTTCCCGCCTGGACCCGCTCAGCGATCCCCCCACGCAGATCCCACAGCTCGAACTGTCCAACTTCGGCCTTTCCGACGCCGACCTCGATTCGACCTTCGATTGCAGCGGCTTCACCGGCTTGGGCCAGGCCACGCTGCGCCAACTGGTCGACGCCCTCAAGCAGACCTACTGCGGCACCATCGGCGTCGAGTACATGCACATTCAGGACGCCGGCCTACGCCGTTGGCTACAGGAAAAGATGGAGCCGCGCCGCAATCAGCCCGGTATGTCCGAAGCCCATCAGTGGCGCATTCTCCTGGAACTCAACAACGCCGAGATTTTCGAAGAGTTTCTGCATACCAAGTTTCTGGGGCAAAAACGCTTCTCGCTCGAGGGGTCCGAAACGCTCATCCCGATCGTCAACGCCATCGCCACGCAGGGCGCCGACCTGGGCGTTACCGACATCGTCATCGGCATGGCCCATCGCGGCCGGCTCAACGTCCTCGCTAACGTCCTGAACAAGCCCTACACCGCGATCTTCTGCGAATTCGAAGACAACGTCGAAATTACCTCCGGCGACGGCGACGTCAAGTACCATCTCGGCTACTCTTGCGACCGCATCACCGAGAAGGGGAATAAAGTCCACCTGAGTCTCACGCCCAACCCGAGCCATCTGGAAGTCGTCAATCCCGTCGTCGAAGGCCGAGTCCGCGCCAAGCAGCATCTGCTGGGCGACAAGAAACGCGCCACGGTCATGCCGCTGGTCATCCACGGCGACGCGGCGGTCGCGGGGCAGGGATTGGTCGCGGAGACGCTGAACCTGTCGCAGCTTCAGGGATACCGTACGGGCGGCACCATTCACGTCGTCGTCAACAACCAGATCGGCTTCACGACGAAACCCGCCGACGCCCGCTCGACGCGCTACTGCACCGACATCGCCAAGATGATCGAAGTCCCGATCTTCCACGTGAATGCCGAGGATCCCGAAGCGTGCCTCTTCGCCGCCTCGCTTGCCGTCGAGTTTCGCCAGCAGTTCGGCAAAGATATCTTCATCGATATGTACTGCTACCGAAAGTATGGCCACAACGAAGGGGACGAGCCCAGCTACACCCAGCCGGTCATGTACGCGAAGATCCAGAAGCACGCGAGCCTCTCGGAGATTTACTCGAAGCGACTGATCGAGCGCGGTCTGCTGACCAAGGAAGAGAACGAGGCGCTGGTGCGCGATTACCAGGCCAAGCTCGAGAAGGAACGGCAATCGCTGAAAGAGCTGCCGCACTACGTCGGCATGCAGGGTTTTCAGGGCCGATGGCAGGCGATTAGCCCGGATTTTTCGCACGCCCAGGTGCAGACCGGCGTGCCGCACGAGACGCTGGTGAAGATCGGCGACGCCATCGCCAAGGTGCCCGAAGGCTTCAACGTCCATCCCAAGGTGCTGCCGATTCTGGAGGCGCGTTCGAAGGAAGTCCGCGAACGCGGGCAACTCAACTGGGGCCAGGCGGAAATGCTCGCATACGGGTCGCTCGTGATCGAGGGTTATGCCGTGCGCCTCAGCGGCCAGGACTGTCGGCGCGGTACTTTCAGCCATCGGCATGCCGTCATTCTCGATCAGCTCACCGAGAAGCCGTACTTCGGCCTACAGAATATCGACCCGAAACAGGAGACGTTCTCCGCGTACGACAGTTTGCTCTCGGAAGCCGCCGTCCTGGGCTTCGAGTTCGGCTACTCGTTCGATTCGCCGCAAACGCTGGTGCTGTGGGAGGCGCAGTTCGGCGACTTCGCCAACGGCGCCCAGGTCGTGATCGACCAGTACATCGCCAGCTGCAGTTCCAAGTGGAATCGCGATTCCGGTCTGGTTCTGCTGCTGCCGCACGGTTACGAAGGCTCGGGCCCCGAACACTCAAGCGCCCGTCTGGAGCGTTTCTTGCAACTGTGCGGCGAAGACAACATCCAGGTGGTGTATCCGTCGACGCCCGCGCAGATCTTCCATTTGCTGCGTCGGCAGATGAAACGCAACTTCCGCAAGCCGCTCATCGTGATGACGCCCAAGTATCTGCTGCGTCACAAGCTCGCCGTCTCGCCCGTCGACGAATTGATTAGCGGGCACTTCCAGGAAGTAATCGCCGACAGCAGCGTCGACCCGGCGCGGGTGCGTCGAGTCGTTTTTTGCAGCGGTAAAGTGTACTACGACATCATCGAGCAGCGGATGAAGGAAGAGCAAACGACGAAGGAGCCGGCCACGACCGCGATCGTCCGCGTCGAGCAGTTCTATCCGTTCCCGAGCATCGACATTCAGAAGACGATTCAGAGCTTCCCGCTCGCCAAGGAGGTGGTGTGGGTGCAGGAGGAATCCCTGAACATGGGGGGCTGGTTCTTTATGGAACCGCGTCTCAAGGCGCTGGGCATCCCGGTCAAGTACGTGGGCCGAGATACCAGCGCGAGTCCGGCGACCGGTTCGCATCGCATCCACGTCCGCGAGCAGAAGGAACTGGTCGAGACGGCGCTGCATGGCAAGGCGCCGCACCTGGTGCGGGCGAAGAAGGAAGTCGTGCACCGCTTCGACGAGGAGGAGAACTTCGTGCTCCGCGAGGGCGGCGTCAAGGCGCCCGAGACGGCGTCGAGTTGAGTACTTTTTGAGCCCGCAGCGCAAGCAAGGGTCGACGTGAAACCCTTGCTTGCGCTGCGGGCTCAATCACTTCACGATCACTTCCAAAACCAACGCCTGCGGCGGCGGCGCCGGATCCCGACGATCGACGTCGAACGCCCGCAGCGGATTGTTCCCCGCCACATCTTCTAGATCACGCTGCACGTGAAGGCGAAACGTCCCCGCGCTCCAGGCGGCGCTCGGCGTGAACGCCCACGTCGTTTCCGTCGCGCCCGCTGCCGCCGATCCCGCCACCACTTTGCCCGACGCATCGGTCACCGACAGGTAGCGCTCGAGCGAATTGCGATCGATCGCCTTGTCGAAACGGACCGTGAGCGGTTCGCGCGTCCCCGCCTTCGGCGCCGAGATCTTCCAGGCGGCGAGTTCCACGCGCTGGCGATCCTCCGGGGTCGTCTTGAAGGTTTTGCGATACTCCTCCTGTAGGCGATTCCCGGCCGTGTCGAGCAAATCGCGGCGAATGCGCAGCGTGTACGTCTCT
>JBBQPM010000089.1:0-27096 GCA_038217425.1 Gemmatales bacterium
CTTCGACCAGGCGATTGTCTGCGATGCAGTCGTGCTCCAGTGACATGGTGATGTCAATCGGATGGCCGGCCTCGCGATAATTGCGGTAACGCGCCGCGAGGTGCGTCGTCAATTCCTTCATGACGGCGAGCGTTTGATCGAAGCCGAGCTTTTTGGAGGGGAACGCCCAGACGTTGCCCAGCGGCATCGAGCCGAGGCCACGCGCGGTTTTGCCCGCCTCGGTGGAGACGTTCATCGCGACGTTGAGCAACGTGACGCGATCGACCGCGACGCCGCCGAACTTGATCGGCGTGCGGTACAGGTGATCCTCGAAAGCGTACGAGACGGCGTCGATGCGAATGTTGGTCGATTTCAAGGAAGTCCCTCACAAATGTTTACGATGAAAACGTTTAGCCGCCGTCGATGACCAGCGCCGCTCCGGTCATGTACCGCGACGCATCGCTCGCAAGATACAACGCAAGCGGGCCGAGGTCTTCGGGTTGTCCTAAGTCGCCCATCGGAATCTGGGCCTTGAACCCGGCGATCACTTCCGGATGCAGCTTCGACCAGCGCTGGTTCGGCTCCGTCATGAATCCGCCCGGCAAAATTGCGTTTACGGTGATGCCGAAAGGCGCCCAGTCGGCCGCGGTCGCGCGGGTAAACTGCAGCACCGCCCCCTTGGCCGTCTCGTAATGTCGGCCCGCGATGTTTCGCCCCGCGACCAGGCTGTTGATCGACGCGATGTTGATGACGCGTCCGCCTTGCCCGCGTCGCACCATCGCGCCGCCGAGGATCTTCGTACAGAGAAACGTGCTGGTGAGGTTGAGGTCCATCAGCTCGCGCCAGGTCTCGAGCGGCATGTCGACGGTCGGTATGTTGTGCCGACGCCCGCCGACGTTGTTGATGAGAATGTCGAAGACGCCGTACTGACCCAGGGCTGCCTCACAAATTTTCTCGCACTCGGTCGCGATGCCGACGTCGCCCGGCATGGTCCAGGCCTGCCGGCCGAGCTTGCGGATGTCCTCCGCCGTCGCCTCGAGGCTCGGCTGATCGCGGCCCACGAGCGCCACGTCCGCGCCGGCCTCGGCAAGCGCCAGGGCCATCTCGCGCCCCAGTCCTCGGCTGCCGCCGGTGATGAAAAGCTTCTTTCCCGTCAATCGAAGTCGATCGAAGACGCTCATGATTTCCTCCGCGAAAACGACTGTTCGCACGCCCCCCTGCATGTTATGATAAACCCTACCTGCCGCCCGCGACTTCTCTTCTCAGGACTTCCACAATGCGACCTGCGCTTGCCCTACTCCTCGCCCTGCTCGGCTCCTCAGTCTTCGCGCAAAACAAGCTCGATCCGGCACACGTCGAGTTCTTCGAAAACAAGATCAGGCCCGTCCTCGTCGAACATTGCTACCGCTGCCACTCGGCCGAGGCGGAAAAGAACAAGAAACTGAAAGCCGAACTCCGCGTCGACTCGCGCCAGGCGCTTGCCAAGGGGGGCGAATCGGGCCCCGCCGTCGTTCCGGGCGACCTCAAGAAAAGTCTGCTCGTGCAGGCGCTCTACCACGTAGACCTGTCGATGCCCCCGTCGGGCAAGCTCCCGGCCAACGTCATCGCCGACTTCGAAAAATGGGTCAAGATGGGCGCCCCGGACCCGCGCGACGAGACGGTCAAGGTCGAGACCAAGTCCATGGACTTCGCCAAGGCCCGCGAGTTCTGGTCGTTCCAACTCCCCAAGAACCAAACGCCTCCCACGGTCAAGGACGCCGCCTGGCCCAAGAAGGAACTCGATCGCTTCATCCTCGCCAAGCTCGAAGAGAAGGGGCTGAAACCGGTGCCGTTCGCGGAGAAACGCCAGTGGATTCGCCGGGCAACGTTCGACTTGCTCGGCCTGCCGCCCAGCGCCGACGACGTCGAGGCGTTTCTGCGCGACGAATCGCCGGGCGCCTATGCCAAAGTCGTCGACCGTCTGCTCGCGTCGCCCCACTACGGCGAACGTTGGGGCCGGTACTGGCTCGACGTCGCTCGTTATGCGGAAGACCAGGCGCACACGTTCGGCGTCAAGCCCTACACGAATGCTCACAGGTACCGCGACTGGGTCATCCAGGCGTTCAACGACGACCTGGGGTACGATCAATTTCTTAAGCTGCAAATCGCAGGCGACCTGATGCCGGAGATGCCCGACCGGTTCAAGCAGCTCGCGGGGCTGGGCTACCAGGGCCTCGGTGCACAGTACTACAAGAATACCGATGCCGCCAAGGCCGCCGCCGACGAACTCGACGACCGCATCGACTCGCTCACGCGCGGAATCTTGGGGCTCACGGTTTCGTGCGCCCGCTGCCACGATCACAAGTTCGATCCGATTCCGCAGGTCGATTATTACTCGCTGGCCGGGATTTACAACGGCTCGAGCTTGAAGGAAGTGCCGCTCGCCTCGGCGCCCGCGGTGAAGGCGTACGACGACGCCCAGGCGAAGATCAAGGTGCAGAACGACAAGATCGCGAAATGGCTCGCGGAACAGGGGCAGCAGCTTCGCAAGCACGAAGCCGGGCTCACCGCGAAGTACGTCGCCGCCGCCTGGAAGACGATCGCGCGGGAGCAAAACAAGAAGCCGGTGAATCGCCTGGAGATCGCCAAGACCGAGGGCCTGAAGCTCGGCTACCTGGGTCGCTGGGTCACGTATCTCGACGCGAAGAATTCGGGCAAGGCGTCGATCTTGTTCGAAGAATGGTTCAAGACCAAGCGCGAGGCCGACGAACTGCCCGCCGAGATCGCCCAGCTGGCCGAACGCGTGCAAAAGGATCTGCAGGTTGCCCTGGCCGGGTACGAGAAGCTCGACGCCAAGAAGCAAGAGCAGGTCGCTAAATCGCCGCCGAAGAAGAAGGGCGCGACCGTCAAGACCATCCTGCCCGGCGACGGCGACGAACTGTTGCGTGCGCTGGTGCTCGACGCCGGCAGTCCCTTCGCTCTGGGACCGAACGAAGTCCGCTTCGCGCTCAAGGATCTTGAGACGATGAAGACGCTCAAGGGCATGGACGAAACGTTGGCCACGCTTACCAAGGCGTCGCCGCCCAAGTACGACGTCGCGCACGGCATCGCCGGCGGCGGCGCGGTCACCAAGGTCTTTCTGCGCGGCAATCCCGCCAAGCCCGGCGACGTCGCGCCGCCGAGATTCCTTCAGGTCATCTCGACCGAAGCGAAACCCGAGAAATACACCCGGCTCGAACTCGCCAACGACCTGGCCAGTAACAAGAATCCGCTCACCGCGCGCGTCTGGGTCAACCGCGTTTGGCAGTATCACTTCGGCAAGCCGCTCGTCGCCACCCCCAGCAATTTCGGCCATCTGGGCGAAAAGCCGACGCATCCCGAACTGCTCGATCATCTGGCGGTCCGCTTCATGGAGTCGGGCTGGTCGAACAAGACGCTGCACCGCGAGATCATGCTTTCGTCGACGTACCGCCTGAGTACGCAGAGCGACAAGAGGAATTTCGCGGTCGACGCCGACAACGACTATCTGTGGCGCATGCATCGGCGCCGGCTCGACGTGGAGGCGTGGCGCGATTCGATGCTCGCCGTCTCGGGCAAGCTCGATGCTTCGCTCGGCGGACCGACTCTAGATCTGAACGCCGCCAACAATCGGCGCCGAACCGTCTACGCCAAGATCAGCCGGCACGAACTCAACAGCCTGCTTCGCCTCTTCGATTTCCCCGACGCGAACATCACCAGCGAAAAGCGAACGGAAACGACGGTGCCGCAACAGCAGCTCTTCGTGCTCAACAGTCAGTTCGTGGTCGAGCAGGCCAAGGCCCTGGCCGCGCGTTTGAATCAGGAAGCGAGCCAGGACGGCGAGCGCGTCGATCGCGCCTTCCGCATGTTGTTCAGCAGGCCTGCGACGCCGCAAGAGATCGCGCTGGCGACGCAATTCCTCGCCGCTCCCGACTCGGCCGACGATCAGCGGCAAAACAAGCTGAGCCGGTGGGAGCGCTTTGCGCAAATCCTGCTGGGCAGCAACGAGTTCTTGTATCTCGATTAACGCGGCTCACGTTTGCATTACATAGGGCGAGTTGCGTCAGCGCCTGTACTCCGGGCGCTGACGCGACCCGGCTCGCCGTTACAAATGTGGCTAACCGTGTCAAACCGCTCGAACGAGGCATCGGAACTTTTGTCACGGAGATGGCACGAATGGACTCTTTGATCGCTTACGGCTCCCTGAGCGGGTCCGTTTTGTCGACGGTCGTTACTCTCTATTTCTGGTTCGTCCGGGCGCGCGGCGAGCGGCCCAATCTCAGGGCGTACGTCATCGATCGCGAGTTTTTCCTCGGCGGCTCGTCGGCCGAGAAGCGTCAGGTCGGCGTGAAGGTGGGCCTGGTCGTCGCCAATTACAGCACGCTCCCCAACGCGATCCTGCGAGCAAAACTGCAAGGACGGACCAAGACGGGCGCCTGGCTCGACGTCGCCAATCTCGCGTTCGACAAACTGACGCCGCTGCCGTTCAATCTGGCCCCGCTGCACACGGTCCTGTTGCGACTCGGCGGCAATTTCACGTTTCCCTACTCGGCACCGCTGGAAGACGGCAACAAGACCATCGGCAACTACCTGCGCGAACATCTGACGGAGCCCCGCTTGGTTCGCCTGGAACTCCACAGCCTCAACGACCGCATCGACGTCTACGAATTGACGTTGCCGGACGTTGCTACCGGAGCCTGAGACCTCTACCGCGCTGCCTGAAACGTCACCACCGTGCCCGTGCCGGCCTTGATGAGCACCTTGGGCGCCGTCACGCGTCCCCATTTGTCTGCGATGACTGTACCGCTCACGCCGGTCGACGCGGTCCACGTGCACTCGACCCCCGGTTTCAGGCGGAACTTCTGACAGCGGCGCGGCGTCACGTCCACGGTCATCACGTCTTTGGCCAGGTCGTTCGATAAAGTAACGGACCACTTTCCGTCCTCGTCGATGACGTCCTTCCAGTCGAAGCCGAGGTTGATGCCCCCTTCTCGATCGCCGTCTTCCTTGCTGCCGTCGCCCATCTTATGATCGATGGAACTGTTGCCGAAGGCCGGATAGCTGCGATCCCGCGCGAACTTCGCCGCGGGATAGTACCTGGTGATGGTCGCCATGGGTCTGCCCCCTTCGCTGTGGCCGCCGTCGTTCCAGGCGAAGGCGAAGCCGTGATGGTTCGCGGTGAGGGCCTTGACCATGTCCACGTACTCTTGCCAGTTGTGGTTGGGATCGCGTCGGCCGACCGCCCAGCCGAGGAACGGCATATCCTCATGGCGCTCGGCGGCGAAGTTCGGGGTGTTCGTGTAGTCGACGTAGCGGGTTTTGCCGTCGGCCAGCACGACCTTGGCGTCGCGTTTTTGCAGTCCGTGCAGCGAACTCGGCGGCCACCACAGAAAGGGGGCGGTACTCGGATAAACGGCGGCAAACAGCTCCGGATGGCGAAAGCCGACGTTGATCGAGCCGAGACCGCCCATCGAACTGCCCCCCATCGAGACGCGCCGCGGGTCGGCGCCGTAACGCTGGATGGTCCAGCCGATCATCCACAGGAGCCGATTCTCCGTGAATCGATAGTAGCGAGGCTCCGGGTGCGTGGCGCCTTGCGGAATGCAGTAGTAGCCAAGCCACATCGTCTCGAAAGCACCGCGGCCACTGGGGTGCTCGATCGCGTCGCGCGGCCGAAGCTGCAGGCTGTTGCCCTCCTTGGCGCGGTTCTCCTGCACGGTGAAGACGCCCGGCAACCCGTCGCGGTATCCCATGTCGGGCGTGCCGAAATAGAGGTAGTAGTCGCCCCACTCGCCCGCCGGTCCGCCCTGACCCTGACTGCCGTGCAGGCTGACGCTCAGAGGCAAGCCTTTCTGTCCCGTGATCGAAGTCTGAGCGACGTAGGTCTTGCGCTCCTTGGAATCGTAGAGCTTGATCGCCTGAATCGGCCCGGGCATTTCCTCCACGGCTTCCGTCGTGGCGCTCTTGCCGGGGACAACGGCGCTGACCGACTTGAACTTTTCGTCCGTCGCGACCACGGCGTAGTAGGCCTTGCCGGGCTTCTGGACGGTATGCACGGCCAGTCCGCTCCAGGCCGGCAACGGCTTGCCCCCTTCCTCAAGGATCGCGTAGGGCTTGGACGGATCGAGGCGATCCTTCATGTTGAAGGCGTGGCCGAAGAGTTTGGCGGAGCAGTTCAGGACGCCGTGATAGCACAGCTCGGCCTTGTCGAGATTGACCGCCGTGATGGGCCGGTCGGAGCGATAGAGGCTGTAGCGAAATTTCGCTCCTTCGTCCCCTTCAGCGACGTCCTTCCAGGTAATGAAAGTCTGGCCGTGACGGTGAACTGCCTGGATGGCGGTAACTTCGAGTGGGGCAGCGCCTGCGGTCGAAGCGACGGCGAGGACGGCAAGGGTCCAGAAGATACGGGAGGGCATTGGAGAACTCCTGCGGTGTGTGGCGGCCTTGAGATTGTTTATAGCGGAGCAGGCGTCCCCTCTGCCAAAAGTCTTCGCTATTCGTACGCGATCGCCTCGGGGATGCGTTCGCGGACGGCGATCCAGGCGGGACCGAGGCCGGCGAGCGTGGCCGTCGCGAGGGCGGCGGCGATCACCAGCAGCGCCTCGCGCCACGGCAGGATCAGCGGGAACGTCAGGCCCGTCTCCTCGCGGATCACGACGTTCAGCACGTACCACTCCAGCGGAATGCCGACCAGGGCCCCGATGACGGCGCCGAGCAGGCCCATCAAGCACGCCTCCGCGAGCACCGTGTGAATGACCTGGCCGCGCGAGGCGCCGATCGCGCGCAACATGCCCAGCTCCCGGCGCCGCTGCAGCACCGAGATCACCAGTGCCGTCACCACGCCGAGCGCCGCGACGAGCATCACCACGATCTGCTGGGCGTACGCGATGCTATAGACCTGCTCGATGAGCTGGTCAGTGTAGGCCTTGAGTTCGTTGCGCGTCATCGGAAAGAGGCCGTGCGTCGCGCCGAATTTTGCGAGCAGCACTTCCTTGAACTGAGTCGCTGCTTGCGGGTCGTGGAGGTAGACGTCGAGGACGTCGACGTGGTCGTCCTGCCAGTGGCGTAGGTAATCGCGCCGGTGGATCATGATCGTGCCGAGTCCCCAGGTGAGGTCGGCCTGGATGCCGAGCACGCGGAGGTCGACCTGGCCGTTGAGGCCCGGCAGCGAAATGACGTCGCCGACCTGGAGTTTGGCGCGGACGGCGAGGTTCTCCGAGGCGATGACGCCGTTCTCGGTTTCGCTCAGCAGTCGATACAGCTCGGCTCGTTCGGGTTTGGCGAGGCGTTTGCGCTCGGCTTCGAACGCCAGATCCGCGTCGGCGGCCATCAGCATGATCGGCGTCCCCTGAAAGACGACCTTGCGCAGGCGAACGGGGAGCGTGATTTCGACGCCGGGGAGTCGGTTGATCTCGGCGACGAGACTCGGCGGAATGGGATGGGTCTGCCCGCCGGCGCCGACGGGAGTGCCCGCGGAGAGGATGACGTCGGAGCCGATATCGCTGTCGATCCAGTCGCGGATGGTTTGCCGGTTCGAGCGGATCACACCCGCGGTTTGCACGACCAGCGACACGCCCGCGGCCAGGGCGCCGATGACGAGTCCGGTTCGGCCCGGCGAGCGCACGATGTTGTCCGCGGCCAGGCGCCATTCGATGGAGCCGTAGTTTCGCAGCAGCGGTTGCAGCAGCTTCGCGCCCAGGGCGGCGCAGAACGGGGACGCGACCAGGGCGCCGACCATCACCAGCATCAGGCCGCCGTAGGAACCCAGGCTCGCGGGCAAGCGCTCACGGCCCAGGATCATCGCCGTGCCGACGAGGACGAGCAGGACGCTGACGGCGACTTGCCAGAGGAGGTTGGCCGCGGAAGCTTGCTTGGGGACTCGGCGAACGGCGCAGGCGGGATTCTCGCGCGACGCTTGCCAGGCCGGGATGAGCGAGGCGAGCACGGTCGTGCTGATCCCGGCGAGCATGCCGACGGCGAGGAGCCAGCCGTCGATTTCCACGGTCCGTGCATTGAGTTCGCCGATGAGGTTTTGGAGCACGTCCTGCACCGGCAAGAGTGCGAGCTTGGCGAGTCCGATGCCGAGCGGGAGGCCGACGAGCCCGCCGACGAATCCCATCGCCACCGCCTCGCCGGCGAAGAGCCGCAGGATCTGACCGCGCGTGGCGCCGACGGACAGGAGGATGCCGATCTCGTGTCGGCGTTCCGCGACCGTAACCGACAGGGCGTTGTAAACGAGGAACATGCCGACGACGAGCGCCGCCAGACCGCACAGGTAAAACCCCGTCTGCATGATGGTGAGGACATTGCCGGTGATGTCGGATTGCTCTTGAAACGTGCGCACCTCGGCTCGGCCCGCGAGCATTCCCTGGATGCGGTCGCGCACCTGGGCCGGGTTGGTGCCGGGGACGACGACAATATCGAAGCGGCGCACCTGCGTCTTGTCGATACCCAGAATCGTGGGCGCCGCGGAGAGGTCGAGCAGCATCACGTTCCCCGCGAGCACGGCGGCGTTTCCCTTGGCGTTCATGCTGCCGGCGATCGACACCATGCGCGTCGGGCTCGCCTTGCCGCGGCGCACGCCCAGCGCCGTCGTCCCCGCGGGCAAGCTGTCGGCGAGCTGTTTGCCGACGACCGCGGGCGTCCCCAACAGGCCCAGCGTCACGAAGGCGAGTTCGGTCCCCCGGCTCAGTTCGACGTCCTGCTGCGGCCCGGTCGTCTTCAACTCGCCCGCCAGATCGACGAACATGAGCAGGACGGGTTGATCGCCGTGCTCGGGGAGATAGGCGTTTTCATAGATGCGCGGCTTGGCGGAGAGAACGCCCGGGACCGCGCGGAGTTCCGCCTCGAGCGCGCGGGGAACGGTGAGGTCGCCGTTAGCGACGACGAGGTCGCAGACGCCGGTGGTGGGATTGGCGGCGAAAACCGCGGCGTTTCCCATCGTGCGATTGAGCGCGCGGGTCGCGACCAGCGTGGCCACCCCCAGGGCGATGGAGAGGACGATGGCTGCGACGCGGAACCAGTGGCGCGTGAACGAGCGGACGCTAAGCGTGCGGAACAGGGAGAACATGCTGCCTCCGTGGGGCGAACAACTCCTCGCGCTCGACGACGCCGTCGCGCAGGTGGATGACGCGATCGCCGACCTGGGCGGCCTGCGGGTCGTGCGTGATCATGACGACCGAGCGTTTGCCCTGTTCGGGGAGGCTGCGGAGCAGCTTGAGAATCTCCTGGCTGTTGGCGGAATCGAGGTTGCCGGTCGGTTCGTCGCAGAGGACGGCTTCGGGCTCGATGACGAGGGCGCGGGCGATGGCGACGCGCTGCATTTCGCCGCCGGAGAGTTCGTCGGGAAAATGCTCGACGCGCTCGCCCAGACCAACGCGTTCCAGGACGGCGTGTGCCGGTTTCAAGGCGCGGGCTCGGCTCTGTCCCGCGAGCAAGAGCGGCAGCGCGACGTTCTCGGCCGCGGTCAGCGTCGGCAGCAGGTTGAAGAACTGGAAGATGAAGCCGATGCGCGTGCGGCGAATGTGGGCGAGTTCGCGATCGCCGAGGCTGTGAAGCGGTTGGCCCTGGAAGTAGACTTCGCCGGCGGAGGGAGAGTCGAGGGCGCCGAGCAGATGCATGAGGGTCGATTTGCCGGACCCGGAGGGGCCCATGATGGAGACGAACTCGCCGGCAGCGATGGAAATGCTGACGCCGCTGAGGGCTTTGACGAGCCGTCGGCCTTGCGGATAGTGTTTGCTTACCGCCCGTGTTTCCATCATGGCAAGTTCTCAACGCAGCGTCGAACATCCACAATTAGGATAGGCGCCGACCGCTCGCTCGCCCAATTGCCGAGCCGCGACCGTCAGGGAGCGGGACAAGATCCCTCGTGGGATCGTCATCCAATTTCGATTCGCAAGACGAACGCGCGGCATGCGGGCCCGCTCCCTAACGGTCGCGGCTCGGCAATTGCGGTCGCGACTCGGTAATTAGGGGCCCCGCAGCCACCAATCCACGAACAACAAGATGCTGATGCCGGTGAGCGACATGACGACGCGGATCGAGTTGAAGTTGAAGAGGACCTGGCGAATCGAGAAGTTGCCGTACTCCTTGAGCATCCAGAAGCCGGTGTCGGCCGGCTGCGTGCCGATGGTGACGCCGACGGCGACGGCGAGCACGAGCAGGGTCTCGTAACCCGGCATCGTCAAGGCGATGCCGGCGACGAGCGACGAGACGGTGAGAATGGCGGCGGTCGCGGAGCCCAGGGCCATGCGGACCAAGACCGCGGCGAGATACGCCGACGCCAGCGGCGAAATCGGCAGCCCTTGCACGAACTGGGCGATGACCCGATCGGCGCCGGTCGCCTTGATGACTTCGGAAAAGCCCCCGGCCGCACCAAAGAGATACGCCATCGAGCCGACGTCATTGAGGCCCTTGTCGGCGACCTGTGCGAGCTTCTTCGCGTCCATCCCCTGTCGACCGCCGAGCAGCCAAAATGCCAGGCCGGTGGCAATGAAGAGCGCCATCGCTGGGTTGCCCGCGAACTCCAGCCAGGCGAAGAGCGTGTTCTCCGCAATCGCGAACCACGGCGGCGCCGGCTGGTCCGACCACGGCTTGCTCATCCAGTCGGGGACGTGCCCGAGGTCGCGCAGCAAACGCAGGCCGAAGCCGAGCAAGCTCAGCACCAACGGCAACACGACGATGAGTACCGCCACGGCGAACGCCGGGAGCGTGTGCGGTTCACGCTGTTCCAGATTCGCGAACTGCTTCGGCGTCTCGATGTGCGTCGTCCAGAATAGACTCACGCTCCAGGCCACCACCGCCAGCACCATCGCCAGCATGCTGCCGAACAGAATCGTCTCGACCATGACCCGGCTCGGATCGGCTTCGCCGATCTTTTGCACGGCGCCGATGATGCCCGGGTGCGGCGGCACCAGCGAATGCGTCACGCTCAGCCCCATCGCCATCGGCACCAGAAAGACGATCAGCGACCTGCCCGTCTTCATCTGCAGACGATAGACGATCGGAATCAACACGAGGAAGCCGACGTTGAAGAGGACGGGAATGCCAACGAGAAATGCGGCCAGGAGCAGCGCGAAGGGCGCCCGCTTTTCGCCGAAGCGGTTGACGAGCGTCTGGGCGATGACCTCGGCCGCCCCGGAGGCTTCGAGCATGCGGCCCAGAATGGCGCCGAGCGCGAGGATGATGAGCACGCCTTCGAGGAGTTTGCCGATGCCAACGCCCATGACGCGCAGCGTCTCGACCGGGGGCAATCCCGAAGCGAGACCGAGCACGAGCCCGGCGATGAGCAGCGCGATGAACGGCTGCATCTGATAGCGGATGATCAGCAGCAGGAGCAGGCCGATCGCCAGGACGGTGAAGAGAGCGGGCCAGGGTGTGAGCATGGGTTGAAGTGTATCCGAGCGCGGATCGGATTGCCAACACGACGCCGACGGATTGAAGAACAAAAAGACTAACCACAGAGGCACAGAGGGCACAGAGAAAAGCGGGAGGAAGAAACAACGATCTGGGAGCGACTTTCCTTCGTTTCTTTTACCTTCTCCCTCTTCCTCTGTGCCCTCTGTGCCTCTGTGGTTAGTTTTCCCTTCGAAACGTTCCAGTCGACAGAGATTACAATCCACTGGCTTCCCATCTAAATTGCCTCATTTGCCCCGTCTCGGCTCATTCTCGAATCGGGCTTGACCCGACCCCGGCATCTTTTCCATAATCGACCGATCCTCACGGAAGAGAGGACGCCGCCCGTTCAAGGATGATGCTCATGAGTTTGCCGACCGCGCTTCGCCTGGACACGCCTCATCAAGCGTCGCTGCACATCCCGGCCGACTTTCTGCTTTCGGTGGTGATCCCCGTCTACAACGAGGAACGTTGGGTGCGCGAAGTCGTCCGCCGGGTCGAGGCGGCGCCGATCCCCAAGGAGATCATCCTCATCGACGACGCCAGCACCGACGGCACCCGCGCCATCCTGCAGGAACTCGAGGGCGAAGGCTACAAGGTCGTCTACCAGGAAACGAATCAGGGCAAGGGCGCCGCCCTGCGCGTCGGCTTTCAGCATGCCCAGGGCGACATCATCCTGATCCAGGACGCCGACCTGGAATACGATCCCGCCGATTATCCCCGGCTGATCGCGCCGCTCTTACAAGGCCAAGCCGACGTCGTCTTCGGTTCGCGCTACCTCGGCGACTGCCGGCGCGTGCAGCGCTTCTGGCACACGCTCGCCAACAAGATCCTCACGATCTCCTCGAACATGTTCACGAATCTCAACCTCAGCGACATGGAGACCTGCTACAAGGTCTTTCGCCGCGAGGTGCTCGAAGGGCTCACGCTTCGTTCCAATCGGTTCGGCTTCGAGCCGGAGTTCACCGCCAAGATCGCGCGCCGCGACTGGCGCATATTCGAGCTGCCGGTGAGCTACGCAGGGCGGAGCCGGGCGCAGGGAAAAAAGATCGGCGTGCTCGACGCGGTGCAGGCGTTTTACTGCATCGTGCGTTACTCGCTGTGGGATTGAATTTCCGAGCCAGAACGGACCCTCGCTGACGCGTCCGGCTCGGTGAACACGGAGATTGACCATGCGGATGATTCCTGCCCTACTCACGGCCCTGTTGCTGACCGCGCCGGCGTTCGCCTCGCCGCCCCTCGCGGTCGACGATGCGCCGCTGCACGCGCTGCAATTCATCGACAAGGACGAAGGCTGGGCGGTCGGCGACGACGGCGTCATCCTGCACACTGTCGACGCCGGCAAGTCCTGGGAGTTGCAATCCGCCCCCACGCGCGGCTCGCTGCGCGGCATCCACTTTATTAATCCGCTCGTCGGCTGGGCGGTGGGGCGCGACGAACAGCCCACCGGGAGCGTCGGCATCGTCCTCGCCACCCGCGACGGCGGCGCCAACTGGCAACGCCAAGAAGGACTCGCCAACACCCTCCCCGGCATCAATGCCCTGCGCTTCGCCGACCCGCTCAACAACTACGTCGCGTACCTCCTCGCCGACAGCAGCGACCAGTTTCCTTCGGGACTTTTCAAGACGGTCGACGCGGGCAAGAGCTGGGCGCCGGTGCGCGGGCCGCGTGCCCCCGCCTGGTTTGCCGCGGAGTTTAGCAATGTCGATTCGGCCGTGCTCGTCGGGCCGTGGGCGAGTTTGGCGCGACTCACCGATGGACAGGTCGAGTTCGCGGACCTCGGCGCCCTCGCGGGCCGATCGCTCAAGGGGATCCGCAAGACGCACGATCGGCTCCTCGCCGTCGGCGCCGGGGGCGTGGTGCTTTCGAGCGCGAGTCAGGGAAAATCGTGGGGGTTCGCAAAGCTGCCGATGTCGGCGGAGACGCGCGCCTGCGTCGATTTTCATGCGATCACGAGTCACGGCAAACGGATGTGGATCGTCGGCCGACCGGGGAGCTTCGTGCTTCGCAGCGACGACGCCGGCGATACCTGGGAGCTGCTCAAGACGGGTCAGCGTCTGCCGCTGAACGCGGTTCACTTTCACGATGCGGACAAGGGCTGGGCGGTCGGCGCGGGCGGAACTATCCTGGCGACGACCGACGGCGGCGCCTCGTGGAACGTGTGCCGGCAAGGCGCCCGGCGCGCGGCGGTTCTCGTCGTGCATCCACGCGCTCACGATCTCCCCGCGGACACTCTGGCGTCGCTCGGCGCCGAGCGCGGCAACTTCACGACCACGCTCTGCGTGCAGGCGCCCGACCCGCAGTCGGCGGCGCCCCGGCATGCGCTGCAGCCGCAACGCCTCGACGCCGCCCAGCGCCAGCTCGGCGGTCTCGCGGCCGAGACGCTCTGGCATTTCCCGCTGCCCCAATATCTGCAAGCTGCGGACAAGGAGGCGATCCTCGCTTCGTGGAACGATCGTTTTAGCGGCAAGGCGGGGCAGGAAATGCTCCGGCAACTCGTCCTCGCCCTCCGCATCTGGCAACCCGAAGTCGTTCTCGCCGTCGGTCAAGATTCGGCCGGTGCGCTCTGGGCCGAGACCCTCCGGGAAGCGACGACGTTGGCCGAGAATCCCGACAGTTTCCCCGAGCAAATCAAGGATCTGGGCCTGGCAGCGTGGAAGGTCCAGCGTACGTTCGCCGAGTCTCCGCGCGGCAAACATCACATCGAGCAAGACAACCTGCAACCGTACGATCGCCTGGAAGGAACGCTGCGTGACTTCGCCGGCCCCGCCTACGCCCTGGTTCGTGACACCCAGGTGTCACTGCCGACGACCCGTTACTTCCAGCAGGAGGGTACGGCGCCCAAAGGCGCAGATCTGGCGTCGTCCGTCGGCGAGGTTCGTCGCAAGCTTCATGCCGTCGAACCCGATCCCGAAGCGCGCAAAGCCACGCAAACGCGCACGCATCTTATCTCGCTGGCGGAGAAACTTGCGGAACCCAGCAAGTTGCTCTCCGCTCTGGAGCCGGCGCTCAAGCAGCTCACCGACCTCGAAGCCGCCAGCGCCGCGCTCGCCATCGCGGACGACTTCGCCCGCCAGGGACAATGGCAGCACGCCAAGGAGCTTTACCTGCATGTGATGCAGCGGTATCCCGCGCACCCGGGGACCCTGGACGCCTGCCGTTGGCTCATTCGCCATGCCAGCAGCAGCGAGGTCCGCAGGCGTTATGAACTCGACCAGTTCTTCACCGTGACCAAGACGACGACGCAGGGAGTGCAGCAGGCGGGAGCGATCGATCCGCAGCAGACGGTGCAGCAGGCGTTCCTCGCGGGAGGCAATGAAACCAAGGCCTGGCATCAGTTCGGCGTCACCCTCGGCCAACACCTGGGCAACTTCGGCCCGCTCCACACGTACGATCCGGCGATGCAGTTCTGCCTGCAATCGGCTCGCCGAAAGCTGGGCGAAACCGACAAGGCGCTCGACTTCTACGAGAAGTTCCACGCCTTCGTTCCGCAAGGCCCCTGGCACGAGGCGGCCAAGGCCGAGCTTTGGCTCGTCAATCGCAGCAAGCCCGAACCCGAGCGCGTCGGCGTCTGCAAACTCGCCGATGCCCGGCCGCTACTCGACGGGAAATTCGACGACGTTTGCTGGGAGAAACTCACGCCCATGGTCCTGGGCGACGCCGTCGGCGGCTCGCGCGGCGACTACGCCAGTCAGCTGATGCTCGCCTACGATCAGGAATTCCTCTATATCGCCCTGCGCTGCACGCATCCGGCCGGGCAGCGCGTGCCCCAGGCGAGCAAACGCAAGCGCGACGAGAATCTGCAGCCGTACGACCGCGTCGCGCTGCTGTTCGACCTCGACCGCGATTACTCGACGTTCTTTCGCTTCGAGGTCGACCAGCGCGGCTGCGTGCGCGAAGATTGTTGGGGCGACGGGAAATGGAATCCGAAGTGGTTCGTGGCCTGTCACCAAACGGACACGAGCTGGCAGATCGAGGCGGCGATTCCGCTCAGCGAGATGACGCGCGAGGCGATCCCGCTGAACGCCGCCTGGGCCTTCAACGCCGTGCGCGTGATCCCGGGCAAGGGCGTGCAATCGTGGTCGCTGCCCGCGGACGTCGATCCGAGACCCGAGGGGATGTCGGTGCTGCTATTTCAGGAACGGACCAAGGCGAGCAAGATGCCGCCGCCGTGATTGTGATTTCGAGCCCGCAGCGCAAGCAAGGGAGAAAACAGATCCTTGCTGGCGCTGCGGGCTCCGTTCACACTGCCGCGTTCCGCGATCGGGGCCGGGAATCGACGAAGTTCTCCTCGTCGTCGAACTGCGTTGCCCAGATCATGACCTTCTTCGAGATCTCCGCTGCCTGCCGGCTTTGCAGGGGGGGAAGGGGCTGCCCCATGCTCAGGCCGAGGTCGACCCCCAGCCGGCGCTGGATGATGTCGGCCGCGGTCAGCGAGATCTCGCGGTTGGGGAGCCGCGCCAGATCGCGCAACGTCGTGAGCGCCTGATCGCGCAGCGTAGCCGCCAGCACCTGATCGTCCGCGAGGATTGTCTCGCAGGCTATGAGCCGCAACGGCGCCGGGTTGAGCGCATCGAGCATCTTCGCCAGCAGCGCCTGATCGAGTTCGTGGAACGTCTGCAGCAGCTTGCCGACTTCCAGACGCAGGATCGCCGAGCAATGCGCGTCGGACACGAGCTTGCGGAGATAGTCGATCACCTTGGGATTGTTTCCCTCGGTGAGTTCTCGGTAATAGTGCGAATGAATGGTCTGGGCCGCCCGCACGGGCAGGATGCCCTTCTCCGCCGTCCAGGCCGTCAAGTCCTTCACCGCTTCGTAGGTCAGCACCTGGCCGTCGGTGATGATCGGGCCGTCATTGGAGAATAAGGGATCGGCGAGAATTCGGCGGACGGCGAAGCGGATCCAGTTCCAGCGATGCTCAGTGTCCCACATGAGCGCCTCGACCGCGGCGCGGCGTACTTCGACGCTGTTGTCGTGCAAGAATTGTCCCAGTGCTTCCACCAAGACGCGCGAGTCGGCGTTGCCCAGTGCCGTGACGGCGCCGGCGCGGACCGCGGGTTGCTCGGCGCGCTGAGCGATTTGCAGCACCAGTTCGGCCTGGCCCGGCAGCCATTCTTTGCGGAATTCCAGCGAGGCCAGGGCGGCGACGCGCACCTCGGGCCGGGGGTGTTCAAGCAGTTTCAGCGCGGGCGCCGCATCGTTGGCGATGGCGGCGCGCAGCATTTTCACTTCGGGGATCATTCGGCACGAGGCGAAGTCGTTGGGCCAATCGCGCCGGTTCGCCAGCCGCTCCGCCACCAGATGCGCCCGACGCAAGGCCGGCGCCCCCGATTCCTGCAACGTCTGCAGCGAAAAAAACGTGACCGGCACCACCAGCAAGATGGCCTTGGCGAGGTAGCTGAAGGGATCCTCGGACTTGTCGCCGAACCACAGCCAGCAGAAGCCGATCAGGTAGAGCGTGATCACGGAGGGACCGATGGGGAGTCGCCAGCTGGAACGGCTGACGAACGTGAGGAGGCAGACGATGCCCTGTAGGGCAGTGCCGGTCCAGAGGAACCAACTTGTTTGCGGGCTGCGTAGGGCGGCATGCAGGAGTATTGCGGTCGGAACCAGCAAAAGTCCGAGCCGGGTCAGCAACCCGACCATGCCGAGCATCTGTCCCTGGAACTTTGAGATAACGGAACCGACCCGTCCATTTCGATGATTCATGGCCTGGATCCTTTGCATGCGCGCGAGGTTGTCCAGGAAACTATGGAACAAAAGTGCGCGAAATGCCAAAGATTCCGATTTTTCGGGGTGAATTCGGGATCAGGAGCCGTTGTGGTAGAGCGTGCAGCGCGTGGGGAGATTTCCCGCATTGGTGACGACGATGCGGTAGGATTGCGACCGCATCGGGATCCAGGAGATGTAGCAATCGTGGCGTGGATGAAAGTCTGTGGCGACGTGCATTCCTTTATCGTCTTCAGCCACAATATCGACGTCGGTAGCCGAATGGGCGACGATCCAGATCTTGGCCTCGACGCCCTGTTTGAATTGGATTTGCAGGGTGTGGGGCGCTCCACGCGCGGCCAGATTGGGGATGGCGATCTCTTTGAGCCCCAGGGGAGGCCGGGGCGGAATTGGCAAATCGAGAGCGTTCGGATTCTGATTGAACGCCCGCCGATTCTGATCGTTCGCTTTCCTCTGATTCTCGAATTTTTGACCAAGGTAATAGATTTGAAACGGGATGCCGAGCAGCGCGAGCATGGAGACGAGAAGCCCGGTGAGGGCCACGCCCTTGCCGCTCTGGATGCGAGCCGCGGTTCCCAGGCCGATGGCGCTGAACGTGATGCCGAGTAAACCGAAGATCAGTGCGAGTATCCAGCCGCAAAACGGAATGAAGACCAGAACGAAACCGATCACGCCAAGCGTCATGCCGGCGACGGCGAGGCCGTTGGCGGCGGGGGGCTGGTAGTAGGGCGGCGGTTGTGCAAACGGATCGGGGCCGTATGGCTGATGATGGTGCGGCGGCAGCTCGGCATGTTGCCAGCGATCGGGGGGATAGGCGCTGGGGGGAGCGGGGATACGCGGATCCGGCGCCGCGGGGGGCGTGTTCCAGGTTTGAAACGCCGCGGGAAGCACCGGCGGCGGCGGAGGCGAAACGGGCCGGGCGTTCGGGTCGGGGATGGTCCAGGAATTTTGGCACTTGGGGCACTGCACCAACTTCCCCACGAAATGCGGAGGAACTTGCAACCCCATCTGACAGGCCGGACAGTGCGCGAAGTTCGAAGACAAGGACCACCTCGCCGAGAAACACCAAGCTTTCCCTCTGTCGCATTATATCACATGGCGGAGACGAACAAGACGCGATTCGGGCGTCGAGCTTGACCCGCGGCCCTGGCGAGCGGACAATGGAGGCAGCGGCAGGATTTCTCGGAGGTTCCGATGCGTCGATGGTGGACCTGGCTCATGAACTGGCTTTGGCCCCCGCGGCCGCGACCCAAGCCGCCGCGCCGCAGGGGGCTCGGCTTCGAATCGCTCGAAGATCGCTCGATTCCGTGATCTGCCGTTGTCCCGTGCCCGTTTGAAAATGAGACGTTGGGGATTTCTTTCCGAGCCGGAAGCGTAAGCGACGATCTTGCGAAAATCGTCGCTTACGCTTCCGGCTCGGAAAGGCGATGTGTGATTATTGCCCGCGTGCAGCATAAACCAAGGAGACCAGCGCCGTGGCGGGAAAGGGGATCATCGATCGACTGTTCGCGGAAGGCTACGCCTTCGACTTCTTCCAGGCCGTGCGCCTGTTTGAACGCCTCAATCCCAACCGTCAGCCCGTCGGCGGCAGCGCCACGCCTGCGAACGAGGCGGTCCGCTTTCGGTCGCATCTGTCGCTCAGCTTTCCCCCCAGCGCCATCTACGACGCGCTTCCGCCCGGGCAGCCCGGCGGGTTGCCGCAACTCGTCATCACGTTTCTGGGTCTCCTGGGGACCACCGGCGCCCTGCCCCGGCATTACACCGAAATCGTCATGCGGCACGAGCGCGAGATGCGCGGCAAAGAAGCCGGCGCCCTGCGCGCCTGGTTCGATCTCTTCAACCATCGGCTCGTTTCCCTCTTCTACCGCGCCTGGAAAAAGTACCGCTTTTGGCTCCCCATTGAGCAAGGCGATCAGGTCCGCAAGGAACCCGACCCGTTCACACGCGGCCTCTTTTCGCTGGTCGGCATGGGCATGCGCTCGATGCGCCATCGACTCCGCGTCGGCTCGCAAGAGGCGACCGAATCAGGACCGCACGAACGCGTCTGGGCCAAGGTCGAAGACTTCGGCCTGCTCTACTACTCCGGGCTCCTGTCGCAGCAACACCGCACCGCGATCGGCCTGGAGCAAATGCTCTCGGACTATTTGCGTCTGCCGGTGCAGGTCGAGCAATTCCAGGGACAATGGCTGCAGCTCGACGAGAGCAACCGGTCGCATCTGGGCGAGTTGGGACTCAACAATGAGCTGGGCACAAACGTCGTCGTCGGCCAGCGCGTGTGGGACGTGCAGGGCCGAATCCGCGTGCAGATCGGACCGCTGACGAATCGGCAGTTCGAAGTTTTTATGCCGGACGACTCGGCCGTACCGGAGGGGAAGGCGTTTTATCAGCTCAGCCATCTGATTCGGCTCTACGTGGGGCCCGAGTTTGAGATCGACGTGCAGCTGCTGCTGCAACCCGCGGAGGTGCCCGAGTGCCGACTCCCCGAGAGCAGCGGCGACGGCGCCCGGCTGGGATGGAACACCTGGCTTTCGAGCCAATCGTTCGGCGCCGACGTGGGCGACGCCATCTTCCAGTGCGAACAACGGATTCGTTTGTAGGAGACGTGCATCATGGGCGACGAAGATTTGGGGAGTCTGAAAGACCTGGCGCCCAGGCCGCGCCAGCGCCGCGACGTCAAGCAACTCTTCGACGCGCTGCAGAACGAAGAGAAGCCGCAGGCGCGGGTCGTCACGAATAGTCTGGGCATGAAGCTGGTGCTGATCTCCGCGGGCACGTTCTCGATGGGGGCGACCGATGACGACGCCCATGGCCGACTGAACGAAAAGCCGCGCCATGAAGTGCTCATCACGCAGCCGTTCTACCTGGCCGAGACGGTCGTGACGCAGTCGCAGTATCAGAAGCTAATGGGCAAGAATCCCGCGCGGTTTCCGTTGTCGGCGGGGGGCGGGCCCGATCATCCCGTCGAGCAGGTTTCTTGGACCGACGCGGCGGCGTTTTGCGCCAAGCTTTCGAGTCAGCCGGACGAACAGTCGGCCGGGCGCGTCTATCGGTTGCCGCGCGAGGCGGAATGGGAGTACGCCTGCCGAGCGGGCGAGGCGACGGCGTTCGCGTTCGGCGCGACACTTACGGCAGGACAGGCGAACTTCGCGCACGAGGGCTCGGCCGGCAAGACGAAGCAGGTCGCTCGGTTCCCGTCCAACAATTTCGGCCTGTTCGACATGCACGGCAACGTCTGGGAGTGGTGCAGCGACTGGTACGGGGAAGATTACTACAAGTCGAGCCCGTCGCGCGATCCGCAGGGGCCCGCGCAGGGGAAGTTCCGCGTCGCCCGGGGCGGTTGCTGGCGTTCGCATGCAGCGACGTGCCGGGCCGCGTATCGCAACGCGCTCGTGCCGCACAATCGCGATCCCTATACCGGCTTCCGCGTCGCCTGCACCCTGGCCGCCAAAACCGAGTGAGGCGCCTATGTCACACCCCGCGCCCGACACGCTGGTCGCATTCCTGCAGGGCGAACTCGCTCCCGCGGACGTCGTGCCGCTCGAGGAGCATCTGCTGACGTGTCCGGAATGCGTGCTCGCGCTCGACCAGCTCGGCTCGGCGGAATCGGACACGTTCCTGTCGCGGTTGCGTTCGATGCACGACGACGGGCCGTCGTCGGGCCCCACGCAAGTGGGGTCCTTGCCCGCGCGGGCACCGGAAAAAACATCGGGGACGGAGAAGCTGAAGCCGCGTCCCGCGCCGCCGCCGAAAGCGAGCGCGCTCAAATCGGGACGAGCCTACCGTTGGGTCTGGATCACCGGCGTTTTGACGGCGAGCGCCTACTTGTCGTTATGTTTTGGAAGCTTGCTCTCTTCGAAAAGAACACCCGGTGTAACGCCCGATCCGTTACCTCAAATCCCCACGAAGCAAACGCTGCCGTCTCTCACCGAATTGATCGGCCAGGCGCAAGCGTCTTTGGCGGCCGACGAAATCAAGCATGCGGACGAGCGCCTCAAGCTGGCCCATCAACATCTGTCGGATCCGACGGTCACCGCGGCGCAGCGAGGCAAGGTGTATCTTCTGACGGGCTACGTTCGCCAGCGTCTGAGCAAGCTCGACGATGCCGTCGCGATGTTTGCGCGGGTACTGGAACTGCCCGGCGACTCCGACGACCATGCGGCCGCTGCGTTTCGTCTCGGCAAGCTGGCGCTGGAACGGAGTCAATTCGACAAAGCAGATGTCTTGCTCAAACGCGCTGCCGACTGGCAGGAACGGCGCCAGACCAAAGGCCTTGCCCTTTGGGAAGTCCGGCTCGCGCAGGCCGACGTCTTTGCCGCGCAGAAGCGTTATGCCCAGGCCGAAACTTTTTATGAGGAGGTCGTGGAATTGCTGCAACCGTTCGATGCCCAGACGCATCGTGAAGTCGAAGCCAAGCTGCTCCGTTTGGAATTTGCCCAAGAAAAGTGGTTGGCGGCCGAGACGCGTTCGCTCGCTATGGTCGAAGACCTGCGTCGAGACCACGGTCCGGAAGCGGAGAAGGTGCTGAAGGCGGAAGAGACGCTGCTCGATTTGTATCTGCGCAAGGGCGACGCCGGCAGCGCGGAACCGATTCGCAGACGGCATCTCGCGGTCCGCACTCAACAACTCGGCACGGATCATTCGCGCGTCCAGGAGCTGGCCGAGTCGCTGGTTCGATGTTATTTGGAGCAGGGCAAAGGAGCCGAGGCGGAGCGGGCGCTGGCCGCGCATCCGCTCGTCAAAAATTCCGCCCTGCTGGGTCGAGCGTTCGCCTTACAGAAAAAATACGTAGCCGCGGAGCCCTTGCTGCTGGCGAGCTATCGCGCCGACCCGCGGACTGAGACGCGCCAGTGGCTTGTCGAGCTTTATGACGCCTGGGGCAAACCCGAAGAAGCCAAGAAGCGGCGCGGAACCGTTAACGGAAGTTAACTACTCTCACATGTGTAAAGCCCGGCCGAATTCTCCTCATCGCAGTTGATTTCCCGCCTTCGTAAAATTCGTGTGCTAGGGTAGTGCAGGAACAGAAATTGGGCACCCCCAAGGAACTCCTATGCCCCGGCTCCCCGTTCGCTTCTACCACTGGGCCAAGATCGGCATCGACGCGATCCTGCTTACCGTTGCGTTCGTCGTCGCCTACTGGGCGCGCTTCGAAGGCAATATATCCAACGTTCATCGCGAGATCCTGTGGGCGTCGCTCCCCGCAGTCGTGTTGCTCAAACTCGCCGCCCTCATGGCGCTGGGCGTGTTTCGACTCGCCTGGCGCTGCGCCGGCTTGGCGGAAATCGGGCTCATTCTGCGCGGGTTGCTCGTTGGCTCGATACTCTTGACGCTCTTGCGCCTCGGCGCCGAATGGGCCGATGATATCTTCCCGGTCGGCAGATTCTTCCTCGTCCCCTTCGGCGTCATCCTTATCGATTGCGCCTTGGCCGTCATCTTGATGATCGGCGTGCGCGGGTACTGGCGCGGCCGGATCGAGCGGCGTGAGAAGAAGCATTGGATCCTTAGCAAACCGCTGCTGCGCAAGGCGCTTCTGGTCGGTACCGGGCCCGCCAGCGTGCAACTGGCGCGCGAACTCAAGGCTCGCCCGCAACTGTGCGTCGACGTCCAGGGACTGCTGGCCGAGGATCGCCAAAAAATCGGCATGGTGATGAGCGGCGTGCGCGTGGTCGGCGCCATCTCCGACATGGCCGCCGTCGCCGAGGAGTTCGACACGGATCGCATCCTCATTCCGCTCCCGGAAGTCGGCAGCCGGGTTCGCGAGATCGTGCACCTCTGCCAGCAAGCGGGACTTACGCCCCACGTCATCGACGAGGGGAACGATCAGAAACTGAAGCTCTCGCGGATTCGCCAGGTCTCCGTCGAAGACCTGTTGCGGCGGGCGCCGGTCCGTCTGGAAGGCAACGTCGTGCCCGAATTGATCCGCGGTAAAGTCGTCATGGTCTCCGGCGCCGGGGGGAGCATCGGTTCGCAGCTGTGCCGGGAAGTTTGCAAGCACGAGCCGCGCCGGCTGATTCTCCTGGAACAGGCCGAGAATAATCTCTTCAACATCCACCGCACGCTCGCCGCGGAGTTTCCCGGCCTGCCGCTGACGCCCGCGATCGCCGACGTCTGCGACGCCGACCGGCTCGCGCAGATTCTGCGTGCGTATGGCCCGCAGGTTATCTTTCACGCGGCGGCACATAAGCACGTCCCCATGATGGAATGGAACGCCACCGAGGCGATCAAGAACAACGTCCTGGGGACCAAGGGCCTCGCCGATCTTGCGCACCAGTTTGGCGTCGGGCACTTCGTCATGGTCTCCACCGACAAGGCGGTCAACCCGACGAGCGTCATGGGCGTCTCCAAACGCGTCGCCGAAATTTACGTGCAGGCGTTGGCGCAGCACAGCAAGACCTGTTTCGTCACCGTCCGCTTCGGCAACGTGCTCGGCTCGGCCGGAAGCGTCATTCCGATCTTCCAGGAACAGATCGCGGCCGGCGGCCCGGTCACTGTCACGCATCCCGATATGAAGCGCTACTTCATGACGATCCCCGAAGCTTGCCAGTTGATTCTCGAAGCGGCCTCGCTCGGCAAAGGCGGCGAAATCTTCGTCCTCGACATGGGCGAACCGGTCAAGATCGTCGATCTCGCCACCGATATGATTCGTCTTTCCGGCTTCGAACCGGGCACGGAGATCGAGATCAATTTCTCGGGCATGCGGCCCGGCGAGAAGCTGTTCGAAGAACTTTCGCTCGAAACCGAACAGGCTGGACGCACCCGGCATCCGCGCATCTTCACCGGCAGGAACGCCAACTGCGATCTCGAACTAATTCGCCGAAAGATCGACGAACTGCGCGAACTTGTCGACGGCAACAACGGCCTCGAGCTGCGTCGGAAGTTTCAGGACATCGTGCCCGAATACACGTTCATTCCCGCCGACGTGCGGACGGGCTCGGAGGAAACGGTCCGCGACATGCAGATCGAGAAGTTCGAGACGCCGTCCGAAGTCAAGCGCGACGTCCGCCGACTCCCGGTGCGACAATGACAGTCGCCCCCGCCATGCTCGAACCTCAGGCGCAGCGGGCGTCGTTGCGAGCGAACTTCGCCTGGACGCTTGCCGGCAACCTCATCTACGCCGCCTGCCAGTGGGGCATGCTCATCGTGCTCGCCAAGCTCGGCAGCCCCGCGCTCGTCGGCGAATTCGCACTCGCACTCGCCCTCGTCGCGCCGCTCTTTCTCTTCGCGGGGCTCAACACGCGGATGGTGCAGGCCAGCGACGTGCGTCAATCCTTCCGCTTCGGCGAGTATCTCGGGTTGCGCCTCATCACCACGCTGATCGCCTTCGGCGTGCTCGCGCTCGTGCTCGCCTTCGAAGGATTCTCATTCATCATTCTCGGCATCGCGCTTGCCAAGTGGTTCGAGTCGATCAGCGACGTTCTCTACGGCTCGCTGCAGAAACGCGAACAGATGGACCGCATCGCCCAGGCCATGATTCTGAAAGGAGTCGGTTCGCTGGCCGTTCTGGGCTTCGTCTTCTGGGCGACGCAAAGTCTGGCAATTGCGGTCCTGGGCATGGCGGGCGTGTGGGCGTTGGTGCTGGCGCTGTTCGAGGCGCCTCGGCTGGGCGAACGACTTTGGCCGACGTGGAACTGGCCCGTGCTCGGGCGTTTGGCGCTGCTGGCGCTGCCGTTGGGGATCGTGATGTTTCTCGTGTCGCTGAGCCAGAGCTTGCCGCGGTTTTTTCTGAGCCGGGACGCGGGGCTCGCCGAGGTCGGCATCTTCTCGGCGCTGGCGTACCTCATCGTCGCGGGGACGACCGTCGTCAACGCGCTGGGCCAGGCGATGACGCCGCGGCTCGCGAGATTGTGGGACGCCGGCCGGCGCGCGGAATTCTTCGCGCTGCTCGGCAAGTTTCAAGGGATCGTCGTGGTCCTCGGCGCGCTCGGATTCGGCCTGGCCTGGATCCTCGGAGACGTGATTCTCACCTGGCTTTATCGGCCCGAGTATGCGGCGTATCAAAACGTGCTCCTCTGGCTCATCCTCGCAGCGACCGTCAGCTTCACCGGCTCCGTGCTCGGTTACGGTCTGACCGCGGCGCGCGTCTTTCGCCCCCAGGTCTCGCAGTATGTCGTCGTAAATCTCGTGCTGCTGACGGGGTGCTGGCTTTGGATTCCCACCGAAGGCATGGTCGGCGCTGCGTTCGCGCTCCTGGCCGCCAATCTGGCGCAAGTCGCCATCGCCGTCGGCGTGTTCGTCTACCAAACGCGGAGGGCGCCATGAAACGCGTGCTGCACGTCGTCGGCGGCATGAGTCGCGGCGGCATCGAAACCTGGCTCATGCATCTTCTGCGCAGCATGGATCGTGAACGCGTGCAGATGGATTTTCTCGTCCACACGAACGAGCCGTGCGCCTACGACGCCGAAGTTCGAATGCTCGGCAGCCAGATCGTGCCGTGCCCCTGGCCGCACCGTCCGCTGCGCTACGCCAATGAACTACGCAAGATCCTGGACAAGAACGGCCCCTACGATGTCGTGCATAGCCACGTCCATCACTTCACGGGCTGGATCTTGCGCGTCGCACAGCAGGCGGGCGTGCCGATGCGGATCGCGCATAGCCACAACGACACGCGCGGCCAGGATCGGCAAGCGGGCTGGACGCGTCATCTGTATCTCCGGGCGATGGAGTTTTGGCTGCGCCGACATGCGACGGTGCGCGTCGCCGCCAGTCAGGAGGCGGGCGTCTGTCTGTTCGGATCGTCGCCGTGGCGCGTTCTCTACTGCGGCATCGATCTGGCGCCATTCCGCACGCCGGTCGATCCGCATGAGATTCGCGGCGAGTTAGGGCTTCCGAGTAACGCCTTCGTGGTCGGGCACGTGGGCCGGTTCATGGAGCAAAAGAATCACGGATTCCTCATTCGCATTGCCGCGGAGTTGGCGAAACGCGAACCGAATCTACACGTCTTGCTCGTGGGCGACGGGCCGCTGCGCGAGTCGGCGCAGAAACAAGTCGCCGACGCCGGACTTTCCAATTGCGTTCACTTTCTCGGGCTGCGTCCCGATGTACCGCGCGTGATGGGGGCCCTGGACGTCTTCCTGTTACCGTCGCTGTTCGAAGGTCTCCCGCTGGTCGGTATGGAAGTGCAGGCGGCGGGGATTCCGCTGGTGCTCACCGACACGATCACGCGCGAAGTCGAGATCATTCCCGAGCTCGTGCGGCGTTGCGCGCTGGAACAATCCCCGGCGGCGTGGGCGGACGCGGTCCTGGCCATGCGCGGGACGCGCTGCCCGGGAAGTCAGGCGCTCGCTCGCGCGGAGCAATCGCCCTTCAATATCCAGCGCGGCGTTCAGGAGCTAGAACATCTTTATGTCGCGTGACGAGAACGGTCTGGGCCGATTCTGGGCAGTGCTGATCCAGTTCGCGATCTGCGGACTCGCGATCGGCGTCGCCTTGGCCGCGCATCTGGGACGGCTCTACCTTCGCGATCCCGCGTACCTCTCCGTCGTCTGCTGGCTGCTGCTCCTGCTGTTCGCGTGGTCGATGGTCTCCTGGCGAATGGTCGCCGGCAGCTGGCTCGATCCGTATTCGCTGTTCTTGGCCGCCGCGTTTCTGTTTCACGGCGGACAGGCGTTTCTGGAACTCGCCGACCTTAACGCACGCGGGTTTCTTCTGGGCCGATTCGCGCCCGAAACCATTCACGATTCGCTTTGGCTCGTGACCTACGCGCTCGTTGCCATGCACACCGGCGCCTTGTGGGCCGTGCGCCCTCGACGCGAGATTCTCGAACCGCCTGCGGAAGATCTGCGCGACGACGTGCGCTGGATCGGCTGGGCGATGCTCGCCGTCTCGGCGCCGGCGACGCTCCTCATCTTGCGCGAACTCATCCCGGCGGTCCTTGCCGGCGGCTACCAGGCGATCTTCCAGACCGACACCGGCGTCGGCGTCGGCGCCATCCCCAAAATCCTCTCCGTCTTTCTTGTCCCCGCCGCCTTCTTCCTCCTGTGCGGCAGCGCCGGCAATCGC
>JBBQPM010000090.1:0-26937 GCA_038217425.1 Gemmatales bacterium
GGGTTTCCGAGTACCATCGACTTCGCAAATTGCGAAGGTCATTGATGCCGTCGTTATGCTTGCAAACTTCGGTCGAACCAAAGAGTCGCTCTATGCCGCTATCTTACCATGCCTCGTCGGTCTGAGGCGGAGCCTCGTTAGGGATCGGTCTACCGCTTCCAGGATCGATTCCCGTAGATCGGCGCTCGCCTCGCCGTGGTCGTCGAGCAGTCGCGGGTCGATAAGGCGACCATATCGCTCGACGAGCCCGCCCACGTCAATCGCGGACGCGATTGGCCGGGTCGGCAAGATAGCTCCCCGGCACGCGTCGCAGCCGGCGGTCACCGAGCACAGGTAGTCGTCGTGGGGGCGGCACCTGGCCTTGCCCTGGGCGGGCGCCGCGCGTAAGATAGTACTCATAGTGCTGTCCTTTCGATTTCGCGCGAGACGCCTGGGGGTCGTAGCCCGGGCGTCTTGCATTTAGTAGGTTCACTTCACGGCTTGCTGGCGGGTTGGCAATGCCTTGCCCTTGCGCTTGTCGCCCATCAACGCGATGTTATTCCTTCGACTCGACAGACTCAAAGCCGTCCACGCAGTCGGCGTCTTGGGCTTGAACATCTTCGGCGACACGAAGCAGGATGCGCAGTTTCGCTGCACGGCGCTCGGCGTCCTTGAGGCAAGCGCGAACCGTGTCGGCTTTTGGAAGAAAGGTCAAAGGGTCATAGGATCGAGCCATAATCGCCTCTCGTTGTTGATGAGGGTATTATGGCGAGGTGATATAGGACAAATCTCGCACAAGAATCGATTTTCGGCGGTTTTTCTTGTACTATTTTTGTGCTATTTTTGTGCTATTCAGGCGGGCGAAATTGTCTTTGCGAGCGATTTTAAAGGGCAACTTCGCAATCTTGAGCTTCCTGTTCAATTCCCCTCGAGTTCGGTTGAATACATCATCGCAAGGGAGACTCCATTCAAGTACTGTCGCGAGATCGGCGAGCGATTTTTTGCCGCCGTCATTGCAAAGACTGAGAAGAAATTTCTTTTGCTTCGCTGCCAACTCCTTTTCCACCCAGAGGACAAGTTCTCCGTAGCCGACTGGCGCTTCTTCGTCGAATTCATGAGTACTTGGCCGGGACCGATCGACGTGAACCTCTTCACCTACGAACAGTGCCTCGGGGTTCACTTGAATCGCGAACCGAAAGTCAGGACAGGCGATGGATACCCCAGACCATGCCCCGGATAAGCGGACTATGTTGCCCGACGGCGGCGATCCCGCTAACGTCATCCCGATCAAAGCTCTTCCCGACGATGACGACGCGCTCGAGATCGCGCAAATACCCGATCTGGGAGCTGGCCTCGCGGCCCCGACGGCTGACGACACAGGTTCTGTCGAGCCGCCTGAGGAAGAACTGCGAGATCCCCCAGGCGTCGAGCCGCCGCAGTTCGCCATTCCTGACGAACCTCACGCGCCATCCGGTTACGACGATCAGCCTGCCCCGGGCACGCCCAGCGTCTTCAATCCCCAGCCGTTCGCGAAGCCAGAGCCCCCGCGATCGCCTGGCAGCCCTCTACCCCCTCCGCCGCCGCACGAGCGTTCTACTCGGCTAACCGTGCCGGGCGAAGTTCAGGGCGAAATACGCGACCTGCCTCTGCTGCAACAGGACGGCCTCGGAGTTCCGCCGCTGGACGACAATCTGACGCTCCATGAGATAGCGGCAGAAACGTCGCTGGCCTCGCAGCGGATCGCCTCGCCGCCGGACTTTGCGGAAGCTGCCGACGGCGCCCGAGCGTTGCCCGACGCCCATGAAGACCCGCTCTCGCCCGCCATGCCCCACGCCGGCAGTGCAGGGGAGACGCTCTCCACGGCTGAAGAAGAGGAGAGCCGACTTGGCAATATCCCCTTTGGCGAGATCGATGCCGCTGCCGCCGAAGCACAGTCGCTGACGGCCGCGGGGCAAGAGGGCAGCGAGATAGCATCGGTCCTGAAAGAGATACTGGACGAGGTCAAGGCGATCCACGACACGCTGAAGGGGCATAGCCAAGGCGGAACGGCCACGAACGGCTTGGAGACTGACGGCGCCGGCAAGCCTTTGGGGCCGGATCAGCGCAAGGAATACGACCCGAAAGCGGCGCGCCGGCAAGAGATGCTGGGCGCCTTGTCCCGCGGGCTCATGGCCATGGTGAGGTAGATTATGAAGATCTCTTATGGAGCCGTCGACTTCACCGCGTTGCAGATCAGAACGATCTCGCGCAAGTTGCGGCTTTCCGCCGACGGCACAACCTACCTGTGGACCGACTGGGTCATCGACGTCGTATGCATCTACAACCCGAAGGCAACGAGTTTCACCGGGCCGGGCGTGCCGATTGCCACGCCTGCTGCCGGCGCTGGCGAGATCGCGCCAATGACGGATAACGCTTTGCGGCACTACCTCGCGCAGCCGAGGCGACGCCTTCAGATATCCGACTTCGATATTCAGCTCGACAACGGCGCCCCTTTGGCCGAATTCACGATCCTCGACACCGGCGGCACCGTCACGCTCGCTTCGGGCGCCGTCGTTCAGCCGCCCGACTGCGACAACGGACCGAAATGCACGGTGCAAGCGATCGAGGTTCCGCACGGCGTCAGGACGTACCAGTGCCATCTTGTCTTTGAGGCAGCCGTGAACGAGTGCTCGGATCGCGGCGTCCAAAAGTTGCTTCTGTCACACCGCTGGGCGCGATCAGAGGACGTCAACGAAGACTGCTTTTCCACCATCCACACGTACGGAGAGTGTGTGTTTAATCTGAAGGCGATTGTCAAGGATAGCGCCTCGCCCGACCAGTTTCGCGCAGCTCTCTTCCACCCCATCCCGGCGAACTTCCAGCGCAAAAACATTCGCGTTGAACCGCAATCGGACGGGTACACGTACAAGTATTACTTCTGCGACGAGGAGCAGGCGTTCAACCTGGGAAGCACCAGCCCCGCCATGCGCATCGAGTGTAACCAGACCGGAGGATTTTCGCGACTCGGCGCCGCCTCGGCGTCACTCGTTGGGGTGTCTGCTGGTATTGACGCCTACTTGAGGCTCGAGGCGGGCCAGATGGCCAACCCGGCCAATATTGCCTTCATCCCGTTTGCGATCGGGACGGGCGCGAACATCGCGGCCGCAGTCGCGGTTGCGGGCTGGAATGCGACGGCCGCACAAATCCCGCACTATTCTCTAAGCGTGGAGGTCACGGCTTACGGAAACAGGAACTCGACCCGGGGGCAACTTCGGGCACGCGCTTTGGCGATCATAGCGCACCGGCTCAGCATGGGGCCGCTCGGCGCGGTAGGGGCGAATCTTGCGACCCAAGAATTCTCTCTGCACGAAGACTTCATGCGCCGAATAGTCCATGTCCGGAAGACAATCAAGTGGGGTATCGAACAGATAATTGCCTTCAATTTGAACGCTTCGTTCCTGGACAATCTGAAGGATTTCCTTGGAGTCATCCTTCCCGGGTTCGGCCTGGACGCAAACGGCGCGCCCACAGCCATTGTCGAGTCTTTCGTTGACGAGACGCTCCTGCCTGGCCTTGGCCCAAACACGAACGCCAACAACCCCCAGCCGCAGTTCGGGGCGCACAGCACGGTGTTGGTCAACGTGATCGCCCAGGCCCTTTCGAATCCGTGCGAACTTCCGCCGACGCCGTCCCTTCCGGTTTTTCAAAACAAGAGCCTGACCTAGCCCTCCTTTACCTGGAGATCAACACCCATGCGAGAATCGCCCCTTCCGAGCACAACGCGTTACACTCTTGTGAGGTCGCAGGTATACGACGAAGGGCTGAGGCCGCTCGGCGCCTGCGACGACTCCTCCCCCGCCCAGATGGTCCGCGTGCAAGCCCCGACGGAGACCATGACGATCACCTGGACGGCAACGCGAGAGGGCGCGGCTCCGATTTGCCCTTCGCACGTTTCAACCGATCCGAACTACGTCTTCATCGGCGGCAGTCGCGGAAACGTGGCCCCTGGCGCCACCGAGAACGGCCGCCAGGTTTGGAGTCTCAACGGGTGTTACGTCTACCAGGTGTTAAGCCCTCTGGGTTTGGGGGCCAACTTCCCGAGCGGCAAAATGCCCTGGGAACCGGGCTCGGCTTCCGACAACACCATCCCTGCGAGTTACTTCCAGCAAGGCATCATTGGCCCCGACCCACGAGCCGGGCACGGGCACCATGGATCAACGTCGTAGCGACGCCTCAGAAAGGACCCCACCATGAGAACGTACCTGCGTTTGCCGATCCGCCTTCGCGTTGTCGGCGAGCAAGGGCTTCAAGAAGCCTCGGATCTTTTGCGGGCCCGGATCGGCTGCCCAAATGAGCTGCGCCTGAAGATTCGATCCCTGGCGAAGGCATTGATCGACGAGGCCGACGAGCATGCCCGGGGGCTGCGCGACATTCAGGACGGCAGCCCCAGCGTGTGTATCAGACAACCGTGTATGACACGACCACCGGCAAGCGCCTCGGCCGACTGCCGGAGTGGAACTCGATTGCCGCTTTCCTCCCTGACGGAAAGAGTCTCCTCGTGGGACACGGCAACGGCGTCTGCAGGCCCGGAACGCGCTACCACACGCTGAGTCGTCGTCCGGTGACAATTTCGAGAAATCTCTTTCGAAAGGCCTTGAGGACTTCGCGGAAACCGTGCTCAGTGTGAGTCGTGGTTAACGCACCCCCGAGACCTTTTCGAAAGGAGATACCCATGGCCCTCAACATCGCCAAAGAGCTGGCGGTCTTGCAGAAGATGACCGTCAAGCCGCTTCAGGCCCGCTATGCCGAGGTGTTCGGCGAAGCAACGCGCAGCCATCACAAAGCCTGGCTCATCAAACGGATCGCCTGGCGGTTGCAGGCGCTGGCGGAGGGCGACCTCTCGGATCGGGCGCGGCGGCGGGCCGCGGAGTTGGCCAACGACGCCCACCTGCGCCTCTCTCCGCCCAAGACCAAAGCCCTGGTGCCAGAGGCCGCCACCAGCCATGCGGCGCCATTCCAGCCCGCCGAGAACCCGAGACTGCCGCTCCCCGCCACGATCATCACCCGAATCTACAAGGGCCGAACGCTGCAAATCAAGGTTCTGGCCCAGGGCTTTGAATTCGAAGGCGAACGGTACAAGTCCCTGAGCGCCGCCGCCAAGGCGATCACAGGCCAGCACTGCAACGGCTATCATTTCTTCCGTCTGGGCAAGGAGACCTCATGAGCAAGCGTTCCAGTCCGTCCCCGGCGCCGCGAACGATTCGCTGCGCCATCTACACGCGCAAATCGACCGACGAAGGCCTTGAGCAAGAGTTCAACTCGCTCGACGCCCAGCGCGAGTCGGGCGAGGCGTACGTCCAGAGCCAAGCCCACGAAGGTTGGACCTGTTTGGCCGACCGATGCGACGACGGAGGCTTCACCGGCGGCAACCTGGACCGTCCGGCGCTGCGGCGCCTGATCGCGGACATCGAAGATGTCGAGTCCCGCACGGGTCACGCCGATACCAGGGTTAAAGCCGTTATCCGCTCATACGCCGATGGGCCCAGACTCTCTCGACCATGATCCCAATGGTCACCGCAGGGAATTCGTCGAATTGGTCGCGAAGGCCGAGCGATTATCGCCAAAACAGTAAACGATGAAGGCGGCACTTGGGCTTTTGCCTTTGCGGAGGCAAAGGTCTGTCTGGCCCGCCTCGTCGATGGGGGGTGGACGCCAAGTCACCGTGGAGGCTGAACGACTGCGTCACTTGCCGGCGGCCTGGATAGCGGTGTTGGTCGACATACGCACGCAAGCCGAGGCCTGCAACCCGCCCGGGTCCGAAATGCCGAAACGTTTCGGGTTCGCTGACGCTTCCACGTACTACCCGCGCGCGGCGAGTGCTCGGTAGTATTTGCTGCGATTGTCCACCAAGAGTTCGAGATGGCGCATGAGCTTTTCTTTGAATTCCGAGCCGTACTTTTCGTGATCGCGAAAGAGCGACGACACGAAAGGAGCCGCCTTGATCTGATCGACCGGCGCGCACGCGATCAAGTCGTGATTGGCGTCGTCGTCGATCCAGCGCTCGACCGCGATGCGGACCTTGCGAAACACTTCGAACACGGAAGCGTTACTGTCCGAGGCGCCGATAGCGACGGCCCCCGAAGCACGCTGCTGCTTCCACTTGTTAAACTTGACGGCATCGAGAATTTGCCCGGTCGCGAGATCGAAGCCGGTCTCGTCGAGCGCCTTCTGCCCGAGGGCCGCGATTTGCGCGGCTGTCGCCGGAGCGGGCGCGGCCGGCGGCGGAGTCGTTGCGGGAGTAGGCGGAGCGACAACGGCAGCGGGGACGACAGGTGCGGCCGGCGGCGCCAATTTCGCGACTGGCGGCGGCGTGAGCTTCGCGACCGGAGGCGGCGCCAACTTCGCAACGGGGGGCGGGACCAACTTCGCGACGGGAGGCGGCGCGAGCTTCGCGACGGGCGGGGGCGTCGGCCGCGGCGGTTCGGGCGGCACAATCCGTGTCGCGACAGGCGCCGGCGTCGACCGCGGCGGCTCGGGGGGTGCGGGCTTGGCATGATACACGGACGGCAAGGTCGGAACTGCGGGCAGCGGCTTGGGCGGAGACGCCGGCTTCGCTGCTGGAACCGCCGACGCCGGGGCGGCCTCCAGGCAGGCGTTCAGCGGCGCGAGCCAACTTTGCAGCCAATCGGGGATCTCGGCAGCAGTACTCGCCGGTCCAACCGGGGAGGCGTCACTCGTCGGCGTGGGCGCCAACTCCACGTCAAAGGGGACTTCCAACGCGTACCAGAGCCGCAGGTCGTCGAGCCAGTTGAGCGAATCGGCCGCCGCCGGAACCGGCGCGGGCCCCTTGCGTCCGCGTTCCAGTTCCTGGACGTCCGCCAGCCAATCGGGCACGTTTGAATCGGCAGGATCCGGCATGATGCGTCCCTATTTCTTCTCTTCGGTGAACTGGTATACGACGACCTGCTTGTTGCTCAAAAACGCGAATCTGCCGTTGCGAGACATACTGAGGTGATTAATTAGACCGTAGCTCTCAGAAGTTATCGCGACTTGCTTGCCCGTCATTAGATCGGCCACGACGACCTTGTACGGCCCTGGTTGCCCAATGGGACACACGTCGATGGTAACCCAGCGATTGTCGGCAGAGATTGCGCCCGAAAGGATCGCGCGATGGTTGGGCGGTAGTTCGATATTGCTGACTAACTCGAAGGGTTGCATTTTGTAGACGCTCGCCTGACCGCCGTTCGCGCGAAGGAGAGCATATTGATTGTCCAGAGACGTCCAACCCGCCTCGATATTGGGAGCATCCTGCTCGGCGCGGACTTCCCCTGTCTGCAAATCGATTTCGTGTCGCGTCTTATGCTTGTGGTAAAGGACGAACAACTTCTTTGAATCACTGGAAAAGGCTACGACGCTCGGGATCAGCGCGGGATCGAGCTGGAGTTTCCGTATCTCGCGGCGCGTTTCTAAATCCCAGACGATTGCCGACTTCTTGAGGTTGCCCCATGCCGCCGCTCTGGTCTGATCGGGAGAGATCAGCGTTTTCGCCGACGGACCATCGAGTTCAAATTGGTCGATGAGTCTTCTTTGTACCATGTCCCAGGCGCTGCTGGTGTAAACGTCTTTTTGGAACGAGGTCAACCAAACGTAGCGACTGTCCGATGAGACCTCGCGGATACTGAAATAGCCTCCTCCCTTGGCGTCGAGTTTCACGGTGTCGCTCCACTTATCGGGCGAGCTCGCCCAGTTTACGCCCTTAGCGTGGTAGACAACTCGGCTACCATCGGGGAATATCGCAATGATAGTACCCGACACATCGACCGCGGCTTCGTTCACCAGCAACTTAAGTCCAGGCTCGCTGGCGACAACGGGCGGCTTTACAGGATCGGGTTTCATCGGCTCGACTTTCGTCGTCCCGGGTTTGAGCGGTTCGACTTTCCAGATTTGCATCAGCGGCTGCTGCTGGATGGGGGTCGCGCTGATGGCCAGGACCTGGGCCTGAATGTGCAGCCGCAGGCCGGAGGGGTTGATCGACAGGCCTTTGGTACGCGCGACCTCCTTGCCGGTTTCGCAATCGAAAAGGAGCACCATCGGTTTGCCTTCGCCCTGTTTCGACGGCTGCAATCCCAGGACGGCAACGCGGTTGTCTTCCGATAGAGCAGTGCAGGAAATTCGATTGGTTGATGGCACGTCGAATTGCCGAACGAGCCCAACCGGATCGGTCGCGTACAAGAGCGCCTTGCCGCCGCTCGTTACATTGCCGAGCAGGACGAGCTTCTGATCGTGCGACGTCGTGCAGTAGAAGCCTGCGGAGGGGACTTGAATGGGGCGTTTGTCGTCGCTCTTGACGTCGATGGAGAGGCCGCCGCCGTTGAGGTAGAAACATTGAATGCGCGAACTGTCTGCCGTGAACGCCACCGCCGAAAGGTACTGCGCCCTCGGCACGGTCCAGCTCCCCGTCTCTTTCCACGTGGTCGTGTCGTACGCCTTGACTTCGAGGTCGCCGTTTACGGAGTTTGCGATCCGACTCCCCATGGCAAACAGCTTGCCGTCAGGCGAGAAGGCGAAGGCGCCAGCCGGCGTCTGATCGAGCGTGGCCCGCAGGTTATCGTTCTTGAGTTCGATCACCACCGTCTTGTTGGCGGGCATGCCGAAGGACAGCGCCAGCTTTCCGTCCGGGGAAAAATCCATGGGCGAGGCGCCCCTGAGGCTGCGGACCTGTCCCCAGTTGGCGAAGTAGCGGAGCTTCAGGTTTCGCTGGGCATCGGCATAGAGGATCTTGCCGCCGTCGCGCGATAGCGCGAAGTGCGAGTTCACCGTGAAGGTGGAGATCGACTCTTCCTTGCCGGTAGGGGACAAGCTAAAGAGCGGCCCGGAGGCCTTGGGCTCCGGCGGCTTGACCTCCGGCATCGGCGGCTTGACCGGCTCGACCTTGGCGACTTCTTCGTTGCCCGACGCCTGGAACTGCCAGACGACGATGCGGCCATCGACGTATCCGGCGACCTTGCCGTCGCGCGAAATGCTCAGCTGCCCAACCGCGGCAGCATACTCCTTCGAGCGCGCCAACTCTTTGCCGGTCCGCGCATCGCCCACGATGACTGTTCTCTTCTTGGGATCGTTGCGTTCATAAACGCCGAGGGCGAAGAACCGACCGTCGGGAGAGATCGCGCCTCGATGCGCCATCTGATCGGCAGGCAGCGGCATGCGGACGACCTCCTCAAAGGGATCGACCTTGTAGACGATCGCCGCGTTGGGGTTCGCCGACAGAATAAGAACGTGCTGACCGTCCGCGGACGTATAGTTGTAGTTCGAAAAGGTCGGCGCATTGGGCAAGAACGTCTTGCTCGCCGCTGCCGTCTTCAAGTCGAGCTCGTGACGAATGTCGTGCGCATACGCGTAGAGTTTGGTCATGTCCCTAGAAAAAGCGACGCGCGGAACCGTATAGATCGACTCGAAGTCCATGCCGGCGATCTCGCGTCCGGTCTTCAGTTCCACGACGCGGACGGCACGGATTTTGGACACGGTGCTCCACAGCGCGATCATGCTCTGATCCGGCGAAAACTGGTAACCCGAGTACGCCGTCTTCGACCAGTGCTGGCTCGCCGTCTTCCCCTCGACGAGATCCCAGACATGCGTCTCAAGTCCCATGGCGCTATTCGTCTGGGATATCGTTAGCAGATAACGACTGTCCGAAGAGATGCCGCGAATGTTCACAGCAGGGGATTTGACGCCCAGCTTCACGGCGTCGTCCCATTTCGCGATCGACCGCGAGAAGACGGTAAGCGCCTGTCGATAGATCACCTGCTTGCCGTCGGGAGTGAGGACGACTTCGGCCCCAAGCACGTTATCGCTCACCACTTCTTTTAGTTCCGAGGGAGTTCCGATGACCGGCGGATTGATCGGCGGCTCGACCTTGGCGACGTCCGTTTTCGGCTCGAACTTCCAAATTTGCAGCGAGGAATTATTGGGGATCGCGGCAACGGCGGCCAAGGTCTTCGCCTGGTGATGCAGGCGGATCCCGCTGGGATTAGCCGCTAGACCTTTGGTGCGGGCGACTTCTTGACCGGAGGCAAGCTCGTACACGATCACCATCGGTTCGTCAGTTGCCATTCGTTGCGGCCGAAGTCCCAGGGCGATGTAGCGATTGTTTTCGGAGATCGCTGTGGAAATGGCGAGATGCGTATCGGGGACCTCGAACTGGCGCACCAGTGTCAGCGCGTCGGTCGTGTACAGCGACGCGGGCACCCCGGCTCTCAGGGCGGGCCCGCTGGGAACGAGGAGAACGTACTTTTGATCCAGCGAAACCGAGGTGCCTTCGGAGTAGAACGGCCCCGGAAAGTTCGTCATGGGGGTTTGACTTCCGGACTGGATGTCGATGGTGACGCCGCGATCGGAACACAAGCATTGAAGCTTGGCGCCATCCGGCGTGAACGCCAACGTCCTGAGGGGCTTCATCGACGGCACCTCCCACGACTTGACTTCGGCCCAGGTCTTCGCATCGTAGAGCTTTACTGTTACAGAATCTTTCGTAATACTATTGCCTACGGCGAGCCACCGACCGTCGGCGGAAAATTCGGCCCATTGGACGTGCATCACCGCGAGCGTCGCCTTGATTTCAGAAGTGTTCACGTCCCGTACCTCGAACGGCAGCGTCGTTCCCGGCACCTGGCTATCCGGATGGACCACAGCGAGTTCTCCGTCCGGCGAGAAAAGCATTGCCCGGCTCTTGCTGAACGAGTTCACTACTGTCCAATCGCCCAGGCTGCGAACAACGGCTTTGCGGCCGAAAGGGGTGAAGAGAATCTTGCTGCCGTCGCGCGAGAGGTCCAATTGGGGAATTTGCGTCCCGGCCTCCATGTTCGTGCGGGTCAACGTGAAGAGGGTGCCCGGCTTCATCTCCGGCAGCGTGACCGGCTCGACCTTCGCGATGGGCGGATTGTTCGGAGTCGGTGCCGGCTTGATGATCGCCGGCGGCTTGACTTCGGCCGCGGGAGGCTTGAGCCGAGGCGTCTCGACGATAGGTCCCTTGGCGACCGGCCCCGGAGTCGGCTTGCCCGTGAACATGAATATTGCGATGAGCAGACCCACGACCGCGACGAGCCCGGCGCCCAGCCCGATCCATACGCCCTTCGGCACGGCTGGCTTGTCAGCGGGTCTCGGCGCCATCGCCTTCATGGCAGGCGCGGGCGCTTGCACTTCGGCGAAATCGAATCCGCCGGGGGCCTGCGCCGCCATCGGCGCGGCAACTTGCGGCGCCGATGGCGGAGTTATCGGCCGAGCTGCAGGCGCCGCCGGGGGAGTCGTCAGCACCGCCGTCGCTTTCTTGACCGCGGTCGCGGGCATCCCGGGGATTTCAACCAGCTCATCCAGGTGTGGCGTCTGCTCCATCGGCGTCTCGGCCGCACGCATCAGCGTCTGCACCATCTTTAACGTCGCCGCGTCCGGCACCTTCAGCAACTCTTGGAACAACGGCGATTTGCCGGGGGCGGCGAGGTCGGATTGCTTGAAGAGGAGATTGTCGCCGTTGTCGTAGCGCTCCCACAAATCTTTGCCCATAAAACGCAGCGAGCGCAGGGCGGTGTAGATGACCAGATGCGGAAAGCGGTCGACGTCGGCGCTGTAGGTGCCGCGGCTAATGCGAAGCGGATGCTGGTAGTTGGTGTGCCCGACTTCGCCCGATTTCTTCTGGGCCAAGGTCGGAACCCACATGCCGTCGTAGTCGATCAGGCGCACCGCCCACAGACCCGCCTTGCTGCCAGGGACGAGGATGACGTTGCCGTGCTGCAGGTCGGCGTGGGCGGCGTTCGCTTCGCGCAGCCGCTTCGCCATGCGCAGCCAAATCTGACTCAAACCTTCGAGAATGTTGGGCTTCTCGAGATGGTTGCGCACGATCTCGTTGAGGAGTTGGCCTTCGACCCACTGCATCTTGAGGACAGGATACCACTGCCCCCGAATGCGAATGCCCTGGTCCAGGTACTTGAAGTCGACCGCGAAGGGGAGCTTGGCCTGGAGCAGATGCTTGCTGATCTCGCTGTACCGCTCCTGAAGGCCGGCGATCTCGCGGGTGAAGCACTTGACGGCCCATTTGCTCGTGGCGCCCTGGAATTCGTAGACGTCGGCGAAGTTGCCGGAGCGCGGCATCGGCAGGCCCATGGCGTTGGTGACCGGTTCGCCGGAGCGCAGTTCCGGATCGGCGAAGGAGCTGCCGGGGCTTTGGATCGCCTCGTTGTAATCCTGCGAGATGGGCCAGGTCATGTCATTTTCCCGCTGGGGAGATTTGAGTTCGCTTCTTCACGTGGATCCGCAACAGCGTCACGTCGTCGTTGCGGATTTCGTTGGCGGTCCGCACCTTGTCGAGCCAAAAGGCGAATTGCTCGGGCGTTTCCAGCCGTTGCAACTTTCGCCAGGGAGACCCTCGGCCCTCGATCTTCGTCAAGAACCACTGCGCCAGCGCGTCGGTCATCAGATAGAAGAGATCGCCGCCGCGCCAGTCTCCCTGCAGGGAGTAGCACTGCAACTTGGGCTGGCCGGCCTCCCGGTTTCGCGAGCCGAGCAAGACGGGGCGATTGTCGAAGTCCTGCGAGCGCGAGATCGGAAAGGCGTGGCACAGACGCTCTTGGCGAATCTGAAAGAGGCAGCAATCGCCGATCGCTTCCGCACGCCAATGGTCGGGATGGAAGATCAGGCCCAATGTGGCGGCGAAGGCGCCTTCGTGGAATTTCGTCTCTGCATACCAGGGAAGTTCGCGCCCCTGAACCTGAGAGCGCCAGAGCTTGCGGGCGTCCGGCAGCCAACCGCTCCAGGAGCCGGGCGTGCGCACGTAAGCCTGCGCGACAATTCCGGCCCAGGCGCCGGCGAACGCGCTTTCCGAAGCGCCGTCCGTCACCGCGAACCGCCCCTGCGCCGGATCGCCCGCGAAAGCGTCCTCGTATTCCTCAGAGGTATTTCCCTTCTTGGGCGCGTGAAAGGCGTCCCAAAGCAACGGGATGGAATCGGCCATGTTCACCGGACCATTTGAGCGGCGCGTGTGCCGATGTCGAGAAACCGGATCACGGAAACCAGGTCCGCATTGTAAACGAAGCCGCGACTCTTGTCCGTGACGCGAAAGCCGTCGTTCTTCGCGGCTTCGCACAACTTGGTCGGCAAGATGCTCGACATGCGAAACAGGATGGCGGCATCGGGATCGGCAAGCTCGGTTTCCTGCGAGGGAAACTCGATCGGGCGCGTCTCCTTGGCCGAGAGATGGGCATTGAAGACCAGGACGTTGCCGTCGCTGCTAGTCAAATTGCGCAGGGCCAGTGCCTGCAACTCGGGGTTGCCGTCTGTCGCCTTGCCGTCGCTGATGTTGATCACCAGCGGCGGAAAACAACCGGGGAAACGGCCGAGAAAATCTTTGACCACTTCCGTCCCTTCCTTGAAAGCCTGACACATCGGAGTTCGGCCCCCCGCGCTCGACTCGAACCAGATCGGAAATTTGAATTTCTGCTCGATCAATCCCCCCGCGCCGTCGTCGATCTTGCGGCTCCGCTGTTCGACTTTGAGCGGATTGTTGGCGATCCCGCTGATCGGGACCAGCTTCTGCCCCGCCAGCTTACCCCCCAACGCCCACGTCACTCGACCGCCGTAGCCGATTACTCCGACGTGGAAATAGTCCCGGATGCCGTCCCCCTTGGCGCACTTGAGAACCAGACTCTGGAGCAGTCGATTGATCCCGTCGGAGACTCCTTCGGCCTTCGCCTTCTCCGGCTGGGCGCCGAACGGCTCGGCCATCGAACTCGATTGATCGATCAAGAAGACCAGACAGGTGGGATTGGTCCGGCTCAGTTCCGCAGTATATGGCATGTGCGGGGCACCATTCGTAAGACGATGCGAACCGTCTTCGGAGTTTGTAACTAAGGATGTTCTTAGGGTTACTTGTAACCGCGGACCTTGTTGGGGTCAAGAAAAATCGCTCGGTAGGTGCTGCACACACGCGAACGTGCGGCGAACCGCACTACGGAATCAGGCGCTGCACCTCCATTTCCGCGGGGCGGGGTGGCGGGACGGCGTTCGTCCTTATCGCTACTCGTCTTCCTTCAGCTTTTGTCCGTAGGATGAGCCAAATTGCGCCATAATGAGCCAAAACGGAAGAATGGACCCAGTCTGTAGCAAGTGGGTTCATTCGTTCTTCCCGCTTTGGCAAGACTTATCACTGAGGTTCAAGCGAACCTGTTGACAGCCGCGCCGGTTGGGTTTCCTTCACGGTCATGACGATGACAGAACTAAGGAGCCGACTTCCACTGCTCGGTCGTGCCGGTCTCGAAGTCGCCGCGCCAGATGACCTGTGCCGAGGTCGCGATCGAACACCGGAACATAATCGCCATCACCAAGCTCATCCGTAGGTGATTTTTTGAAGCAGTTCGGGGAAGGGAATTGGTCATGGCGTTTTCCCGATGAGGCTCAGTCTAAATATTGCGGAAAAAAATGTCTTACAAACAATTTGCGAGTCGAAATCCGAGCGGCTACAATCCCCTTATCAATTCAAAACAATCTTCTCGTTGACGGTTCTGGAGGATTTGGATGATCTCCATCGATGACGGCTATGTCGATTCCGCGGCTCCCAATTCCGACGCAGCCAAGAATGGACGCGGCCTGGTTTTAAAAAACAAGTTTGCCAAGCTTCATATTTCGCCGGACGAATCGATCCTCTTCGGCGAATGCCAGGGGAGCGGCAAGGAACCCTACCGCTGCTCCAGCGATTTTCTACGTCCCGAGCAACCAACCCATCGCTGTAACTGCCCAAGCCGACAGTTCCCGTGCAAGCACTGCCTGGGATTAATGTACGCCTACGCGCAGAAAAAGAAATTCATCGCGGCCGACGTGCCGGAAGTGCTTCAGGCGAAAAGGGACAAGGTGGTTGCGCGCGTCGAAAAGAAGGTGGCTGAAGCGGACAAGCCGAAACAGATCAACAAGTCGGCGCTTGCCAAGAAGATCAACGCCCAGCTCGAAGGGATCGGTTTTCTGCAGAAGCTCACGCAGGACCTCGTTCGGCTCGGCATCGGCAACATGAACGCCAAACTTGCCAAGGACGTCGAAGAGCAGGCCAAACAACTCGGCAACAGCTACCTCCCCGGGGCTCAGGCGGCTTTGCATCAGTACACCAAGTTTTTCGCGGGCGAGGACGGTAAATTCACCGAGAAGACCTCCGCTCAGAAAGAAATGGTCTACAGCGAAGCCCTTGACCAGCTCGGCAGACTTCAGGTACTCGCCAAGCAGGGCAAGGCGTATCTCCAGCGCCGGCTCGAAGATGCCGAACTCAAGCCGGAGACCGAAAGCAGCATCGCCGCCTGGCTCGGCCACGCTTGGCAGCTGCGAGAACTCAAGGACGCCGGCCTGGTCGAAAACAACGTTGAGCTCGTCCAGCTTGCCTTCAACTCGCACGACGACGTCGCCCGTCAGGAGTACGTCGATACCGGCATCTGGATCTCGCTCGCTACGGGAAAGATTCGGCTCACGCAAAACTTTCGCCCGTACAAAGCCGCCAAGTTCATCAAGAGCGACGACAGTTTCCTGCAAGTCGCCCAGGTCAAGGAATTGTGCGTCTATCCCGGCGACGTCAACCCGCGCATTCGCTGGGAGGGAATGCTGTCCCGCCCGCTCCAACCTAATGATCTGGTGAAGATGCGCGGGTTCGGCCAGGGCGATTTTCAGGCGGTCGTCAAACACGTCAAGACGACGCTCAAGGGGCCGCTTGCTGACAAGCAGCCGATCTTCGCACTCAATTTCAAGCGACTCGGCCAAGTGGCTGACGCTTACGTGGTCGAGGATGCGAAAGGGGAACGCCTGGTGCTAACCGACGTCGGTATGTCGGAGGAGCCGCCGAGCTGTCATTTGCTGTCGCTGTTGCCGCCGTCGGCGTTCGAAGGTCAGACCCTGGTCGCGCGTTTTCGTCACGATCTCGACACACGCAAATTGCAGATTAAACCGCTCAGCATCGTCACGCCGACGTCGATTATTCGTCTGACGTTGTAACTCGGCAGACCGCGCGTCTATTACGCTGATTCGCCTAAAGGAAGCTATCCCATGAGCATCGCCGTCCTGACGCAGGTACACCAAGAAATCCGCCGCATCGCAATCGCCGGCAGCGTGGTGGCTCCGGGCGATTTCCGACTCAAGAAGTATCTGGCTCCGCTCGAGCAGGCCGGGGCCAAGGCACCGATCTTCGCCAAGGTCGCCGAGGCGGTCAAGAGTGTGGTGGAGAGCAATGAGAGAACCTCCGCCGACGCCGTCCTCGAACTGACCGCGCTCGTCAACGCCATTCTCTACACGCAGGGCGAGACCGGCTTGGCGGGCGAATTCCAGAAAATCGAGACGACGAATCTCGGCACTCCCTCGACTCAGACCAGCGCACGCATGCTCAAGCCGCTGCTCGAGGCGCTGACAACGACCGGTTCAGGGCGAATGGAGCTAATCCGCGAGGCTCACGAACGCGGATTGTTTCGCGATTTCCGGCTCGTCAAGCCCGCTCTCGCCGCCCTTGATGACGTCTACGGCGAAATCGGCGACTTCGTCGGCGAGAAAATCCTGCCTTTGTACGGTAAGGCGATCTTGCCCGAGTTGCGGGCCAAGTTCGATCTCAAGGGACGCGCAGGCCATCCGCGGCGATTGAAGCTAATGCATGTGCTAGACCCTGAGGCGACGCGCGAGGTCGTTAAGCAGGCCCTCGATGCGGGGTCGAAGGAAGTAAGGGTCGTCGCCGTCGAGTGTCTGGGGAGCCATCCCGACGACTTGGCCTACCTGTTAGAGCAATCGTCCGCTAAGGCGCAGGAAGTTCGTCAGGCGGCGTATTGGGCGCTGTCGGCGATTCACGACGATGCCGCGGTCGCTGTTTTGCAAAAAGTTGCGACCGGAAAAGAACTCCGCCTCGCCGCTGCTGCGTTGCGTCGATGCAAACATCCGAACATTCTCCAGTTCATCATCGCGGAAACCGAAAAGGAGGTCGGGGGCCTCGCCAAGATCAAGGACAAGAAAGTCGTCAGCACTCAGATCAGCCGGGCTCAAACCTTAGTGACGTGTTTGTTCCGCCGCAAGGAGAAAGAGGCAGAGGATTTCTTTCTTCGCCTGTTCGCCCAGAGCGAGGAGATAGCCAAAATCAAGGGAGCCACGTCGTCCGGAAGCGATCTGAATTCGCAGGTCGTTTCGATGCTCGCCAGCGGCACGCAGAAGATGCAGCAGACGCTCGTTGATTCGCACGGAGCGCTGTCGCCGGAAGATCTCGGCAGCTGCGTTCAGGCGGCGCGTCGCGGTCTGCCCGCGGCTCAGGTGTACGCGGTCTTCTCGCCCTACTTGACGGCCAAGGTGGACGAGAAAAAGAAACATCGCGACCCTGCCTGGGCGAAACGCGAGGCGGTCTGCAATGCAATCGACGACGAGTATTACTACCCGCACTGGGGCGACGAGGACGACGAGCCGGAGAGCGGTCGAGGCTACGAGCCGGAACGGTTGCCGACGCTCGACCCGCGCTGGCTCGATTTGGCAGTGGCGCTGCAGCGGTTCGATCTGTTAAGGTGCACGATTCGGCCGGGGCACGCCGACGCCAACGCGTTCCTTCAGAAAGCGTTCGACGAAAGCATTAAGAAGTCGAAGAATCTCTACGATTGCCATGACGTCGTCAGTTGCATGTTCGCGGCCGCTCATCCGGGCGTTGTCGAAGCCGTCTTCGCGATGTTCGACAAGCATTTCAAGAAGCTCGACGACATGGGGTACTGGTTCAGCGATCTCATCACCAAACTCCCCAAGAGCGAGATCTCGCGCCTGGAAGCGATAGTGCCGAAGCTGTCCGAGAACGTCGCCAACCAGTTGCTCGAAAGTATCCATCAGCTCCGTGAGAGAAAGGACGCATAGCTGTCGCCGCTTGCGGCTTTAGCGTGGTGTCGCAGATCGCGCCAAGCCGCAAGCGGCAAACCCGGGAAGTTCAACCGCCGCCACAACCTTTGAGGTCGATCTCCATGGCCAAGAAAAAATCCGAAGGCGAGTCGCCCGCTGACGGTTCCGCCCATTCCCCATCAGTCGGCGGCATGCTTCGCGCGCCTGCCGAGGTGCTTTACGCTGATGAAATCGAGCATCTTGTCAAGGAGGACAAACATCATCGACCCGCGGGCTGGAAGATGTCGCCGCGCGCGGTGTTGACTTACATTTGCGGCGGCAAAGCCGGGACGCGTGAGATCACGCCCAAGTACATCGGCCATCAACGGCTGGTCGAAATCGCCATCTCCACGCTCGTCACCGACCGCGCCCTTTTGCTGCTCGGTGAGCCAGGGACGGCGAAATCCTGGCTGTCCGAGCACCTCGCCGCCGCGATCAACGGCGACTCCACCAAGGTAGTTCAAGGAACGGCCGGCACCACGGAGGAACATATCCGCTACACCTGGAACTACGCGATGCTCATCGCACGCGGTCCCAGCAACGACGCCCTCATCAAGAGTCCGATCTTCCGGGCGATGGAGTCGGGGTCTCTCGCGAGATTCGAGGAAATCACGCGCTGCGCCGCCGAGGTGCAGGACGCGCTCATCTCGCTGCTGTCCGAGAAACGCATCTCGGTGCCGGAACTGACTACCGAAGTCCCCGCGGCCAAGGGATTCTCCCTCATCGCCACCGCCAACACCCGCGACCGCGGCGTCAACGATATGTCCGCGGCACTCAAACGGCGTTTCAACATGATCGTGCTGCCGACCCCGTCGACTCTCGAAACGGAAATCGAGATCGTCCGTAAACGCGTGCGCGAACTCTCGGCCAACCTCGAACTCCGCGCCGCCGTCCCTACCGACGACGCCATCGAACAAGTCGTCACCATTTTCCGCGAACTGCGCGCCGGACAAACCCTCGACGGCAAGAACAAACTCAAGGTCCCCTCCGGCGTTCTCTCGACGGCCGAGGCGATCTCAGTTCTCGCCAACGGGATGGCGCTCGCGGGCAACTTCGGTACCGGCGAAGTCGGCGCCCACGATCTCGCCGCGGGATTGCAAGGCGCCGTCGTCAAGGACGAGGAGAAGGACAAGATTGTCTGGCAGGAGTATCTCTCCAACATCCTCAAGAAACGCGGCGCCGAATGGCGGCCTCTCTTCACCGCCTGCTCGGAGCACAACTCGTGAACCGGTGGAACATCCCCGTTTTCGGCGTTCGCCATCTCTCCCCTTCGGGAGCTTGGCATTTACGCCGATACCTCGATCGCATACGCCCCAAGGTCGTACTCATCGAAGGACTTGCCGATGCGGAGGACATGATCCCGCACATCGTCAAGAAGACCACCAAGCCCCCCATCGCGATCCTGGCTTATACCGATTCCGCGCCGGTCCGCACGCTCGTTTATCCCCTGGCGCGGTATAGTCCTGAATTTCAAGCCATGCTCTGGGCTCGGGAGAATGACGCTCGAGTCGAACTCATCGATCTCCCCTCCGATATTTTCCTCGGGCTGCAAGATCTGGAAATCGAGCGTTACGAACGCCTCGCCGAGAAGGCCAAGGAAAAGGACGAAACCGAAGAAGAGCCTCAAGGCAACTTGCCGCCCCAGTCGCTGAGCATTCCGGAGCGAACGGCATCGATCTACGAACAGATTGCGGAACGAGCGGGGGAACCCGACTACGACACGTATTGGGAGCGTCGCTTCGAGCACAATCTGGCCGACGACAGTTATCGGCGGGCGTCGTTCGAGTTCGGGAAGGCACTGCGCGAGCGCGAAGATCCGCCGATCTGGCGTGCCGAGAACCTCGTCCGTGAGGCGTTCATGCGGCGCCGAATCGAGGAAGTCCTCGACGGCGGCGTCAAGCCGGAACAGATCGTCGCCGTCGTCGGCGCCTTTCACGCTCCCGTCTTGACCGGTGAATTTCCGGCCATGATTGACCCGGAGCTCGCTTCGCTTCGGCGTCGACCCAGCAAGCTCACCTTGATGCCTTATTCTTACTTTAAACTGTCTACCCAGTCCGGCTACGGCGCGGGCAATCATGCTCCCTCGTACTTCGAACTCCTCTGGGACATGCTGCAATCCGAAGGGCTGCAAGATCTGCCGATGCAGTATCTCTCCATGGTCGCCCGCCATCTCCGCGAGTCCGGCACCCATCGATCCACGGCCGAGGTGATCGAAGGCGTTCGCCTGGCACGCACGCTGTCGGCCCTTCACGAGGGATTGGCTCCCACGCTGCGCGATCTGCGCGACGCGGCGGTGACGCTCATCGGGCATGGCGATCTGTCGACGATCAGCGACGCCTTGTCGCGCGTCGATGTCGGCACGGCAATCGGCGAGCTCCCTCGAGGCGTGAGCCGAACTTCGATCCAGTTCGACTTCGACCGCGAGATGGATCGCCTCAAACTCGAGAAGTTCAAGACGACGGTCAAACAAGAGTTGGTCCTCGACCTGCGCGAGGACCGGCGGGCCAAAACGACCGAGTCGGCATTTCTCGATCTGAACCGCTCGTCGTTCTTTCACCGATTACGGGTGCTCGAGATCGGCTTCGCCAAGCCGGTCGCCAGCGGTCAACAATCGACCAACTGGGCAGAAAAATGGCATCTGCAGTGGAGCCCCGAAAACGAGATCTCGCTGGTCGAGGCGGTGCTTCTCGGCGAGACCGTCGAGCTGGCGGCGAGTTTCAAGTTCAAGGCGAACCTGGACTCGTGCCAGAGCATCGCCCTAGCCGCGGACATGGTGGTCGACGCCTGCCAGTGCGGCCTTGGCAAATCGATGGATATGGCCCGCAAACGGCTGCAAGAGCTGGCGGCGGTCAGCTCCGAACTCAAGGCGATCGCTCATGCTGCCTTTCAGCTAAGCCAAGTGGTCAGGTACGGCGACGTCCGCAAGTTCGATCCGACCCCGCTGCTACCGCTCATGGAGGAATTGTTCGTGCAGGGAGCCCTCGTCTTGCACCCTGCCGCCAATTGCGACAACGCCGGGGCGCAGGACCTGGTTAATTCGATCGAAGAACTCAACCGGGTCGGTTTGGAGCATCACGACCGCATCGATGGAGAGCTTTGGACCGAGCGTCTCAAGCGACTCGCCGACGCCGACGACCGCAATCCGCTTCTGTCGGGGTACGCCTGTGCCACTCTGCTGGAGCGCGGCCTGATTCCGAACGAAGACTTGGCCCGCGAAGTCTCGAGAAGACTTTCGCCCGGCATTCCCGCCGACCTGGGTGCCGGATGGTTTGAGGGGCTCGCCAAACGCAACCGCTATTCGCTGCTCGCTCGCCAACCGCTCTGGGAGGAACTGGGAGCCTACATCCATTCGCTCGATCCGGACCAATTCAAGCGGGCTTTGGTTTTCTTGCGGCGGGCGTTCGGCGGCTTCAGTCCGCAAGAGAAACGCCACATCTGCGAGAACCTGGCTGAATACTGGGGCGTTCATGGCGAAGCCGCCTCCGAGGCGATTGAACAGCCACTGACCGAGAAGGAAGAGCAAACGCTCAGCGACCTCAACGAGTTCAACTTCAACGATCTGTAACGGCGGGTGACGACATGGCTACCTCCCCCAACTTCGACGACGAGCAACTCCGTCGCTGGCGCCTGGTGCTTGGCAAGGATTCGCAAGGATCGCTCGAGAACTGTTCGCCGAGCGGATGTTCCCTCTCCGAAACCGACTCGGAGATGGACGACGCCCTCGCCGCGATCTACGACGAGACCGGCGAGGATGGCCAACCCCGCCAGCGTCAGGCCGGGCTGGGCGGTTCTTCGCCTCGGCTGGCCAAATGGCTGGGAGACATCCGCACCTACTTCAAGGACGACGTCGTCACCGTCATTCAGCAGGACGCCATCGAACGCCGAGGCCTCAAGCAACTTCTCTTTGAGCCGGAAATGCTCCGCAACGTCCAGCCGAACATCCAACTCGTCGGCACGCTGATGTCTCTCAGCGGCAAGATTCCAGAACGGACGAAAGAGACCGCGCGCATGGTGGTCAGCGCGGTGGTCGATGAGATCAAGAAGCGGCTCGAGCAACGCATTCGCCAGGCCGTGATGGGAGCGATCAACCGCAAGGAGCATTCGCCGCTCCCTAATGCCAGCGCCATCGACTGGAAGTGGACGATCGGTCGAAACCTCAAAAATTTCAACACCGACCTGCAAACGATCATTCCCGAACGCGTCTACTTCTACTCCCGTGCCCAGCGGTCCAATACCTGGACGGTGATCGTGGACATGGACCAGAGCGGTTCGATGGCGGATTCGGTGGTGTACGGCGCCGTTACCGGATCGATCTTCGCGAGCCTGCCCGCGCTGGATACGCATGTGGTCGCGTTCGACTCGGAGGTGGTCGATCTCACCGAGAAGTGCGGCAACGATCCCGTCAGTATGCTGTTCGGCGTTCAACTCGGCGGCGGTACCGACATCAACAAATCGGTCGGCTACTGCGAACAGTTCATCAAGGAGCCGAAGAAGACCTTATTTATCCTGATCACCGATCTTTTCGAGGGGGGCAACCAGGCGCAACTCGTTCGGCGAATGGGGGACATGGTCGCCTCCGGAGTCCGCGCGATCTGTCTGTTGGCACTCTCCGACAGCGGCATTCCCTCTTATGACGAACACTTGGCAAGGAAGTTGTCGGCTCTGGGCGTACCGTGTTTCGGCTGCACGCCCACTCATTTGCCGGAACTATTGGAGGGAGCGCTTCGAGGGGCCGACTTGAAGTCACTGGCTGCGAAAATCAGCGCGAGTATCCCAAAGGCGGCGAAATGACGGCTATCGGCGCTGGAGGTAGAACGAGAACCGCTGGGCCACCCAGCCGCCGATCGGCACGCCGCCGCGTTTGCGGGGGATGACTCCCCCGCAGGACTGCGCCTTCGCCTGAAGCGCCGCGAACTGGCCGCCGTCCAGGGTGCTTGTCACGTCCAGTAGGCCGGAGGTTCTGCCCTGGTTGACCAGGTTTATATAACTGTCCCGATGCAGTTTCCCCGCCCGAGAATCCGAATGACTCCGACAATTTATCAAACGCCCAGGCGGCGATCCTCCGGAATTTTGCTGCACGTCACTTCACTTCCGGGAGCGTTTGGAATCGGCGATCTCGGTCCCGCCGCGCATGCGTGGATTTCGACCTTGGCGCGGGCTCGTCAGACCTGGTGGCAAGTTTTGCCGCTCGGGCCCACAGGCTATGCGGATTCTCCCTATCAGTCGTTCTCCGCTTTCGCCGGCAATCCCTTCCTGATTAGCCCGGAATTGTTGCTGAGGGACGGACTCCTGGATGCCTCGGAGCTCGAAGGCATAAACTTTCCGGCTGACTGTGTCGAATTCGAACGCGTTATTCCCTGGAAAACGCACCTCCTCGATCGTGCCTGGACCAAATATCAAGAATCGAAGCATTTTGTTTTGCAGGTCGAATTTGATCGCTTCTGCGAGGAACAGGTCGAATGGCTCGGCGATTTCGCCCTTTTCATGGCGATCAAAGAAGCGTATGGGAACGTAAGCTGGCAACAGTGGCCGGCTGAATTTCTTTTCAGGCAACCGCAAGCACTGGATCGATTCCGTCAAGAAAAGGTTGATCGGATCGGAAGGCACAAGTTCGTTCAGTTTCTTTTTTTTCGACAGTGGAATTTATTGAAAGACGTTGCCAAAGACCACGATATACGCATCATCGGAGACATGCCGATTTTCGTGGCGACCGATTCCGCCGATGTTTGGACCCATCCCGAACTTTTCCTCCTCGACTCCCAGCGCTGACCTGCGTTCGTGGCAGGCGTCCCTCCGGATTACTTTGCGATGACCGGCCAATTGTGGGGTAATCCCATGTACGATTGGCCGGTTCACCGAGCATCGAACTACGCTTGGTGGATTGCACGCCTACGTGCTACTCTTTCCATGGTGGATCTTGTTCGGCTCGATCATTTTCGCGGATTCAATGCGGCTTGGCAGATTCCCGCGGGGAGTGCGACCGCGGAGACCGGCCAATGGACCCCAGGGCCCGGCCGAGAGTTTTTCGAAAAGGTTGAACAAGCTCTTGGCAAACTTCCCCTCATAGCCGAAGATTTGGGTTTCATTACCGCAGGGGTCGAAGAGTTGCGAACCCGCTTTCATCTGCCTGGAATGCGAATCCTTCAGTTCGCCTTCGGAGGTGCGCGTGAGCATCGCTTCTTGCCCCACGAGTTCGACCGAAATACTGTCGTCTATGCCGGCACTCATGACAATGACACGACCGTTGGTTGGCATTCGACGTTGACCGACGAGGAGCGTCGCAATTTTCGGTTATACGTTCCCGGCACGGATCCTGCATGGGACTTAATTCGGTTGGCCTGGGGCTCTGTCGCCGATCTGGCAGTGACACCGTTTCAAGACGTTCTTCGACTGGACAATAACGCGAGGATGAATGTCCCCGGCCAGGCGAACGGGAATTGGAGATGGCGTTTCTCGGCTGAAATATCGAGCGAATCTTCCTTTGTGCAACTCGCACGCTTTACGGAAATCTACGACCGTGCGCCTTGAACAAGTTCTCTACCGCCCACTGCTCCAGGATCAACCGCTTTTCGCAGGTCGGGGACAAGGTTGGAAAAGCGTATAGCCACGGTCTACATACCGTTCACGATTACTTTAAGCGCAAAAATCAACTTTCGCCGGCCGCTCATACCCACTTCGGACATTGGTTCGATTCGGAGGTAGATACCTCATTCAAGGCGTGTGCATCTAAAAAGTGCCCGCTGGGTCTTATTGTGATCCCAGGGCCCGATCAAGGTTGAACGCCGCGCTGATCAAGGCAAGGTGAGTGAATGCCTGTGGGAAGTTGCCCAACGCCTCGCCGCTGGATCCGGTCTGCTCGGCATAAAGCCCCAGATGGTTCCCGTAGCCCAACATCTGCTCGAACAGCAGCCGGGCTTCGGTCAGGCGCGCGGGTACAGTCCGGCCCGCACGAGTGAGGGCCTCGACGAGCCAGAAGCTGCACATGTTAAACGTTCCTTCCACGCCTGGCAGTCCGTCTGGGGCGGCTTTTGGGTCGTAGCGGTAAATGAGTCCGTCCGCTGCCAGGCCGCCCTTCGTGGCCGGCGATCGAATCGCATCCAACGTTGCCAGCATCCGCGGATCGTTGGGCGCCATGAAGAACGTGAGCGGCATGAGCAGCGTGGAGGCATCCAGCGCGTCCGAGCTGTAGGCCTGCACGAATGCGCCTCGCGTCTCGTTCCACCCCTTCTCCATCACCTCCTCATAGATGGCGTCGCGCGCCTTGAGCCAGGCGCCGCGGTCCGCAGGGAACGAGCGTTTGTCCGCAAGGCGCAGGCCGCGATCCAGCGCCACCCAGCACATAAATTTCGAGTAAACGAAGTGCCGCCGGCCGCCACGCACCTCCCAGACGCCCTCATCCTCGCGGTTCCAGTTCTTGGCGACCCAGTCGATCAGGGTGCGAAGGTTCCTCCAGGAGTCATATCCGAGAGGGGCGACGTACTTATTGTAGAGGTAGGCCGCATCCATTAATTCCCCGTAGATGTCGAGCTGCAACTGGCCGTGGGCAGCGTTGCCGATCCGGACCGGTTTCGATCCGGCGTAGCCGTCAAGGTGCGTCAACTCTTCCTCGGTCAGATCGGATCTGCCGTCCACGGCGTACATGAGTTGAAGCGGCGAATCGCTGTGGGAATCTCGTTCCTTCCATCGTGCGCCCAGCCAGTCTCGAAACCGGGCCGCCTCTTCGGTGAAGCCGACCCGCAGGAAGGCGTAAACGGTAAATGCGGCGTCGCGAATCCAGGTGTAGCGATAATCCCAGTTTCGCACGCCGCCGATTCCTTCGGGCAGGCTTGTCGTCGGAGCGGCAATGATCGCCCCAGTCGGCTCGTAGGTAAGCAGCTTCAAAGCCAGCGCCGACCGAAGAACCGTCTCACGCCAGCGACCGCGGTATGTGCACCGGGCTGACCATCGCTGCCAGTAATTGACGGTTTCCCGAAACCAGCCCTCCGCCTCCTCGGTTCCCGGGCATCGGCCGGAATGAGATTCTGTTGTCACGATTCGCAGCACGAACGTAGCGCTCTGGCCTTCGTTCAATGAAAAAGTGGCCACGACTCCGTCCCGGTCGCGCCGCAGCGGCACCGACGCGGCCAACCCGAGGGACAGCCCCGGACCGTCAAAACGAGCCCCCATTTCGCTCAAGGTGGTACTGTGCTGGGCCCGGCCGTAGTCGAACGCCGGGCGGCATTCCATCTCCACCGGCAAATTCCCCCGCACGACGCGCACCCGACGAACGAGTTCGCCGCTGCGTCCGATTGCGGACCCGACCGGCATGTAGTCTTCGACCTCGGCGATCCCATCAGGATGGAGGAAACGAGTGATCAGCACGTTGGTTTCCGGCCAGTAGTATTGTTTTTGTCGTGCCCCGCCCGTCGCAGTAGGCGCGATCCGAAATCGTCCCCCTTTCTCGGCATCCAGAATTGCCCCGAACACACTGGGTGAATCAAAACGCGGCAAGCAGAGCCAATCGACCGAACCGTCGAGGCTCACCAGGGCCGCGCTCCGCATGTTCCCGATAATGCCGTGATTCTCGATCGGTTGATAGCGCATTGGATGACATCCTGGATGAAGTTGCTGCCCACCTCAAGTCGGACGCTCGAAGCAAGCCGAAAATCTATTCTCCTGAAACGATAACCCGTGCTATTGCATTTCGCGTAGAGCGCGCTCGTCCCGAGAGAGTCTGGGGAACGCTCCCAGGCGATGACGATGGTAGACGTTCAAAAATCGAAAGCCGCACGTAAGCCCACGCCGTTGATCCAGCCGACGGGAGTGCCCGTGGGACCATCGCGGTGTTCAACTATGTAATTGGCCTGAAATTTTACGTTCGGGTTGAGAAACCAGTTCAGCCCAACGGTCCAGTCGTAGATTTGGCCTCCCTGAATAGATTTGTCGTTGAGATTGAGATATACCCCGCCCGGCCCAAAATGAGGTCTTTTCTCGGCAGCGGGTTTAGGTTCTAATGCTCCCTTCTGGATAATCCATCGGAAGGGAGGCCAGGGATGGCTAAGTTGACGTTCACCGAAGCGGATCAGCAGGCTCTCC
>JBBQPM010000091.1:0-26806 GCA_038217425.1 Gemmatales bacterium
CCAATCGGCAAAAGTATGCACCTCGGTCCCGTCGCTCTACCCTGCCTGCAATCAGGACCGATTGGCCATACCAAGGATGCCACAAATAGCAGACTACCTTTACCTCACTGATACGGGTTTTGGATTGTCGAGTTGTACAACGAAGAGCGGACACATCAATCGCTGGAAGATCGCACGCCCGCGGAAGTGTACGGCAGCGGCAAGCAAGGGCGGCGGCGATGAGATGCGTTTTAAGAGGCATGGCACAGGTGACCAACTCGGGGTGTGCCAGGAAAGACTCCGCAGGCATGGTTGGACCTGCGGAGCCAAGCACCTGGTTGGTACACCTTCGACCGGGCTATCCCTTGGCTGGATGCTCGCCAGCAGAGCCAGCCTCCGTTTCACCCGGCGTGAAGGCGATACCGGAAGCGCGTTGCGGAAGCAAGATCAACCAAGAGTTGCCGGTCAGGAAGGCTGGCAAAAGTGTAGCTAAGGAAGGGCCATTTTCTGTCCAAAGAATGGGGTCCACCTCAATCTGCCGGTGCGAACGCGGACGATCTTGTGGAAGGGCCGCAGCAAAACGATGCTCTTCGCATTCGACAAATGGGCCGGGAACAAAGCCGCCAACATTCATCGCTTGGCCCTGGAACCGCCGATTCGGCATCGAAACGAGCTATCGCCAAAAGAACCAAGCCCAGGGGCGAACGACGAGCAAGGATCCCATTTATCGATTGCTGCTGGAGGGATTGGGCTACCTGGTGCGACAGATGTGGGTGGCGTTGACGCAGGAGATCGCTCGCCGCCGCGACTTCGATCGCAACGTCTGGGTCGGCGAAATGCCCATGCAACGGATGTCCGATTGGATCCTTCGCGAACTCTCCGATCTTTACCCGGAAAACTGCTCGATTCCCTGAGAATTACCGAAAAGCCAGCCATGTTGAAAGTACTGTGACGGGACCGGTGCGCGCCGAGGTCTGGGCGGAGGCCAAATGGCCGCAGCCCAGCGATCGAGGAACCATAGGCGGGAGCACGGGCAAATTCCCGGACAAACTCCTAGGGACAAGTAAATAGAACGAGTGGAGGGGCTTTCCATGGCGCACCTCGTGACGCGTTTCTTTTCATGTCGTAGACTACTCGCAGAAGCAGTATGATCCCTGCGTTGATTCTCGGCTCTGTTTTGGCGTTCAGCACGACTCGCTCAAATTTTTGCGTGGAAACTTTTTTCTACAAGGCGGCGTCTGGAGATCGACATGAACGCCCCTCAAACTCCGCAGTCAGGCAATGGCAATCCGTCGCGCCTGTCGGTCGAGCCCGTAGCCGCTTCGGACGAGATTTTGCGAAATAGCGAGGCGCGCTATCGCACGCTCTTCGAGAATGCGCCGATCGGCATCGTCTACGCCGACGCCGAAAGTTTTTACATCGACGCCAACGCGACCGTTTGCCGAATGCTCGGCTATACCCGCGACGAGTTTATCGGCCTCCATGCCTCGGACATCGTCGTGCCGGATGAAGCAACGCACGTCGAGTCGGCGTTGAGCGAAATCAGCGACCGGTCGTACCACTCCCGCGAATGGCGGTTCCGGCGCAAGGACGGTTCGATCTTCTCGGCGGACGTGATCGCCACGAAGTTCCCCGACGGCGCCCTACTCGGGATGATTCGCGATATCACCGATCGCAAACGGGCCGACAGCGTCCGCGAACATCTCGCCGCCATCGTCGAGTCGTCGCGGGACGCCATTATCGGCAAGGATCTGAATGGAGTCGTTACCAGTTGGAACAAAGGCGCGGAAGCGATTTTCGGCTATGCCGCCGACGAGTTCGTAGGAACCTCCATCGCGCGACTGATCCCGAGCGATCGACTGAATGAAGAATCGGAAATTCTGGGGAAGCTCCGACGCGGCGAACGGGTGGAGAACCTCGAAACCGTTCGGCAGAGTAAGGACGGAGTGTTGGTGGACGTTTCGATCTCGGCGTCGCCGATCAGGGACGCCGGCGGTCGAATCGTCGGCGCGGCGAAGATCGCGCGGAACATCACGGAACACAAAGCACGCGAGCGCGAAATCGACCGTATGTCTCGGCTCTATGCCGCGCTGAGCCAGGTCAACCAAGCCATCGTCTGGTCCCCGACGCGCGACGAGTTGTTTCAGCGAGTCTGTTGGGGGCTCGTCGAGCACGGCGGCATGAACTTGGCGTGGATCGGCTGGCACGATCCGGAAACGCACCAGCTCGTCGTCGTTGCGCAGTGGGGGGACGATAGCGGCCATCTTGCAAGCATCAAGGTGTATGCCGACGACCGGCCTGAAGGGAACGGCCCGTCGGGTACCGCATTTCGAACGGGGCGAACGTGCATCGTCAACGACGCGCTCCGAGATCCGATGACCACCCCCTGGCGTGCGGCACTGACGCTACGAGGCGTGGGCGCCTTGGCGTCCTTTCCGATCCGAAAGCAGGCGAAAGTGTGCGCGATTCTCTGCGTCCACACTCGCGAGCCGAATTCGTTTCGCGACAAGGAAGTCGCGCTTTTGGAGGAAGCCGCCGACGATATTTCCTTTGCGCTAGACAATTTCATGAGGGAAGAAGCTCGCCGGATAGCCGAGCAGACCATTCGTAACGAAAAGCTCTTCTCCGATACCATGATCGAGAGCATGCCCGGCATTCTTTATTTTTACGATGCCGAGGGCCGATTTCTGCGCTGGAATCGAAACTTCGAAGTCGTCTCCGGCTACTCCGGGGAGGAGATCTCGCGGATGCATCCGCGCGATTTCTTTTCGGGCGAAGACCGAGCGGAGGTCGAACGAAGGATCTCGGAGGTGATGCAGAAGGGGGAATCGTCCGTCGAGGCGGACTTCTTGACCAAGGACGGCGGCAAAATTGCGTACTTCTTCACCGGAAGACGCATCGCTTTCGACCAAATGACCTGCCTCGTCGGCGTCGGCATCGACATCTCCAAGCGCAAGCACGCGGAGGAGAGTCTCGCGGAGAACGAGCGCAAGTATCGGGAGTTGGTGGAAAACGCCAACAGCATCATCCTGCGCTGGAACTCCGACGGGCGGATTACGTTTCTCAACGAGTTCGGGCAGCGGTTTTTCGGGTACTCCGCGGAAGAGATTCTCGGCCGACATGTGATCGGCGCCATCGTGCCGGCTGCCGAGACCAGCGGTCGAGATCTACAACGGTTGATCGAGGAGATCAGCGCGGACCCCATCGCTTTCGAGCAAAATATCAACGAAAATGTGCGCCGCAACGGCGAGCGCGTCTGGGTCGCCTGGACCAACCGAATCGTGCGGGATAGCCAGGAGCGGGTAATCGAAATTCTTAGCGTCGGCACTGACATCACGGAGCGCAAGCAAGCGGAGGCCGCCCTTCGCCTCGCGAATATCCGGTTCCGCACGCTTTTCGAACAAACTCCCGTGGGAGTCTTCGTCGTCGATCCGGCCACGACCGCGATCGTCGAATGCAACGATCAAGCCGCCCGTCAACTGGGGTATACTTCGCAGGAACTTTGCCGCTTGTGCATTCCCGACATCAAAGTCATCGAATCGAGAGAAGAGGCGCACCGACGCCTCGAGCAATTTCTTCGGACTGGCCGGGAGCAATTCGAAACGCGGTACCGGACCAAGTCCGGAGAGATCCGCGAAGTGGCGGTTTCGGCTCAGGTCATCGATTTGGCGGAGCGCACGGTGATCCAGTGTGCGTTTCTCGACATCACCGAGCGCAACCGGGCGGAGTTGGCCCTGCGCGAGTTGAACGAAAACCTCGAACGCAAGGTCGCGGAGCGCACCGAGGCTCTACAGGCGGCGATGGTCCGCGCCGAAGGAGCAGACCGCATCAAGTCGGCCTTCCTCGCCTCGATGTCGCACGAATTGCGCACGCCTCTCAACTCGATCATTGGCTTTACGGGCATTATTCTCCAAGGACTCGCGGGGCCGCTGAATCCCGAACAAAGTAAGCAACTCGACATGGTGCGCACCAGCGCCCGCCATCTGCTGGCGCTCGTCAACGATGTTCTTGACATTTCCAAGATCGAAGCCGGACAACTGGAGGTCGCCCACGAGTCTTTCAATCTGCCGCAATCCATCGCGAAGGTCGTGGCCCTGGTCAGGCCGCTGGCCGAAAAGAAGGGGCTGGCCCTGCACGCTCGGATCGCGCCCGAGTTGGCGAGGGCCGTGAGCGATGAACGCCGGTTCGAACAGATTCTCTTGAACCTGCTCAGCAATGCCATCAAATTCACCGATCGCGGCGAAATCGCGTTGTCGGCAGAATCGGTCGATCACAGTCCGGCGGCCGAGACTCAGGGGCAACCGGCGATTTGCGTGCGGGTTGCCGATACCGGCATGGGGATCAAGCCCGACGATCTAACGACCTTGTTTCAACCGTTTCGACAGATCGACACAGGTTTGGCGCGAAACCACGAAGGAACCGGCCTGGGCTTGGCAATTTGTCGGCGTTTGGCAAACTTGATGGGCGGCGAGATTAGGGCCGAGAGCGTCTGGAAACAAGGGAGTACCTTTATCGTCACATTGCCGTTGAAAGGGCCGATGAAATCATGAAGGCACGCATTCTCCTCATTGAAGACAACCCTCAAAACCGCTACCTGGCGACCTTCCTTCTGGAGCAGCGCGGCCATGAGGTAGCCCAGGCGGAATCCGGCCCGCAGGGGCTGGAAATGGCCGCCAGGATTCGCCCGGACTTGATCCTGCTTGACATCCAGCTACCGGGTATGGACGGTCACGCGGTGGCCCGCGCTCTCAAGAGCGATCCTCATTTGCAGCCGATTCCCATCGTCGCGGTAACCTCGTACGCTATGGTTGGCGATCGCGAAAAAAGCCTCGCGGCCGGCGCCGAAGGTTACATCGAAAAGCCGATCAATCCCGAGACTTTCGTGTCGGAAGTTGAACAATTTCTCCGCTCTCCGCCCAAAGAGATAGTCCGATGACCCACGTGCTCATTGTCGACGACAGGTTGGACAACCTCTACCTGCTTCGGGCCTTGCTTCAAGGGAATGGCTATACCGTGACCCAGGCCCACAATGGCGCCGAAGCGCTCGACAGGGCGCGCGAGGTTCTGCCGCAACTGGTGATCTCGGATCTGCTGATGCCGATGATGGACGGCTATACGCTCCTGCGCCATTGGAAAGCGGATGAACGGTTGAGGTCGATTCCCTTTGTCGTGTACACGGCCACCTATACCGATCCCAAGGACGAACGGCTTGCCCTGGACCTCGGCGCTGCCGCGTTCATCCTGAAACCTGCCGAACCCGAGCCGTTCATAGCCCGCATCCGCGAAGTGCTCGCGAAAAGCGCCGGCGAAGCCTCGGAGCTTGTCGGCGCACCGCCCCTCGAAGAGAACGTCTTGCTCAAGGAATATAGCGAGGTGCTCGTTCGAAAGCTGGAAAAGAAGGCTCTCCAACTGGAGCAAACGAACCGAACTCTGCTGGAAGATATCGCCCAGCGCAAGCGAGCGGAGGAACGCGTTTGGCTTCAGGCCTCGCTCCTGGATCAGGTGCGTAACGCCGTTCTGGCTGTCGATCGGCGCGGACTTGTGATTTACTGGAACAAGTTCGCCGAAACGCTGTATCGATGGACGCAAGCCGAGGCGATGGGAAGAAACATCGTGGACTTGATCGTCCCCTCGTCGGAATTCCAGCGAGCGGCAGAGATCTTCGCGACTGTCGAAGAGGCCGGACACTGGGAAGGCGACTGGATGCAGAGGCGCAAGGATGGCGCGACGTTCCCCGCTCTGGTGCTCAACAAGTCGCTCCTCGACGTGCAGGGGCGACGAGTCGGAATGGTCAGCGTCGCTATCGACATCACGGAAAGACGTCGGCTCGAAGAACAGTATCGGCAGGCTCAAAAAATGGAAGTGGTCGGCAAGCTGGCCGGAGGCGTCGCTCACGATTTCAACAATTTACTTACCGTCATTACGGGGTACGGCGAATTGGCGTTAGCGAGTATGCGCCCGGGCGATCCGGTGCGTGAAATGATCGTTCAAGTCCTGGAGTCGAGCGAGCGGGCTACGTCGTTGACGCGTCAGCTCTTGGCCTTCAGCCGTCAGGAATTCCTGGCGCCCAAGGTGCTCGATATCAACGCCATCGTCCAAGAGTGCGAAAAAATTCTACGCCGATTGATCGGGGAGGATGTGAGATTCTCCACGGAGCGCGATCCCGCGTTGTTCCAGGTACGGGCCGACCCCGGTCACATGGAGCAGATTCTTCTGAACCTTGTGGTGAACGCACGAGACGCCATGCCGCGAGGCGGAAGTCTCGTCATTCGGACGCGGAACGCTGAATCGGAAGGCGCGGCAGACGGCGAATATGCGGTGCTGGAGGTGACCGACACGGGAGTCGGCATGGACCCGGCAATCCAGGCTCGCATCTTCGAACCGTTCTTCACCACCAAAGGAAAACGCGGAACCGGTCTGGGGCTCGCCACGGTGCACGATATCGTGCAGAAGTCTGGGGGCAGAATCGAAGTCGTCAGCGCCGTCGGCAAAGGAACTACGTTCGCCATTTACCTTCCTCGCGTCGAAGGAACGACCGCCGCGAAAACGGTTCGTCCATCGAATCCCACGCCAAGCCCTTCTGGAACCGAAACCGTGCTGCTGACCGAGGATGAAGAGGGAGTGAGAATGCTAACGCGCAGCATCCTACGGTCGCTCGGTTACACCGTTCTGGACACGAACCGCGGGAGCGAGGCGCTGGCGATCTCCAAACGGCACATCGGAACGATCCACCTTTTGATCACAGACGTCGTAATGCCCGAGATGTCGGGCCGCGAATTGGCGGAACGTCTCATCGCGATTCGTCCGGAAATGAAAGTGCTCTTTTTATCGGGCTATACCGATGACGCACTGCTCGATCACGGCGTTTCCCAGGCGGAAGTGGCCTTCCTTCAGAAACCCTATACTCCCACGAGTCTCGCGTTCAAGATTCGAGAGGCACTGGACGCTACGATAACTTCTCAATAACCACTTGGAAAAGTGACGCAGCTGATTGATGGGTCTGTTCCAGGGCTTCCAAGGTGCCAGCTGCATTCATAAACTATTGCCTCAGCGAGAATAAGAAAACTCTAGTGGAGAGGCTACACGGATGTTATGGTCCGTCGCAAAAATTCTGCAACATTTAACTTGCTTTCAACAGTTGTCCCGATGATTTTGGCTTGGAGTGTTCGAAAACGCTGGATTTTGACGATTCTTCGTTAGCGTGCCCAAAAACGTAGTGTCACGTCAATGGACGTTTTGTTTGATTTTCCCTTGTTTTCGTGATTTGTCGCGCTAATATGTAGTGTCTCGATACCGGAGGCTCTATGTTTTTCCGCGTCAAAAAGTCCCAAAGCCGCGAACACCTACAAATCGTCGAGAATTACTGCGATCAAGGCCGCGTTAAACAACGCGTCCTCGACAACCTCGGCCGACTCGATCGCCTCAAAGAATCCGGCAAACTCGACGGAGCGCCTGCCTTCGATGATTACTTCCTTCACTTTTAGCGGCGAAGGATCTTTCGACGTTTCGCTCGGCCCGTGCACTTTTTAGAGGTGACCGCTGTCGGCCAACACCTTATCGCTCACTTCTTTTTGACGACGCATGCGGGCGCGCAAGATGTAAGGCCGGCCGATCAGGGTGCTGGATGCGGACGCTACTTCGCCTTGGCGCTACGGAACTTGGCCGCGGCTGGGCCGTTGGCGCCGCCTTGCACATCCCGGGCGCTGTCGCCGAACTCGGCTCGAATCTTCCACCAGGTGTTCTCGGGGTACCACCAGTGGTCGCCGCGGAACGGCAAGCGAATGTCGGCCAGCGGCATCTCCTCCCCGTAGCCGTGGTGCGTCCAGCGCGTGTCCGGTCCGCTGAGGTTGGCGACGGAGACCGCCTGGCTCCGTGGGTGGTCTGCATCGAAATAGAGGGCGTCGGATTCCAGGACTCGGCCTCCGGAAATGCGGCAGCGCAACTGGTACCGGCCGCTCTCGCGGACGGGCCAGTCGGCCTGCAGGTGCACGACATCCTTCTGCTCTCGGCACCAGAGCCAGCCCGGCCCGTACTCGCCTTCAATGCCGGTCAACGGCACTTTCCCCTCGGTCCGTCGGCTTTCGTCCTCGGGGCGGAATGTCTTGACCGTTTTCCCGTCGCAAAGAAGTTCGACCGCCTGGAGACTCTCCCCGGGGGATACAGTCGCCGCCAGGTGGGCGAAATAATCGCGCCGCAGCTCGACGAAGCGGGTGTGGTTGCTCACTTCCAGGAGCAAAGCCGAGGCGAACGGCCGGGGCGATTTCTTCGCGGGTTCCAGGTACACCGGACTGGTGAGAGCCCAGTGGCCCTTTTCGTCCTCGGCCCGCAAGACGAACCAGCCGGGTCTGAGGTTTTTGCCGGTCAGCGTGTAGGTGAACGCCGCCTTGGCCTTTTCGTTTCCGATCTTGAAGGAATGAATCACCTCCCCATTGCCGATCAGCTTCACGCTGCGCAGCGGGTAGAGGCTGTGAATCTCCGCCCGCGCAACAAGGTCCGCATCGGGTGCGTGCGTGAGGACCGCTCCCGGTCCTTTGCCGCCAAGAGTGAAAAATGGAAAGACAGGCCCGCCGTTGGTGGCGAACGTCTCGCCGCGGCGGAGAGCGGCGACCAGGGCCGGGTAGGTGAGCTCGCGGGCAAAGCAGTAGACTCGGCGGTCGCCGGGCGAGGGCGTCTTGAGCCGGCCCAGAGCGGCGTCGGTCGACCCGCTGACCGCGATGCGATTGCCCAGATTGAGCAACGCATACCAGAACAGCTCCGCCGCCCCGGAATCGACGTCCAGCGCGTCCGCACAGCGTCCTTGCGCCGCGTTGGACAGCGCTTCGGGCGAACCCATCCAGTGCAATAGATGAGGCGGCGTTAGCGGGTGAGTGTAAATCACGGCCCCGCCCCGCGCATGGACTTCCTCTACCAGAGCCGCGGTCGGCAGCGCGCCCGCGGCGATGCGGTCGTAACGCTCCTTCGGAATCGGTCCCGAAATTCCCGGCGTGTTGCGGTGCCCGACAAAGGGGCCGATGCGGATCTCCGGAGCGTAGCGGAACAGGAACGTAGGCGTATCGAGTCGATCGACTCCATCGTAGGAAAGCGCGGAGCCTGCTTCAGTCACATAACTCAATCCGTTGGCACGGGCCTGCAGGGCGGCGTAGGGTAGGCTGGTCTTGATGGCCGCGACGGCGTCGTGCTGGGCATGGACGTGGTTGTCGCCGGCGTACCAGCCGTGGTCTTCGGGAGCGAACCAGCGATGAAGGGTGGCGGCGACGTGGTACCGTTTGCCGGGCCGAGCTTTCAGTCGGAAGTCGAGCGGCACATAATTGGGTCCGCTCCACGCCTGGAGCCGCGCGGGCCCGGCGGGCAGCTTCACGGTGAACGAGCCCTCGGCGAAGAATCGACCGTCGGCGTAGGCGCCGTTGCCGGAACCGTCCGGGTGGCTGCCGTCGGCGGCCGTCACGACGACGCGGACCGGCAGGGCGATTTTGCCGTGGCGAACCTCCACGAACAGTTCCGCATCTTTCGCGTTCGGCAGATCGGTTTCGCGGATCACCTCCGCTGAACTGGTCGAAGACCAACCGAGAACGAGAGCCAAAAGAATCGCGTTCAAATCGCAGTCCTCTGAAAAATACGACCAAGAAGGGTTAGACCCAATTGTACGCGGATTTAGCGGTCCCTGGTACAGGAACGTTAAGACCGACATGACCGAGATGCGCAGCAGACCTCACGACGACGCGCTGACGCAAAACGAAAAAAGGCCCCGCATCTCGGGGCCTTACTCATGGTGGTTGAGGCCACATCACCGGCAGTTTGCAAAAATCATTGGGCTTGTGCAAAGCTCGAAGATCAGCGTTCCCACATTTAGATTGCCAACGTTTAGAGCGCCGCTTCCGTAAGTGGCTGACGCAGTCTCTGCTTTCGGCCGAGAACGCAAATGCCGGCGGTGATGAGCGACAGGACGCCGCCGATGCTCAAAAGCCAGTAGGCGATTGTTTTGCAGAATTCCAGTTGCGCGTGAACGGCGACGCGCGTTTGGAAAGTGCGCCTGAGGTTGACGGCGAGATCCCTTTCCACGCTCTCGCGTTCCTGGGCGTCCGGGTAGAGCAGCAAATGCACTCTTTGCGAAGCAGCGAGCATACGCAACACTTTCTGATCGACAGCGTCGCCGGACGCCAAAGTTTGGGCCAGATCTGATTTGTCTTCCGTCGTCGGCGGCGCGGTGCGATTTTCATTGGCGGAGGGACGAGTCCCAAGACGGGCGTTCAGCCTGGTATCGGTAAGGGTCTGCATGACCGCGAGTTTTGACGTCTCGATTTCGCGAGGAATCTGCTCTTGCGTCGAGAAGTAGAGCACGCCGCCAAAAACCAGGTGAGCGACCGCGGCGAATGCCAGGGTCAGGATATATTTGCCGTATTTTAGATAAAGCGCTACGATCAGGCCTGGCAGCAAACAGCCAGTTGCGACTGCGATGCCGACATTGACGGCGCTGTATGTCGCGCTCGAGGGGCCGTTGTAAGTTCGATCGGCCAGGCCGAAAAATGCGACGATCCAGAATTCGACGCACAGGGCGGCCAAGACAATTCCGTGGAAAATGTGGTAGTTCATCGTTCACCTCGTGTATGCTGGTTGACGGCTCTTGCCAAGAGATGCGAATCGGGAGCCCGATCCCGTCACCACGGCACGAGACTTTTCGAAGTTGGCGCAGGAGAAAGCGAATGTCCACGACTCCCTCGTTTCGGCGCCTACTGACGCGCCTCGAGCAAGGCGACTCGCAGCATGCGGCTGAGATGATCGTCGAGCGCTACGCGGCGCGTTTGGCAACCTTATCCGCTCGCAAGATGAGTCAGAAGTTGCAGCAACGGGTCGGTCCGGAGGACGTGGTCCAGTCGGTCTTCGCGACGTTTTTTCGCCGCATCGACGATGGCCGACTGGAGATTCGGGATTGGGAATCGCTGTGGGGGCTCCTGGCGCGGATCGCCGTCTGGCGTATCTGCCGCTACGCCGGGCATCACGGCGCCGCCCAGCGCAGTTCCGCAAAGGAGATTCCACTTGAAGGAGACGTACGCGCCCTGAACCGCGAACCGACGGCGGAAGAAGTCCTCGTGGCCCAAGAACTCCACGAACAGTTCCTGCTGGGGCTCGCCGAAAAGTATCGGCCTATCGCCGTGCAGATTCTGGAAGGGCAGACGCACGAATCGATCGCTCAATCGCTGGGCACGTCCATTAGCACGGTCGAACGCGTTCACCGCCGAGCACGGGAGTGTTTGACCGGAATCTTGGCGCAGGAAGAAACGGTGTAATCACCCTTTCGACGCCGCTCCAAAAATCTCGAAAAGCGAAAGCGATTCTTGAAGGGGAATTCTCGTCGCTCCGCATCTCCGGGTGAGAAAACGAACCGGGCGGCCTGGCCGCCGATTTCACACCGAAGGAGAAGTCATGCGTGCGATCCCAGCAGTGTTTACAGTCGGACTGGCTGTCATGTTGTATTGCGGCCGAACTACCTGGCTGTCCGGAGGCGGCGTGCTCATGCCGCAACTGTCGGCCAAGGTCGTGAAAGACGACAATGGCACGACAAGCCACTTGGTCCTGAGAAATACCGGCAACGAGACGCTTGTCAAACTATCCGGCAGCACGACGCGCTGGAACCTTCACAAGCAAACGAAGCTCTGTGCGGAATTGGCGCGCGACCAGGAACTGCGCATGCCCATCGTCGGCAACGTAGACGGCGATCAAATCTTCGTCTTTGCCGAGGGCTACTGGTTGCCCGCGTCATTCATCCTGAAGCCGGAAGGCGAAGGACTCTCCGCCATTATCAAGAGTTGGCTCCCTTGATGCGCTCGAGGAAGCTTTCTGCGGTTTCGACGCGGATTTGAATGGATGGGCAGACGGCAATCGGTGAAAATTGTCTGACTTCGTCCCCCCGGCCTAAAAAATGACGGGCGCGTAGTTTTTTGGCGCATTCCCTATTGAGATTTCAGAAACCTCTGGCTGGACCTCGGCAACGCGATCCGTGCCGAGTGCGGCCCCTTTGGAGTATTGCGATGTCGTCGAATTGGCTAGCCCCCCTGATTCTCGCCGTCTTGTGCGGTTGTACCGAACGTGCGACGGAGCCGAATTCCTCTTCCCTTCCGGAAACTGACTCTCCACGCACCGAGCGGGCCGATACCGCCCAGACGGAATCGAAGCGGTCGGAAGAAGTCGTGCCGAAGGCAGAGGCAGAGCCGGAGAAGAAAGTATCGAAGGAGATCGAGATCGCCAAGCCGCGCATCCCGACGCCGCTTGATCCCGAAATCCAAAAGCTCGCCGCGAGCCTACTGGGCGCCGTCGCCGCCGAGAGCGACAAGGCGAGCGCTTCCCTGGCCGCTCTGAAGCGAGCCGCCATTCCCTATTTGCTTGAAGTCTATCTCGACGACGAGGACCAACCGCGCGTGTCGGTCGACAAGGTATTGAACGAGGTCTTGCGGGTCGCTGCGCCCCATTTGATCGATTCCGAAGCAATCGAGGTTCTGCTCGACGCACTGAAACATCCGAACGCAGCGATGCGTCGCGGCGCCTTTCGGACGCTCGTTGATGAGATCATCGCCCCCAAGATTCCCGAGCAAATTTTCGACGGCCTCCGCGCCGCGGCAAAGGCAGATACGGACGCTCGCACGCTTCGCCACGCGAAGAAATTGTTATCTTCGACGGCTGAATCGCTGGTCGAGCGTATGCTCGCCCCCGCCGCGAATCCGGCTGACGACGACAAGGACTTTGCGACATTGATCAGCATCGGTTCGGAGGCCATGGCGCCGCTGGATCGCGGTCTGATGGACGCCGATGCTACCTTTCGTCAAGGCCTCGCGGCAGGGCCCGACCGGCGCGTCCAGAAACGTCTCTTGCGCCTGACAACCTGGAAATTGCGGGCCTCGACCACCGTCGCTACCATTCGCTTCTACTCGTCGCTGGGCAACTGACGTCACACACACTCAACGCCCGAAATCAAAACGTTCACCTTCGTAAACGAGATCCCGAATCGGTCCTTCATTCACAGGAGAATCGGATGACGCACTTCACAAAGACGGTTCCCTACCTCGCGCTCTGGGCCTTTGTCGCCGGCACGCCCGCGTTCGCACAACCCGCCGCGGAAGCGACCGCCTTGCACGAACGCGGCCTTATGTGGCACGATCGAATGGAATATGACAAGGCCATCGCCGACTTCGATGAAGCAATTCGGCTCGACCCCAAGAACGCAAAGGCCTTCAACAGCCGTAGCATCGCCTGGCGGGCCAAGAATGACTACGACCGCTCAATTCAGGACAATAACGAAGCCATCCGGCTCGACCCGAAGTTCGCCAAGGCTTACGTCAGTCGAGGACTGGCCTGGCACAAGAAAAAGGAGTACAAGAAGGCGATCCAGGACTACGACGAGGCCCTCCGAGTCGATCCAACTTACGCCAAGGCGTTCAACAATCGAGGAATCGTCTGGCTCGACATGAAGGAGTACGACAAGGCGCTCGTCGATTTCGACAGTGCGATTCGCGTCGACCCGAAACTTCTCTGGGCTTATCAGAATCGAGGAGGGGTCTGGCTCGACCAGAATCAAGTCGATAAGGCGATCCGCGATTTCGACGAGGCCATCCGAATCGATCCCAAGGCTGCAAACACGTATGTTTCGCGTGGCTGGGCCTGGTCGCTACGAAAGGAATTCGACAAGGCGTTCGCGGACTATAACGAAGCCATTCGCCTTGACCCGGCGAACCTCCAGGCGTTCATGAATCGCGGCTCGCTCTGGTACCAGCAAGGCGAATTCGCCAAGTCGATCCAGGATCTTGACGAAGCGATCCGCCTGAGCCCCAAGAATGGATACGCCTGGAACAACCGCGGCCTCGCCTGGCTGCGGCGGAAAGAGTATGGGAACGCCGTCAAGGATTTCACCGAGGCCCTGAAGTACGACGCCCAGTTCATCGACCCGCTTCTCAACCGCGGCGGCGCCTGGTATGAGATGAAGGAATTCGACAAAGCGTTCAAAGACTACGATTCCTACGTAGGCCTCAATCCCAACGAGAGCAAAGGCTATTCGGGTCGAGGCAATGTGTGGGCCGAGAAAGGCGACCTAGACAAAGCAATCCGCGATTACGATGAGGCGGTGCGCCTCACTCCGATGGATCCCAACGCCCATTACAATCGCGGCCTCGGGTGGCTCAAGAAGCGTGATAGCGACAAGGCCGTACGAGATCTCAGCGAAGCGATCCGTCTCAATCCGCAAGACGCGGCCGCCTTCAACGATCGCGGGGTCGCATGGTATCGAAAGCTCGAGTTCGACAAATCGATCAAGGATTGCACCGAAGCAATCCGCCTGGACCCGAAGTTTGCCGGCGCGTACTACAATCGCGGCCTCGCCTGGGCCGACACGGGCGCGCATGACAAGGCGATTGAGGATTTCGACGCCGCTATCGGCATCGATCCGAGGGTTGCCGATTTCTTCTACCATCGAGGTCTGGCATGCCATCGAAAGATTGATCTCGTCCGGGCACTCAAGGATTACGATGAAGCCATCCGGATGAAGCCGAACTTCCCGCTGGCATTTCGCGATCGGGGCGCCCTTCACGTGCAGAACGGGGATCTCAACAAGGCATTGGCGGATTACGACGAAGCTATCCGGCTTGACCCCAAAGACGCGAAAGCGTTCAGCAACCGAGGCAACGCCTGGCTGAACCGCGGGCAAGCAGAGCGAGCGCTCAAGGATTACGACGAAGCGATTCGTCTGGACGGAAACCTGGGCTCAATTTTCGCCAACCGTGCGACCGCATTCATCAATCTAGGCGAGTTTGACAAGGCGATTCGCGACTGCGATGAGGCGATTCGGCTCAACCGAAAGGATTCCGACGGGTATCTTCACCGCGCTCTGGCGTGGAAGGGGAGAAAAAACTTCGACAAGGCGCTCGCGGACAACGACGCGGCCATCCGTCTGAAGCCCAATTTCGCCAAGGCGTTCAATAATCGCGGGACGATCTGGGCGGCCAAGAACGAACCCAACAAGGCCATTGCCGATTTCACGGAGGCCATTCGGCTCGATCCCAATGACCCGGTTTTTTACGCGAATCGCGCCCTGGCCCATCGGACCAACGGCAATGTCGAGCAAGCCGAGTCCGACCTGGCCCGCGTCCGAAAGTTGGCTGGCAAGACGCCTTGAACGCTGCAGAATTACTCTCTGAACCCCATCCGAAACAAGGAGCCGCAATGGTCGCGCCTTTTCGAACTCAGATCTTCACAATGATTTGTTTGCTCGGGTCGAATGCTGCATTTGCGCAGCCGCCGATACGCCTGAACTCAGACGTCAGCAGCAGTTGGTCTCGAGCAGGCGCTGAGGTCGGCTGGGTCCATATTCATGTCAAGCCCTACGAGATTGTTCCCGGGCCAGGCAGCTTGCGCATTATCGGCGATGAAGGCCGGTGGGGCATGCCCAGACTGTCCTACCGTCTGGGATTCGGGGCCGGCGAAGGCGCGCCCGGCGATCTGCCCGCGATCCGATATTCCCCGAGCAAGAAGTACCCGCTGAGCAAGCTCGCCAAGCCGACTCGACCGTTCGGCCTCATGCCCGGCAGGAATACGACCGATCAAGACTTGGCCGGTCTCGGCGAGTTCACCTTCTTGACGGTCTTGTCACTGGGCGACACGAAAGTCACCGAAGCGGGCCTGACGCAGCTCAAAGGCTTGAAGAACCTGCGAGCGCTGGAACTCTACAAAATGAAGCTCTCCGCCGCTGCCTTTAAGGGGCTGAGTCAACTGCCAAACCTGGAATTTCTCAACCTGGCCGGGACCGGAATCACGGATGAAGAGTTGAAGGAAATTGCCAACATCAAGAGTCTCAAGGTTCTGATCCTGGCCGGGGCGAACGTTTCGAACACGGGTTTGCAAGCGTTGGCGTCTTTGCCGGAGCTAAGAAGCCTGAATCTCACAAGCTTAAAGATTCCCTCGATGAAGGGACTCGCCGGTTGCGAGAAGTTAGAGTCGCTGTCCCTTCGTTTCGCGAGCGTTACGGACGAAGGCCTCAGGCCGCTCAGCGCGCTCAAAAACCTCAAGCATGTCGAGTTGCTGGAAACGAAGCTGACCGCGGACGCCCTGACGACCTTCGCGGGCATGAATCTCGATTACCTGGAGCTTCCGTTCAACCTCAACAACGACGAAGTACTCAAACATTACGTGGCAGCGCTCCGCTCTCCCGATCGCTTGAACCTGTATCGTTGGAGGATCACTGACGAAGGACTGAAGCATCTAGCCGGGCTGAAGAAGCTGCACACGCTGAACATCGGCGACACCAAGGTCAGCGACGAGGGCCTGAAACAACTTGCGGGACGACAACTCCTTCGCTTGACGATCCCCAGCGCTGCTCAAACGAACGTTGGCCTGAAGCATTACCTGGCCGCCCTTTCGCCCTCCGACCGCATCGATCTGCACGGCTGGTACATCAACGACGACGGGCTCAAAGAATTGGCGAACTTGAAACTCAGACATCTCGACCTCTCTCGAACCGGCGTCACCGATCAAGGGCTAGAGTTCCTGGTTCCTCATCTAAGCACGCTGGAGGTTCTCGATCTCAAAGAAACACAAGTCTCCCTTGCAGGCGTTCGCGGACTCTACCAGCGTTCGCCCAAAAAATTCCCAGCATTTCTGATCCACAATCCATGATGCGTGCATTCGCCGTATTCAAGAAGGTCCTGAGCCAGGAGCCGTGATGACCGTGAAATTCCCGAAGCAGATGGATGAATTGATCGACGCTTTTGAGGACGAATGGCGCTTGCAAGGCCGGCCCGATATTGCGTCGTATCTGGAAAAAGCCTCTGCGGCCATGCGGGAGGCGCTGCTCCGCGAACTGATGGCGCTGGAGTTGGAATATCGTCTGCGCGCGGGAGAGCCCGCGCGCGTGGAGGAATGTCTGCGCCGGTTTCCAGCCTTGCAGGCCGATGTACTGGAATTGATCGTACTTGAGTTTCGTGTCCGACAGGACCTCTCCGAGCAGGTCACCGTGGCGGAGTATGTGATTCGGTTTCCGACGCTGCGCGACACCCTGCCCACGCGACTGGCGGCGTTTCAGCTGGGGCCGCCGGAGGTGCCTGGGTTTGAGATTCTGGAAGAGTTGGGGCGCGGGGGGATGGGGGTGGTGTACCGCGCGGTCGACGCGGAGTTGCGCCGCTCCGTGGCCGTAAAGCTGATGGCGCCCGGCCAGTTGGAACACGCGGACGCGGTCGCGCGCTTTGTCGAAGAGGCACGCATCGCAGGCCGGCTGCAGCATCCGGGAGTGGCGCCGGTTCATCGGCTCGGTACGCTGTCGGATGGCCAGCCCTTTCTGGCGATGAAGCTGATCCAGGGCCAAACCCTCGCCGAATTGCTCGTACGTCGAACTAGCCCCGATGCCGATCTCCCCCGATATCTGCAGATCTTCGAATCCGTATGCCAGACCGTCGCGTACGCGCATGAGCAAGGAATCGTTCACCGCGATCTCAAGCCGAGCAACGTCATGGTCGGCGCGTTCGGTGAAGTCCAGGTCATGGACTGGGGACTTGCCAAGGAAATCGGCAGCGTCGCGAACGTCACCCTATCGCCATCCCTTAAAAGTCCTACCCGGGATACGCAGACAGGAACGATTCTGGGCACCCCTGCGTACATGCCGCCGGAGCAGGCGCTCGGCGACCGAGATCGCGTGGACGCGCGCGCGGACGTGTTCGCGCTCGGGGCGATCCTGTGCGAAATCCTGACCGGTCAGCCCCCCTACGCGGGAGCGGCAGACGTGGTCAACGCGGCACAGAACGCTCGGTTAGAGTCGGCGGAAAAGCGGCTGAATGCCTGCCGCGCCGACGCGGAACTCGTAGCTCTGACGCGCCGCTGCCTGGCGCTCGTACCGGCCGACCGTCCCGCAAGCGCCACACCGATTTTCGAAGCCGTTACGGCCCATCGCCTGGCGGTCGACCAGAAGCTGCGCGAGGCGGAACGCGAGCGCGCGGCCACGCTCGCCAGGTCGCTCGAAGAGCGCAAACGACGACGCGTGCTCTTGATCGCCGCCGGGCTGCTCATCGTGATTCTCGCTGGCGGCATCGTGGGCACGGGCATCGGTTTGCAACGCGCGGAAGTCGCTGCCGCTTCCGAATCGCGCCGGGCCGACAACGAAGCAAAAGCCAAGGAGAACGAAGCGGAACAGCGGGGGATTGCCGAGAAAGAACGTGACCGCGCCGCCCGCGCCCGCGATCAAGTGCTTGCCGCGCTGGACGCCACCACGACCTCGATCACGAGCGAATCGTTCGCCAGGCAGAAGGAACTCTCAGCCGGGCAAAAAAAATTCTTGAACGAGGTCCTGCCCCTGTATCGCGAACTTGCCAAGGAAAAAGGAACGGACCGAAAAACGCGCGAACACGTCGCCTCTGCGGCCCAGCGCGTGGGTTCGATTGAATACTGGCTGGGTCGCTTCGAAGCATCCGTGACCGCGCTCCGCCTGAGCAAACAAGAATACGAGGCGCTCGCCGCGGAAGTCCCGGCCGACTCGGTGCTGCGAAAGCAGGTAGGCAGAATCTCAAGCAATCTCGCCGTCCTCCTGCCCGCTCTGGGAATGTCCGACGAGGCGTTAATCAATAATCGAGCGAGCATCGCCATCTTCGAGCGTCTCAACACAGAGTTCCTCAACGACCCGGCATTACGCGAGGGACTGGCCGATGCCGAGTTTGCCCTTGGGCTTACACTTTTCCAGGGCGACGAGCCGGCAGCTTCAGAAGCACATTTTCAGAAGGCGGTGAACCTCCAGGGCAAGCTCGTCGCCGATTTTCCGCATCAGCCAAGACATGTCGGCAGAATGGCACTCAACCGAATCTTCATCGGCATGCGGCTCGACGCACGCGGAAAGCCATCGGAAGCGAAGAAGCAGTACGACACGGCGCTCGCCATGCTGGAGAAGCTGCGCGAAGACTTTCCTGAAGAACTCGAACATCGCCCCGTACTGGCGCTTGCCTATGATCAACAGGCGAACTTCCTGCTGAGGAACGGCTCGCAAGTTGAAGCCGAGCGGGAATTCAGAAGAGCGACTTTGATCCGCGAGCGATTGGTGATCGAGGCGCCCGGCGTGGCGGAATATCGTCACATCCTGGCGCTAAGCCAGGTTCAGCTCGGCAAGACGCTCGCGGACAGCGGCAACCACGCCGGCGCGGAAGAGGAATATCGCAAGGCCCTCGTCCTGCGCGAAAGATTGACCCAGGACTATCCTGCCGTGCCGGAGTATCGTGCGCGCTGGGCGGACAATCACGATGCCCTGGGAAACCTATTCGCCGCGTTAAACAAACCGTTGGGCGCGGACGAGCATTTCCGCAAGGCGATTGCTATTCGAGAGCAACTGACCACGCAGTTTCCGGCGATTGCGGCATTTCATTATGATTTGTCGAGAAGCCATGGATATTTAGGGCACGTGCTGGCAAGGCTGGAAAAGCATGAGGATGCAACGAAAACATGGCAGCAAGGCGTGCGGATTCTCGAAAAGCTGATTGCTGCCGTTCCCGTACAGCCGACGTATCGTCGAGAACTGGCCATGCTGCACGGTTTTCAGGCATACAGTTTTTCCGAACTCGCCAAGCCGGCCGATGCCGAGGATCGCTTCAAGAATGCCATCGGAATACTCGAAAGGTTGACGGTCGAGTTTCCAGACCATCAGCTAAACGCCGTCGAACTTGGCCGCCACTATTTCCTACTGGGTTGCCTGAAAGGGCAACATGGAACTCCAGCGGAGGGGCTTCAATGGCTCGACAAGGCGACCGCCACCCTGGAAGCCGCAGTTCGCCAGGAGGGGAAGTCGACGCAGGCGGCTAGCACCGTTCTCCAGCTGATTGATAGAACGCGCCCCATCTTGTTGAAGAAACTAAAGTCGCCAAGTTGATGCACGAACGAATTCTTCGATAGGATAAACGCGGTGATTTCGCCGATTTTGCTGAGGGGTTTCGGCCCTGGATCGGCATCTCCTCTGGGAAGATCAAAGGGATCACACCGCTTCAATGGGAGGGAGAAACCATGTTCGTCCGTAGCAGAGTCCTTTTCGGCTTGTTGAGTATTTTCGCCGCCACGACCGGCTACGCCCAGGGCGTTCGGTGGGAAACGTTCAAGTCGGAAGAGCACAAGTTCACAGCCATCTTTCCCGGCACGCCAGACAGTAAGGAGCAGACCTTCGACGGGGCCGATGGCGTGCGTTTCACAACCTACCGCTTCACGTCGGAGGTCGGCGCGGATTTCTATTCCGCCACGAGGGCCACGTTGCCTATCGACTTGAAGGGCGACGAAAAAGCACTGAAGATCTACTTCGACGCCATGGAGCGAGGGGAGATCAATTCCTTGGGGGGAATGCTCGTCAGCTCGCGGGGAATCCAACTCGGCAAGCACGCCGGCCGCGAGTTCGTATTCACGTATCTAGCGGTCGATGGAAGAAGCCTGCGAGCCACTCGTGTCAAGAGCTACGTCGTCGGCGATTCGAACTATTCGATGCGCGTCAGCCTCGCCAATGCTAAGGCGATCCAGACGAGCGAAATGGTCGAGCAGTTTCTCGGTTCATTCAAGCTGATCGGCGAGCCCGAACTCGAGGCGCCGGCGGAAACCAAGTACGAGAAAGTCAAAGATTCGGGATGGATTCACGTCACTGCTCCGAAACAGAGGTTCGAAGCTACCTTTCCGGAGCGTCCCGAGTTCGTGCAGGGCGAGTCGGTCTGCAGGTTCAATCAAGCCGCGGCCGACGCGGAGTTCGAGGTAGTGTGGAGCAATTACGGCGGATTGCTCAAGAATATCGAGGGAAACCAGCAGGAGATCAAACGCTTCTATGACACCGTCGTGGGAGCAATCCTCCGGGGCAAGCGAGGAGAACTGGACGAGTCCAAGGACGTCATGCATGATGGCCGACCGGCTCGGCGAATCCAGTGGCGCGCCAGCATGAATGGGGCGCCCAGGATCGGGGACGCATTGCTCGTGGTTGCCGGCGATTCGCTTTATATTTCCGCGATCAATCAGGGCGCCTTCAAGAACGTCGACAACAAGACCGTCAACAAGTTCCTTACCTCCCTCAAACCGCTCGCGAAACAAGGCCCTGTCAACCTGCCCGAGGGAAAGGGGCCGGAACTGAAGCCGCAGGGCAAGGTCGACCTCGAAGCTTTGAAGGCCAAGGTGGCGGGCAAGTGGAAAGGCGGCAGGTATCTTCTGGGAGGGGCATTCGACGACCGCACGAACGACGAGTGGTGGACCTTCCAGCCCGACGGCGCCTACGAGAGCATTCGGTTCATCGTCACAGCCCGCGTCACCGAAACGGGAAAGTGGCGAGTCATCGACGACAAGACTCTGGAACTGACGCCCCTCAATGGCAAAAAGGACGTGCAGCCGCGCCAGTGCGGTTTCGCCGTGAACGAGCGTTTTCTTACGATCCGGTACAGCGGCCTGAATGAAGAAGTGCGTCTTAACTTCTTTGCAGCCTTGGCTCCCGTGCAGCCCCCAATCAGTCCAGAGTTGAACAAAGAAAAGGGGAACGAACCGAATCCCCTCAAGCAGGCGAAGGTGGGCGACTGGGCGAAGTATCAACTCACAATGGATGGAGACGTCCTTTCCATTATGACCTCCACCGTCGTCGAGCATGACGACAAAAAGGCAACGCTCAACATGTCCTCCGAATCCGTTGAAAGCAAGAAAACCACGATTTCCACGCGAACGGTGGATCTCACTACGCACTACCCGGTTACCTTCCTGGCCGGGTACCGGCAGGAGCAGAATTTCGAATTCACCAAGGTGGCTTCCGATTCTGAAACCATCACGGTCGCCGATCGCGAGTTCAAGGCCGCGCGCACGGAGTATTCCTTCCGCCAGCCTATGAGCGGCCTCAGCGGCAAGGTAACGATCTGGACCGCGAACGATGGCCCGCTCGACAAGGTTCTGCGGAGGGAAATCGTCATCCAGAGCGTTCTCACCGTCAGATTCTCCGCGGTCTTGCTATCCTTCGGCACCAAGGACCAGGCGGCGCGAACCGGCGGAAAGTGACAAGTCCGCTGACGAGTACTTGATGAAGTTTCATTCATTTGCGCCAAAAAACGACAGTTCCGTCAGCGTCGGCGTCGACGCTGCTGTTCTTTCCGATCTGACTCGCGGAAACCCTCGCGATCGTTTGCCGGTAGGCTGGCAAGGGGCTCGCCTCATCTCGTCTATCGCACGATTCATGCAAAAGTTGACTTGGTCTAAACAACTTATGGCTGCAATCTAAACAAGGAGACAGGTAACGACGAAGGCACGGATGCCGTATCCCAGCGATCTTAGCGACGCTCAGTGGCCCCTCTTGGGGCCGCTCTTGTTGGCCATTCGAGGATCGCGTACGCCCCCGTCCGCAGCAAGAAGTCGACCTGCGGGAGGTGCTCAATACCCTTCGTTACCTCAATCGGACGGGATGCCCGTGGGGCCTACTTCCGCACGACTTGCTGGCAAAGAGCAAGGTTTACGATTACTTTGTCAAGTGGCGTGGTGATTGGGGACTATTTGCCCAGATCAATCAACGTCTGGTCGCCGAGGTGCGTACACCACGACGCCGCAAAGTGCCGATGTCGAGACCATGCGCGAGCCGACTCCCAGCGCCGCTTGCGTGGACAGTCAAAGTGGTAAATATCGACTTGCCGACCGACACGCCGTTTTTGCCAGGGAACTGTTGAAAGCGAGTTTGACGATTCTTTCGGCTCTTCCTGCCTTGGCGCCTCTACCACGGGGAGCTCTCGCCGAAACAGGTAAAATTGCCGAATGAAGAGGGCGGGGGAGGAATAGACGGTCGATAGAGACGGCGAGCAACTTATTTCCCTATACGTATGGAGCCCACGATGAAGCACGGATTCTTCGCCTCGTTTGCCGCTATTTTGATGAAAGCGGGGTTGGCGTTCGGTCAAACTCAGACTACGCCGATGCCGGGCACTCCCCTTCCGCCTTCGACGTTGCCGCAAGTCGTACAGACTGTGGATCCTTCCGGACCGATCATTACGAACGATTTCGGCGGTCCCGTCGCGCCGCGTTTCTGGATGAGCGGCGAGTATCTTTTGTGGCAGTTAAAGAACGGACGAACCCCGCCGCTGGTGACGACGGGCGACCCGGGCAGCTCCGTTCCGGGAGCGCTTGGCGTGCCCGGCACAGTAGTCCTGTTCGGGGGTGAACTGGATTACGGTTCTTTTTCCGGCACGCGTCTGAACCTTGGCGGTTCGCTGGGAGACAGCGGTTGGGACGTCGAGACGAGCTTCTTCTTCTTGGAAACGCGTTCAGTCGGTTTCGCCGCCGCCTCGGACGCCGGAGGCAATCCGCCGCTTTACGTGCCGTTTTTTAACGTCGCCACCGGCCAAGAGGGAAGCCTGACGATTGCCGATCCCACGGTCGGCTTTAATTTCGCTGGCAACATCGCGGTGGCTTCTTCAAGCCGTCTTTGGGGCGGCGAGTTGAACCTTATGAGACGATTGTCGACCTCTGGGCCGCTCACCTTCACCGTCCTCGGTGGAATTCGATATATGAACCTGGATGAAAGTCTGAGGCTTACTGGTGAATTCAACGATCTGGACTTCGATGTCCGAAATCGGTTCACCGAAGGTTTCTCTACGCAAAACAATTTCTTTGGGGCTCAAGTTGGCGGCAAGGGCAGCTATCAGGCGGGCCGATTCAACGTCGATGTCCTCGCGAAAATCGCGCTGGGCGTCACCCACCAAGAGGTCCTCGCCACCGGTAGTCTCACCCAATCAGGCGCGGGTGCGATCGCGCCCGGGACTTTCGCGGGGGGCGCCGTCTTTGTGCAACCGAGCAATCTGGGCCGCCGAAGCGGCGATGACTTCAGCGTCATGCCTCAGGTACAGGTCAAAGTAGGGTATGATGTTACGCCGCGCCTTCGGGCCACCGTGGCCTATGACTTTATGTACTGGACCAACGTGGTTCGGCCCGGCGATCAAATCGATCGCAACGTCAATCCTTCGCAAACTTTTGGCGGCCCCCTGGTCGGCACTGCGCTTCCCGCATCGCAGTTCAATCGCACCGACTTCTTCGCCCACGGCCTCGGTTTTGGTTTGGAACTCCGCTACTAAAGTATATTTGTGCACCTTTGTTTAGTAGCACTTTTGCCCGCTTTCAGATTCTTCGAAAGCGGGCGATTTTTCTCTTTACATCTCTTGCCGACTTCGAAATAATGCCTACTGGTATAAGCTGGTGACCTTTGGAGGTCTGGAGACCTTCGGGGGGCCCCCCTGCCAATTGCGTCACGAACGTTTTCGTTGCGAGCGTACGTAACGAGAGGCGTGTGTCGTCTCCGTTTCCATCGCGGTCAGGACATTCCTGACTGCGTCTTTTGTGTATGACGTTCTAACCTTCGCCCAGACGATGCGGGCTCAGCGAGTCCGTATGCATTTCATACCACACCTTTGTGCTCTTCCCCAGGAGTTGCTTCATGCGTTGGCTTCCAAAGTCCGTCAAAAAGTGGTTCGGTTTCGAAGATCGTTTCGCCAAAAAGCAAAAACTCAAACGCTTCCATCGGCCCACGGTCGAGCAACTCGAGGACCGGACCACGCCCGCGCTGTTGGCGGTGACGGGACTGGGGGCAGACGGCTGGTTCTCGGATGACACGCGAAGCACCGGCAACTTCGATATGGTCGGAACTATCTCGACGCACGCCGGGGATGCAGCGATCACCCCAACCACCGCTGACGATCTAGCCATCGCGCAACAATTGAAGTTCGTTTCGACCGGAGCATTTCCTGGCGCAACTTACGGCGGCGCCGTTTCCCTGAGCGGCACTACCAGCAATAACGGCAAAACTTCGATCTCTAAAATTGATACGACAACTGGCCTCGCAGCGGGCAGCGCGCTCATCGATTCCGGTTTTTCCGCCAGTTACCAATGGCTCAGTCAGGGCACCAGAACTTCGCCGCTCAAGTTCGGCGTTCAGTCCACGGTCTTCGGCGTTTCTCAGAACGCCTTCACGGCGCAGCGCTCGGGGGAGTCGGCATGGGATCTTATCTTGGTACAGGATCTGACGACTCCCGTGTCGGGCGTGTGGAACAGCACGTCTGCGACGGCGACCACGGGTAAATGGTTCTTGTTTGCCCAAGCCGGGAATTCGTACATGATGACGAACTACGCTACCGGCGGCTTGGGGGGGGCGCTCGGTTCGCGGACTTTGAGCGAATGGAACACGCTTGCCACCAGTTCATCGGGAGTTACTTGGGGCGATCTGCTGTTCGATCCCGGCGCCAAGGTCACGAGCGTTCAATTTGGGGTCGGTTCCAGCCAGAGCAACGCCGTCAACCTCGTCGATTTTCTTCAGGTCAGCTTCCTGAACGGCGGCGATGTTATCGATTTTGGTTCGGTCCAAACGGCCTACGTCGATCAGGCATCCGACTTCACGCTTACATTTGATGCCGACGACAACGGCTTCATAAGCGCGGGAGATCGAGTGACTTGGAACCCAACGGGCGCCGACCATCCCGAGGGGACAGTTGAGAATCTGACGTTCGGGCTCAACGCCTTTACCTCTATCCAGGCGGGTGTGGATGCGGTTCCTTCGGGCGGGACCGTTTACATCGCTGCCGGAACGTACACGGAAAACGTCAACGTCAATAAGCGCGTCGCAATTGAAGGAGCCGGAAGTAGCGCGAGCGAAACCGTCGTTCAATCCGCGACTATCGACGTCCCTATTTTCAATTACACGGTCGGCGGCCTTGACGCGGTAAATCGGCAGGTTCTCAAGGATATCCGCATTCAAAATGGAGACTCCACTACACTCGGCGCCCAGGCTGGGAGCGGAATTGTCTTCGCGACGTCCACGGCCTCCGGTTACTTTACGTTGGATAACGTAACTTCGAGAAACAATGATGGCCACGGGCTAGTTTTCAATAACAGCACCAACATTACCGACGTGGTCATTGAAGACAGCGACTTTTCGGACAACCAGAACGGCATCCTGATCCGCGGCGGCGGTTACCTCTTCGACGGATTGTCGATCACTGGAAGCACCTTCGCACGCAACGACGTTCTTGGCTTCTCGTTTAACCCAAATCAGAATAGCTCGCTCAACGGAACCAACTTCGTCATCAGCAACACGCTATTCACGGAAAACGGCGATGCCAGCTACACCCAGTCGCCTACGCCCACCCCCCAACTCGGCAGAGGCGATATCGGTTTTCAGTTCTATAACGGCAACGCGACGCTCACGGACGTTACCGTCAACGGCCTAGCGACGAATGGAGCACATATTGGCGTCCAGTTCCGGGGAGACAACACGGTCGCGGCAGCTGGTAACATCGTTATTACGAATCTCACCGTGACCGGCAGTTACCTTCGGCCGCTCAACCATACGAGCGATGGGGGCGGCCCCGGCGGCGCGCTGTTCATCCAGAATTATTCGGATGTCAGTACCATTAGCATGGCCAACGTCAATTTGCTCAACACTCAAGGCCATCAACTCTTCGCCGCCGGCCTGTCGAACACGCTCGATTTGAACGATGCAGAATTCGGAGCCACGCTGAGCAACGGCGCATTCCATATCGCACTGGGTACGACGACCCAAAACCCCACGGCCGGATCTTCTGTGGATGCGACCGGGGCAACCTTCGGCGTCATTACTGCCGCTTCGGCAACGACTACTCAGGCGTTCGACATCGTCGACAAGATTCTGGACGGCGTGGATACGGGCGGAGTCTTGGGATTCGTCCAACTTACTGGCTGTCCGGAGTCCGCTCATGTCGCTAGGATTGCAGGTGGAGAAATTTATGGCAACAACCTGAACAAGGAGACAGGTCATGACGCCGGCACGGAAGCCCTATCGCAGCGACATCAGTGACGCTCAGTGGAACAT
>JBBQPM010000092.1:0-26748 GCA_038217425.1 Gemmatales bacterium
GCTTCAAGACACTCGCTGGAGTCTTCCATGACTCTGACCCCGAAGGAAAATGATCGACACGCCTACCATCTTCCTCTTTTCGCTCTTCCCAGAAAAGAGCAGCTGACGGGTAAGCGAAGTGTTGCCGCTCGCCTAAACGAATTCGGTCCCCTCTACTTCCCCACTCCGAACGTGTAGATGCAGACGTGCGAGTAAACCTTGCCCGGCTCCAGAAGCGGCGAAGGAAATCCCGGCAGGTTCACCGCGTTCGGATAATTCTGCGTCTCCAGACAGAGCGCCGAACGCTGCGGATACATCTTGCCTCCCGCCCCTTTCTGCCCCTTCAGAAAGTTCCCCGAGTAAACCTGAACCCCGGGCTGATCGGTGTGCACCGTCAGCGTTCGCCCCGTCGTCGGCTCCGACACCTTCGCCGCCAGCGTCAACTCGCCGGGCTTCTCCTGGTTGATCGCGAAGTTGTGGTCGTAGCCCAGGAACGGCGTCTTCACCAGCTTCTCGATGCGCTCGCCGATACGCGTCGGTTGCTTGAAATCGAGCGGCGTGCCGGCTACCGGCTCGAGCTTCCCGGTCGGGATCAACGTCTCGTCTGTGGGCGAGTAACGCCCTGCGTTCAGCGTCAAGACGTGATCGAGCACCGTTGGCGACCCGGCGCCGGCGAGGTTGAAATAACTGTGATTGGTGAGATTCACCGGCGTCTTCTGGTTCGTCGTCGCCTCGTAGGAGATTCGTAAGGCGTTCGCCGGGATGAGCGTGTAAAGCACCGAGATCTTGAGTTCGCCCGGATACCCCTCTTCGCCATCAGGGCTGACATAGGTGAATTTCACCGCGCCGCCGTCGTCGAGGCTGACCGCCTCGGCTCGCCAGACGACCTTGTCCAGGCTCCGTTTGACGCCGCCGTGCAGGTGATTGGGGCCGTTGTTGACCGCGAGCGAATATTCCTTGCCGTCGACAGTGAACTTCCCCTTGGCGGTGCGATTGGCGACGCGCCCCGTGGTGCAGCCGAAATACTGGTTGGCGTCGCTCTGGTAGCCCGCGAGGTCGTCGAAGCCGAGCACGACGTTGGCGAATTTGCCGGCCTGATCCGGAACGTTAATCTGCGTCACCGTGGCGCCGTAGGTGATGACGTGGACGCTCATTCCCCCTTTGTTCTTCAACACGTACGCTTCGACGGGCGTGCCATCGGCGGTTTTCCCGAAGGGGGCGGGACCGATCACTTCCGCGTGCATCATAGTCGTGATTCCAAAGAGGCAGAAAAGACTGGCGCGTCGCATGATTCTTTCATCCGAAGTTATTGAGGTAAAGAAGTCGACAACGGATCCCGGCGAGCCAGGTCGCGTCAGCGCCTGGAGCAATCCTCACGCGATTTTCGGCGAACGGCAGGCGACATGCAAGGAACATTCTGCTGAATTTGACACTCTTGACTCGCCGATTAGAATTGGATGAAGGCCTTGCTCCGTCCCCGAGGTGCATCAATGAGCTTTTTGACTGCGATCCCCGTGTACAACGAAGAAAAGAACATCGTACGCGTGCTCGATGAGGTGCGCCGCTACGCGCCTCATCTCTTGCTAGTCAACGACGGCTCCGCTGATCGGACCGTGGCGATCATCGAAGACTATTGCCGGGCGCATCCCGAAGCCGACATCGACGTCGTCAGCCACGAGCGCAACCGCGGTTACGGCGCCGCCCTGGCCACGGCGTTTCGGGCCTTCCTCAAGTCCGATTGCGAGATCCTCGTCACCATGGACTGCGACGGTCAGCATGAACCGGGCCGCATCCCCGTGCTGCTCGAGGCCCTGGGCCGGGATGTCGACATCATCTCCGGCAGCCGATACCTGCGCGAGTTTCGGCAGATGACGCTGCCCACGCCCGAGGATCGCCGGTTCATCAATCAGACCATCACCGCGGAACTCAACGAACAGCTGGGCCTCAACCTGACCGACGCCTTCTGCGGATTCAAGGCCTATCGTCGGCACGCGATCGAGGAACTGCACATCACCGAGCACGGCTGGGGCATGCCGCTTCAGCTTTGGGTGCAGGCGGCGTATCACGGACTCAAGACGAAAGAGGTCGGCGTCCCCCGGCTCTACCTCGACCCCAACCGCGCCTTCGGCGGCGTCCTCAACGATGCCGATCAGCGGCTCGCGTACTATCGACAGGTGATCGAGAACGCCCTTTGTGAAGAATCGATGTGCTGCGGCGGGCAAACGTGCCTGGCTTAAAAAAAGCAGCCACAGAGGACACCGCGAAGGAAAAAAGCTCTCGTCTTCGATTTTTCTCTGTGTCCTCGGTGCTCTCTGTGGCTCATTGATTTTGGGCTCATCGGAAAATGGGCAAGCCGATCGCTAGCCGGGTTCCTATACTTGGCAAAGAGGTTAGGAAGCTTGGTCTCGACGAAGTTTTTGTCGAGTCATCGAAAAGGATTCTTTGCGAAGGCCCCTTTTCTTTTCTTCCTCAATGCTGTACTTATTCTCCTTTGTGCCTGTCCAAGCGTGCGTTGGGCACGGAAATTACCAAAGTCCCTTGGGGAGGGCAAATTGTGGCTGCTACTACCACCGAAGAACGAGTTAAGCAAATCGTCTGCGACAGCCTGGGCGTGAGCAAGAACGACGTCACGCGCACTACGTCCTTCCAGGAAGATATCGGCGCCGACTCCCTGGACATCGTCGAACTGGTCATGGAACTCGAAGAAGAGTTCGAAATCACCATCCCCGATGAAGAAGCCGAAAAGATCAAGACCGTCGGCGAAGCGATCGATTACATCGACAAGGAGCTTGCGAAAAAATGACGCGGCGCGTCGTCATCACGGGTCTCGGGACAGTGAATCCGCTCTCCTGTGATCTCTCCACGTATTGGCAAGGATTGCTCGCCGGTCGCAGCGGCGTCGGCATCATCGAGCAAATGGACACGTCTGCCTTCAAAGTCCACTTCGGCGGCGAAGTTAAGAACTTCCAGACCGAGGCGTACTTCGATTCGCGTGCTGCCAAGCGCATGGATCGCTACGCACAGTTCGCCATGGTCGCGACCTTCAATGCGGTCAAAGATTCCGGCATCGACTTCGCCAAGGAAGATCCGTTCCGCTGCGGTTGCATTCTGGGCAGCGGCATCGGCGGGCTCAACGAATTCGAAGACCAGCACGATCGCTTCCGCGACGGCGGTCCCGGCCGAATCAGCCCCTTCGTCATCCCCAAAATGATGGGCAACGCCGCCCCCGGCAACGTCTCCATCCAGTTCAACCTGTGCGGCGTCACCACCGCCGTCGCCACGGCCTGCGCTTCCGCCGCCAACGCCATCTCCGACGCCCTTCGCTCCATTCGTCTGGGCGAAACCGACGTCATGGTCACCGGCGGCTGTGAATCCACGATTACGAACATGGGCCTAGGCGGATTCATTTCCGCCCGCGCCCTCTCGCAGCGCAACGATAACATGCAGGCCGCCAGCAGGCCCTTCGACCGCGATCGCGACGGCTTCGTCCTCGCCGAGGGCGCCGGCATTATCCTCCTCGAAGAGTACGAGCACGCCAAGAAGCGCGGCGCTCCCATCTACTGCGAGCTGCTCGGCGCCGGCAGCACCGCCGACGCCTACAACATCACCGCGCCGCTCCCCGAAGGCACCGGCGCCGCCCGTGCCATCACCAACGCCCTCCACGACGCGCACATCAACCCCAGCGACGTCGACTACGTCAACGCCCACGGCACCAGCACCGACCTCGGCGACGCCGCCGAAACCAAAGCCCTCAAGATCGCCTTCGGCAACCATGCCCGCAAACTCGCCGTCAGCAGCACCAAAAGCATGATCGGCCACCTCCTCGGCGCTTCCGGCGGCGTGGAACTGATCGCCTGCGTCCTGTCGATCAAGCATGGCGTCGTTCATCCGACGATCAACCTCGACAATCCCGACCCCGCCTGCGACCTCGACTACGTGCCGAACACGGCCCGCGAAATGAAGGTCCGATACGCCGTCAGCAACTCCTTCGGCTTCGGCGGCCACAACGCCAGTCTCGTCGTCGGCGCTATTTAGTTCATACACTCCCGAAATACCACTCAAGTAACAGCTGCTCACCCATCCTCCTTTCCGCTGCGGCACAAGCGCTTGCGATGCCCATCAAGATGCCTTAGAATGCCCTGCGTTGACCATGACGCATTGAGGACAGCGCGATGTTCCAGATCGAGACCGAAGCGGCCGAGCATTTCTCGACGCCTACCCGCCGAAACTTCCTGCGGGCCGGGTTTCTCGGCCTCGGCGGTCTCACCCTCGCCGACTCCCTTCGCGCTCAGGCGCCCAATCGCTCGACCGATACCGCCGTCTTCCTGCTCTTCGTCCACGGCGGGCCCAGTCATCTGGAAACCTACGATCTCAAGCCCGGCGCCCCGGACGAGATCCGCGGCCCGTTTCGCCCGATTCATACCAACGTCCCCGGCATCGACGTCTGCGAACATCTCCCCAAGCACGCTCGCAGCGCCCATCGCTTCTCGCTGATTCGCTCTGTGTGCCACGATGAAGCCGACCATTTCGCCGGGCATCGCCGATTCCTCTCCGGGTTCGGTAAGTTGAAGCAAGGGACTGGCGCCGAATCCCACTATCCGCAGGTCGGCGCCGTCGTCAATCGCATCCACCCCGCCGGTCCCACAGGGCTTCCCTCGGCGCTCGCGGTGAACGGCGTCGTCGTCAACGGTCCTGACTACGCTGCTGGCATCTCCGAAGGTTTTTTTCCCGGCAGCTATCGCGTCCCCATCGTCAACGGTTCGCTCCCCAGTTCCAGTCTCGCGATCGCCCCCGGGCGTTTCGAGGATCGCCGAACGTTGCTGAGCCAGTTCGACACGTTTCGCCGCGACCTCGACGTGAACGGCTCGATGCAAACCATGGACGCGTACAATCGGCGAGCCCTGGACATCCTGGCGAGCGGCCGGGCCCGCGAGGCGTTCGACGTCTCGCGCGAGAACGCACGCCTGGTCGAACGCTACGGCGGCGGGTATGGCCGAGAAGTCTTGATCGGGCGCCGATTGATCGAGGCGGGCGTGCGCTTCGTCTCCGTCTGCGTCCGCGGCAGCGGGCCCGGTTCCATCGCCCACGACTGGGACGATCATGCCGTCAACTGGAGTCTCGATACCGCCATGCTGGCGCGGCTCCCCAAGTACGACCAGGTCGTGACGACGTTGATCGACGACCTGTACGAGCGCGGGCTGAACGAACGGGTGCTCTTGATCGTGACGGGTGAGTTTGGCCGAACCCCGCGGCTGGAGTCGAGCAACGGCAAGATCGGCCGCGACCATTATCCCGCGGCGATGTCGATCCTGATTTCCGGCGGCGGCATGCCGATGGGCCAGGTGATCGGCAGCACCGACAGCATCGGCGCCCGACCGCGCGAACGCCGGCTCGACCCGACCGATCTCCTTGCCACCATCTACCGTTATCTGGGCATCGATCCCAAGCGGCAGTTCGTCGACCCGACGGGCCGACCCATCACGCTGTGCGACGGCGAACCGATCCGCGAGTTGATTTCGTGAGCCGACGCGCCCCGCAAGCCCAACGGGTGAGGTACTCCGAACCCTTGGGATCGAGCGCCGGGTTCGTTTATCCCCGGGGTTCGGAGTACCTCACCCCGGGGCTTGACCGCATGCAGTCTGAAATTGTTGTCGAGACGCTTGCTTACTTATCCTTGTCTTTTTCCTTCTTCGGCTCTTCCGCCTTCTTCGTGGTGACGGTCGCCGTCGCCAATACCTTCTTCAAATCCTCCACCGCTTCCTTGACGGCCTTTTCGGTGGCGTATCCCACCGGACCGGAGCCGCCCAGATATTTTCGCTCCGCGTCGTAGATGGAGAAGCGGAACTTGCCGTCCTTGCTGCTTTCGGAGATTTCGATCGTGCCCGTCTTGGGCGTCGTCTTCTTGCCCCCCGCGAACGAATCGACCGTGCCCAGACTCACCAGCGCCGCGGCGCCCGTGATGAACAATGCTCCCATCCACTTTTTCATGACCAGCGTCCTCCGAGAGATGATGTGACGTCGGCGATCCGGAAATGTTCCCGTCGCCGGCTCCGATTGTAATCCCCAAGAAAGGCGAACACAACCGCCGCCAAGGTCGACTTGCATTTTTTCCCGCGATGGGCGAAACTGCCGTCTTCACTGTGACGAACACCCTTTCCTGTTTCCTTGGTCCCGAACTCGCGGCGGAAACCATGAGCAAATCCGTTGGAAAAAGCTTGTCGATCACGCCATTTCGCCGGCTCGTAATCGATCTCATGGACTTCAGTCGGTGCGTCCCGAGCGTCACCGCCGACCGGCGCATGAGGCTCGGCGCCCTCGTCGAGGCGCGGCAAAATTGCAGTCCCCGGCCGACCTGGACCAGCCTTTTCGTGAAGGCCTACGCCATCGTCGCCGCACGCACGCCGATTCTTCGCCGAGCCTACATGAAGTTCCCCTGGGCCCGGCTCTACGAACATCCCAAAAACGTCGCCGCCATCAACGTCGGCCGAGTCGTGGACGGTGAAAACGTCATCACGCAAGCGATGATTCGCAGCCCTGAATGTCGGACCATTTCCGAACTCGACGCCATCGTCCACCATTACATGACCGAGCCCATCGAGAATATCAAGGAATATCAACGCTCGAAGCGCCTCAGCCGACTCCCCAGCCCGCTCCGCCGGCTCATCTGGTGGCTGTCGCTGAATCTGGTCGGCAGACGACGCGTGCACAATTTCGGCACCTTCGGCATCAGCTCGGTGAGCAGTCATGGCGCCGGCCTTTTGACGCTCATTCCGCTGCTGACGACGACCCTGCACCACAACTTGTTCGACGAGCACGGCAATCTGGAGATGCGCTTCGGATTCGACCACCGCGTACTGGACGGCGCCGACGCCGCGCGGGCTCTGGCCGATCTGGAAAAGGTGCTGCTCGGGGAGATTCTCGAAGAAGTCCGCGGCATGAGCGTCGGACTTCGCCGAGCAGCGTGAGCGACGCCCCCTACCGCGGCGCCTTGGTCCGCGTTTGCGGAATCTTGTCCTTGAACCACGATTCGAAGTCGAAGGTGTTGCCGCCGTCCGCGGGACCTTTGACCGTGACATAACGCAGAAACCAGTCGGCCCCAACTCTATTGGCATCGCTCCGCACCGTGATCTTGGTGATCTCGCCGATGTCTTGGAGCGCCATTTTCATCGCATCGGTCTTTCCCGCTTGAAATGGGTGCCCCGGGAAGAACGGGTTGATGCGAATCTCGCCCTCTTGGCCCTTCTTTCCGTATAAGGTTAAGTAAATATCGGCATCGGTGCCCGATCCAGGCTTATTTCCGGTCGTGAAACTGACTTCATACGTCACGCGCTCGGCTTTGCCCGGCGGAGATTTCTGCTGCGTCTGGGCATGTTGAACGCAACACCATGTCATAACGACAAGAAGAATAGCTGAGAACGTTTGGGTACGGACAATCGCGCGAGACATCGGGCACTCCTTTGAGAAAATGAATCAGCTTCGCACAGAGTACGCTTCGAAGGAAACAAATCTTTCAGGAAATGAGAAAATGCGAAGCTCTCCCCCCGGGTTGGAAGGCGCGGAGGCAAGGCATTCGCTGCAATCAGAATGGGCACGTTCGAAAGCCTGAACACGTGGTAGATAACATTTTTTAAGCGCATAACTAGCAAAAATACGTCGAAAACCACGACAAACGGCGCCATTTCGCCGCCGAAAACGAGAACGGCACGCCTCTTGCTCTGGGTCTTCCCCGGACTTGAATTCCGCTGCGCCCAACCCCACAGGATCTTCATGAAACGACCTCCCCTGGCTCTCAATCGCCGCCAATTTTTGGGCGCCTCGGCGGCGGGGATTAGCACGACGTTCCTCGCGGGTTGTAACAACTCCGCTTCCGCCACCGGCGCCATCGACATGTCGTTCGGCATGATTGCCCTCACCGATTGCTCGCCCATCGTCATCGCTCATGAAAAGGGATTCTTCCGCAAGCACGGCATCAACTCGACCGTCAATAAACTGGCGAACTGGGCGGCGATTCGCGACGCGCTGGCGACGGGCGAGATCCAGGCGACGCACATGCTTTTCGGCATGCCCTTCGCTTCGACCATGGGCCTGCGCGGTTCGCCCGCAGTGCCCATGATTATTCCATGGGTGATGAATCGCAATGGACAGAGCATTACGCTCAAAGCGAGTTTGCGCGGCCAGGTGGGCGCCGATCCGCAGGCGCTTCGGCCTATCGTCATGGCGGCCAAGGACCGCGGCACGCTGATGACGTTTGCCGAGACGTTTCCGACTGGCACCCATGCGATGTGGATGCGTTACTACCTGGCCGCAGGCGGGATTCATCCGGACCATGACGTGCGTCTGATTACGATTCCGCCGCCGCAGATGGCGGCCAACATGCGCGTCGACCAGATGGACGGCTTCTGCGTGGGCGAACCCTGGAACGCCCGAGCCGTGACGGAGGGCATCGGCTTCACGTCGGTCAACACGCAGGACATCTGGCGCGACCATCCCGAGAAAGTCTGCGCATTCAAGAAAGAATACGCCGAGCAGAATCCGCAGGCGGTCAAGGCTGCCCTCAAGGCGCTGCACGAGGCGAGCGTCTGGCTCGACGATTTGGCCAACCGCCCCGAACAAGCCGAAATCGTGTCGCGCGCCACCTACATTCAATGCCCGAAAGAAATGATCCTGCCGCGTTTGCAAGGTCGCTACGACTTCGGCGACGGTCGGCGGACCGAAGATCCGAACTACATGATATTTAGTAGCCGAAATTGCAACTATCCGCAGAAGAAACATGCCCACTGGTGGCTCACGCAGTTCCGCCGTTGGGGCATGGTGGAAGGGACGCCCGACTACGAAGGCGTCGCGAATCAAGTCATTCGCGCCGACCTTTACGAAGAAGCGATGCGCGAACTGGGCGTCAGCCATGGCGGCGCCAACATGGAACCGGAGACGCTGTTCGATCGCGTGACCTTCGATCCGCGTCGACCGGAGGAGTATGCCATGGCATTCGCGGTACACAATCGCCGGGGCTAGCGTCGCGTTTGGGGCGTTGGTAAGGAAAAAGACTAGCCACCGAGGGCACAGAGAACACAGAGAATTAAAGAAAAAGTATCCCTCAGCGAGTGGTGAACGTCCATTCGATTTCTCTGAGTCCTCGGTGGCTGGTTCAATCTCCTATTTTTTGCGCGAGCCAAAAGGCTGGGAACGGATCGATATGAAAGAATGGAACTTCAAGTTCGATTGGCTGATCTTGCCGCTCCTGGGAATCGCCCTGGTCGCGGTGGTTTGGGTCGTCAGTAGCGCCACCTGGGCGCCGAAATTGCCGACGCCGGCGAAAACCTGGGAACTCAGCAAACTCTACGTAGTTGAGCCGTTCGCGAAGCGTGGCGAGCAAGATCAGGGCATCCTTCGATTCACCTGGTACAGCCTGATTCTGATCGGCAAGGGCTACGCGTTGGCGCTGCTCCTAGGCATTCCGCTCGGATTTATGCTCGGTTCGTCGAAGCTTTTCGCCAAGATGTTCGATCCGCTGTTTCAGATTCTGAGGCCCGTCTCGCCGCTGGCCTGGCTTCCGCTGGGATTGGTGCTCTTTCAGAAATCGCAGCCCGCGGCACTCTTTACCATTGCGATCTGCGCAATGTGGCCGACGGTACTCAACACGGCGGCGGGCGTGCGTTCGATTCCGCAAGACTATTTAAATGTGGCTCGAGTACTTAAATTGTCGCGGATGCGCACCTTCTTCTCGATTCTCCTGCCCGCGGCGCTGCCGCACATGTTTACGGGCTTTCGGCTCAGCCTGGGCATCGCCTGGCTGGTGATCGTCGCCGTCGAGATGCTGACCGGAGCGGCCGGCGTCGGCGGTTTCCTCTGGTCCGAATACAACAGCGCGATCTTCGAGCACATCATCCTCTGCATCATAACCATCGGTCTCATCGGTTTCATCCTCGACCGACTCATGAGCCTCGTCGAAACCAACTTGCACCGAGTGATGACGTAACGCAAAGGAACAATCGACATGGCTTTTCTCGAGCTCAAGAACGTCTGCAAAGGCTACGGCGCCCGCGGCGACCGCACCGAAGTCCTTCACAACATCAACCTCGACATCGAACAGGGCGAGTTCGTCGCCATCGTCGGCTACTCCGGCGCGGGTAAGTCGACGCTTATCTCGATGATCGCCGGGCTCATCCTCCCCGATTCCGGGACGATTCGGCTCGAAGGAAACCTGATCACCGAACCCGGGCCCGATCGAGGCGTCGTCTTTCAAAACTACTCGCTCCTCCCCTGGAAGACGGTGTTCGGCAATATCTACCTGGCCGTCGATCAGGTCTGCCCGACCTGGAGTCCTTCGCAAAAGTCCGACCACGTCCACCGCTACATCGACATGGTCAACCTGACCGCTGCCCGCGACAAGAAGCCGAGCGAACTTTCCGGCGGCATGCGGCAACGCGTCGCTCTGGCGCGGGCCCTGGCGATCGATCCCCAAATCCTGCTCATGGACGAACCGCTCGGCGCGCTCGACGCGCTCACGCGGGCCACCATGCAAGACGAGATCGTCCGCATCTGGGAACAAGCTCGCAAGAAGACCGTCGTACTGATTACCAACGACGTCGATGAAGGTATTTTGATGGCCGACCGCATCATTCCGCTGAGCCATGGGCCCAAGGCGACGCTCGGCCCCTCGATCGCCGTCAATATCCCGCGGCCGAGGAATCGCAAGGCGGTCAATCACGATCCCGACTACCAACGCATCCGCAACCAAGTGATCGGCTACCTGCTCGGCTCCGGCAAAAAAGTTCGCCCGCCCGCCGCGCCCCCCGCGCTGCGCGAACTCGAGCCCGTGGGAGCCGCCCTGTGAATCGTTACCTCGATCTCATCAACGTCGGCAAATCCTTCCCCAAAAAAGGAGGCGGCGAAGCCATCGTCGTCCAGGATTTCAACCTCACGCTCGAGCAGGGCGAGTTCGTCTGCCTCATCGGCCATTCCGGTTGCGGCAAATCGACCGTCCTCTCGATGGTCGCCGGGCTCAGCACGATCAGCCGCGGCGAGATCATGCTCGCCGGCCGAAAGCTCACCGGACCCGGGCCCGATCGCGGCGTCGTCTTCCAGGCGCCCTGCTTGCTCCCGTGGATGACCGCGCTAAAGAACGTCAAGCTCGGCGTTGATCAGGTCTTCGCAAAATCGAGCCAGGCGGAACGCACGCGCATCGCATCCCACTGCCTCACCCTCGTGGGACTGGGCGATTCCCTGCACAAGAAGCCGCCCGAACTCTCGGCCGGCATGAAGCAGCGCGTCGGCCTGGCGCGCGCCTTCGCGCTGTCGCCGCAGATGTTGCTGTTGGACGAACCGTTCGGGATGCTCGACTCGCTCACGCGTTTCGAACTGCAGCAGGTCTTGATCGATCTTTGGAACGAGGATCGCAAGACGGCGCTCATGGTCACGCACGACGTCGACGAGGCGCTCTTCTTGTCGGACCGGATCGTGATGATGACGAACGGCCCCGCGGCGAAGGTGGGCCGGGTGCTGCAAGTGCCGTTCGCCCGGCCGCGCGACCGTCAAGAAGTGTTGGCCGACCCCGATTATTATCGGCTGCGCGAGTACCTCATCGAGTTCCTTGAGGAACAGGCCGAGCCGAAAGCGGAGAAGCTCGAGGTTGCGATCGGCTAGGGCATTGACTTAGCCCAAAACGGGGACGACTCGACTCTTCTCCGCGCTCGCAGCGTGAGATCGTAGAATAGCCCCCCATGGAGACCGCGTACCTCGAGCAATCCCGAACCGAATCTGCAGCGCCCGTCGGCGCTGCGCCCGTTTCGCCCTCGGAGCATCGCGCCGTCGTCGGGGCGATCTTGTTGGTCGCCCTGGTTGTCGCGGTCGACCTTTGGCTGCCGCTGGGCGTGGCGAGCGCCGTTCCCTACACGTTCGCAGTGCTCCTCGCGCTCAAGGCGAGGCCCCGCTATTTCGCCGTCCAGATCGCGGTCGTTTGCTGCACGCTGACGATTCTCAAGGTCGTGTTCTTTCCCGAGCGTGGCACCACCGAACTTTGGAAAGTCTACGCCAATCGCGGCCTGGCCGTGTTTACGATCGTCGTGACGGCGTTCCTCGGCATGCAGCGCCGCCGGTCGGATGCCAAGCGCCAGCAGGCGGAGGAAGCGACGCGCCTGCATCTGGCCGATCTGGCTCACATGGGCCGACTCAAAACCGCGGGCCAACTCGCGACCGGTCTGGCGCACGAACTCAATCAACCGCTCGCGGCCATCTCGCTACATGCGGAAGTTGCGCTGCATTTGGGCCAGACTGGCGGCGCCGAACTGCGCTCCGCGCTCGAGGAAATCGTCGAACAATCGCAGCGCGCCGGCGCCATCGTGCGCACGATGCGGGGCATGGTGCGCAAGGCGGAGCCCAACCGTGCGCCCGTGCGTCTGGGCGACATCGTGCACGAGGTGGTGCGCCTGATCGAAGTGCAGGCGCGCCGCGCGGGGGTCGTTCTCGATTTACAACTCGCCGACGATTTGCCCGAAGTGTTCGGCGACCGCATTCAGCTGGGCCAGATTCTCTTCAATCTCCTGCAAAACGCGTTCGAAGCGGCGCCCGGCGCCATCGAAGTTCGGAGCCGATACGAACGGGGTCAATGCGTCCTCCGCGTTGCAGATACCGGCGCCGGGTTCGCGGATCCAGACGTCGAACGCGTCTTCGAACGCTTCTACACCACCAAGCCGACCGGCATGGGCATGGGCTTGGCCATCTGCCGATCCATCGCCTTCGCGCATGGCGGCACTCTCACCGCGGCGCCCAACCATCCCCGCGGCGCCGTCTTCACGCTATCCCTGCCTTCTGCTCCGGGGGAAACCTCTTGACAACCGAGCCTACGATCTTTGTGGTCGATGACGATCCCGCCGTGAGCCGAGCCCTCGCCAGCGCCGGCAAACTCCTCGGATTGCCGGTGTTGGCGTTCGCGTCGGCGCTCGATTTCCTCGAAACCGACTGTCGATTCCAGCCCGGCTGCCTGGTGCTCGACATCAAGATGCCGGGCATGACCGGACTGGAGCTTCAGCAGAAGCTCGTAGCCGAAAAGACGTATCTGCCGATCATCTTGATCAGCGGCCATGCCGACGTCGGGATCGCGGTGGAAGCGATGTCTTTCGGCGCCGTCTCGCTCTTGGAGAAGCCGTTTCGGCTCGACGAGTTGGTCAAGCAAATTCGCCGAGGGCTCGAGCGCGATCATTTGCGACGGGCGGCCGAGTCCCGCCGCCGGGAGATCGAGAGCCGACTCGCGCAGGTCACCGTCAAGGAACACGAAGTGCTCGACCTCTTGATCGCCGGCAAGACCAACAAACAGATCGCCGCCGCGCTGCACCTCAGCATCCGCGCGGTGGAAGATCGCCGGGCGCGCTTGATGAAAAAGTTACAGGTCAACTCCGTCGCGGAACTGGTGCTGCTGGCTTCGCGGCTCGGACTGGTACATTCGTTCGACTAACGTGGACTTCCACGTATCTCGGAGCATCCAGCTCGTAGTTTATGCCGAATGAAACGAGTTTCACGAGCCCCGTAGGCGCGTGCACGTGGAATCTCACGTTCTCATTGAGCCTCGCTCCCCAGGGCTTCCGAAGGGAAAGGTACCTCTCTCGACTTCCTACCGGAGTCCTCATGGACGAACGCTACTTCAAACAATGGAAAACTCTCGGTCTGACCGCTTGTCTTCTGGCGGCCTCGGCGAGCGCTCAAGAAACCAAGCCCGCGGAAGCGCCGGCGGAAGCCCCCGCCGTGCTTTCCCCGGAAGCGACGACGGACAGCGGCCTCGCGCCCGGTCACGGACACGTCGACCTGCATTCGCACGACGGGCCCGTCGACTGGAAGAAAGTGCCCCCCATTCACGTGTTCCCCCGCCCTGGCTACTTTCCCGTCCTTCCCAAAGGGGAGGGCTATTACTCCCTCGCGGACGTCGTTCACGGCGAGCTGCGAAAAGATCGGCCGAAATACGGCTATGTCCCGTTCATCTTGCAACCGCCTCCGTTCTTCGACATCGACTGGCGCTATCTGGAAGACCCCAAGACTCCGCCCCAAGATTTACTCGAAGAAATGCATCGCCTGCACCTGGGCGAAAATTGGCTCCTCAATGTCGGCGGCGAATTCCGCTGGCGCTACACCGACGAGACCAACTCCAGGCTCGGCGGCAAGCAAAATTCGTACAACTTGCTTCGTACGAGACTTTATTGAGACCTGTGGTACGAAGATCTTTTCCGCGCCTTCGTCGAGTTCGCCGACGCGCGGAGCTACGGTCATGAACTCGCTCCCGCCGCCACCGACGTCGATCAGGTCGACTTCTTCAACGCCTTCCTCGAAATGAAGGTCTATGAGGACGCCGACGGCAAAGCCTACGTTCGCGGCGGTCGTCAAGAACTGCTGTTCGGTTCGCAGCGTTCAATTTCGCCGCCGGATTGGAACAATACGCGCCGAACCTTCAACGGCGTCCGCGGGTATTACCAGACGAAAGAGTGGGATTTCGATTTATTCTGGGTGCAGCCGGTGATTCCGCACCCGACGCGCATCGATTCGATCGACCACAAGCAGCACTTCGCGGGGGCGTGGGTCACGCATCGCCCGGAAAAGGGTCAGTTTCGCGACTTCTATTACCTGTATCTGGACAACGCCAACTCCACGACTCAGCAAGGCATCGGCCGGGCGCCGATTAACGTCCACTCGATCGGCACGCGCTGGGCGGGCGACAAGTGCAACGTCCTTTATGACGCCGAGGCGGTGATGCAGTACGGCGAAGCCCGCGATCAGGCGATCTGCGCCGGCGCCTTCTCCGGCGGCCTGGGCTATAACTGGGCCGACCTGCCGATGAATCCCATCTTTTGGCTCTACTACGACGTGGCGTCCGGCGATCAGAACCCCAATAAAGGCGGGTATCACACCTACAGCCAGCTCTTCCCCTTCGGACATTACTACCTGGGCTGGATCGACGTGGTGGGCCGGCAGAACATTCAGGACATCAACGCCCACGTCTATCTGTATCCGACGAAGTGGATCACCCTCAACGCCCAGTTCCACCAGTTCTCGCTGGTGAGTTCCCGGGACGCTTTGTACGGCGCGTCGGGCGCCGTGCTGCGCCGGGATGCGACGGGCAAAGCCGGGCGCGACGTCGGCCAGGAGATCGACCTCATCGCAAACTTCCACATGAACAAGTACACCGACTTCCTGGTAAGCTACTCGTACCTGCGGGCCGGAAATTTCTTGCAGCAGACCGGTTCGGGCATCGACCCGCAGGCCCTGAGCTGCATGGTGAATATCCGCTGGTAGTTCGCGCTGCGGATGTTTGGCAGTCTTTTCTCGCTCGGGGACGCTCGGATAGAATGCAGATATGCTCGATGCATTCTACCGGGCACTCCAGGGCGAAAGGACGGGGCCGATGAGCGAGCAGGAAGTAGTCAATTCCGGCTTCGAATGGGGAAAACCCTCGTGATGGCGACCAAGCGAAGGCTACACGAACTCATTGCAGCGAAGAAAGCAATATGACGAAAGTAAAGCGGCCCTGAAGGTTTTTCACGAGCCTGTCATCGGCCGTCACCATTTCGCAGCCTTCGCGCTCCGCTAGGGCCACGTACACGCAGTCGTAAATCGCACTGAAGGTCGCCGCTGAGATCGCGTAAGCTCTGGGGAGAAGCTGAAAGTGGGGAAAGTAGACGGGGGAATCGACCATGACGCCCTTCCAAAACGGATAGGCCGTCCCAGGGGCAATTCGCTTCTGTCGCTCCGCCTTGGTAAGTCCATTGAGCGTTTCAATGGGGAAGATATCGGGTGCGAGAAGATAGTGAATTCCACGACAATATTCGTCCAGTAGCCGAATCGCCTTCGCGGAGTCCGGTTCGACGATCACCGAAGGGAGGGCGGCAGAACTGTCGAGCACGTACTTCATGCTTCATCACGGCATTCACGAATGAGTTGAGCCGACACCTGCTGAACGCCGTGAGTCTTACACAACTCCCCGGAAAGACGCCTCGCTTCGGCACGAATGCGGTCGCGCATTTCCGCAGCGACGGGCTTCCCCGTGGCGAGGCTTTCCAGTATGGCCTCGCTTTCGGAATCAACGGCGAGGTCTTCAATTGTTTGCATTCTCTTATTTTCGCAGAAAGAAGCCCAAAAATCAACACGCTATCGAATCGTCTTTACTGGACGCAACCCAAATTCAATTTCGGCTCGGGAAGGGATTGCCCTCGGCGTGGCTATTAACATCGGGGCCGACACCGCGAGAAAGTTTCGCTCATCGCCGCGTTGACGTTGAAGCGAACGTCTTGCGAACCGCAACTGCATTTCCGCACCTACCCCAAGGACTACGTCAACAGCGAAAAGGCTGCCGACTTCGTGCGGACGCTTTTGAGCGAGATTCCGGGCGAAGTCGTGGTTGTCTGGGACGGCGGCAACATGCACAAAGGCGACCCGATCCGTGCGTTGCAAAGCGATCAGCCGCGCGTGCATTTCTTTCGATTGCCCCCGTATTGTCCCACCTTCAACCCAGTGGAATACCTTTGGTCCTGGATCAAGTGGGGGCAGATGCCCAACTTCGCTCCTATCGACGCGACGACCCTGGATGAAGTCGTCCGCGTCAAGTTGGCGGATGCCCAAAACAAACCCTCGCTGCTGCAGAGCTTCTGGAGCCATTGCGAATAACTCACCTCGAATACAATGAGAATAGTGCAAGACTCGATTGTATGCTGAAGGGTTCAGGAGGGGGGCCATGGACGAGAAAGACTTGAAAGACCCAAGATTTCAGCAGGCCACGCTAGGCGGGGGCTGCTTCTGGTGCCTGGAAGCGGTCTTCGCGGAGATTCGGGGCGTCCGTCGCGTCCTCTCGGGGTACACTGGGGGCGCCGTCGTCAATCCCTCCTATCGCCAGGTCTGTAATGGCGATACCGGGCATGCCGAGGTTATTCAGGTCGAGTTCGATCCGAAAGAAGTGAGCTTCGCCGATCTGCTCGACGTCTTCTTCGCGCTGCACGATCCCACCACGCTCAATCGCCAGGGCAACGACGTCGGCACCCAGTACCGCTCCGTCATCTTCACCCATTCCCAGGAACAAGCCGAAGTCGCCCGGCAAAAGATTGCCGAGTTTACCGAGGTCTATCCAAGGCCGATCGTCACGCAGGTGCAACCGCTCGACACGTTCTACCAGGCGGAAGATTACCACCAGAATTACTACCGCGACAACCCGACGCAGGGGTACTGTCAGGTGGTCATCGGGCCGAAACTGGGCAAGTTTCGCGCCAAGTTCGTCGAGCTGGCGCGGCACGATTCGTTGCCGCAGGCGTCCGCGGAGCACAACACGAAACGCCGACAGCCCCAGACGCCGACGACGTTGGCGGACGCGATCGACATCTGTTTTCGGGACGCTCATATTCTGGTCGTGAACAAGCCGGCGGGATTGACCACGGTCCGTCACCGGGACGAGGTCGATGCGCGCAGTCAGAAGTTCATGCCGCCGTCGCTGGTCGATTTGCTGCCGAAGTTGCTCGGTTGGGCGGGCACTGGACATCCGCGTATCCGGGCCGTGCATCGCCTGGACAAGGAAACGAGCGGCCTGGTCGTATTGGCGTTGACGCCGGACGCGGAACGGCACCTGGGCAATCAGTTCCGCGACCACAGCACGGGACGTGAATACCTCGCTCTGGTGCGCGGCGCCGGCAAGACGGAGACGGTGGAGTCGCAACTCGTCCCCGACCGCGGCGACGGCCGGCGCGGCAGCGGGTCCGCCGGGCAGCGCGCGGTGACGCATGTCGAAGTCCTCGAATCGCTCGGGGCGTTTTCGCTCGTACGCTGCACGCTCGAAACGGGGCGCACGCATCAGGTCCGCATCCATCTGGGCGAACGCGGCACGCCCCTGTGCGGCGAGCGAATTTACGACCGCCCCCTGCACGGCCGGCCCGCGCCCGACGGCAGCAACGCGACCCGCCCCTTGCTGCATGCCGCGAAGCTCGCGCTGGACCATCCCAAGACCGGCAAGCGCCTGGAGTGGTCGGTCGCGCTTCCGGAGGACATGCAGAGCCTGGTGAAAAAGCTGCGCCGGTCGACGAACTAATCGCCCGCGCATGCCCTCCATACAATTCATGTATCGCGTTTTCTCCGGGAGACTTCATGGATCTAAGCGACTTCGGAACCCAATCCGTCCCGCCGCGCGTCCGGCACGACGGCGGCTTTGACCCGGCGGATTATCTGCACGACGACCTCGGCAATCGGCCCATGCCCTGGAAAGCAGTGCAGTGGAAAATTGCCCAGGCCGGCGTCTTCGAAGTCTGCGGCTCCACCGCTCGCCAACTCCCCGCCGGCGCCTACGGCGTCACCGTCAACCAATTCGGCGAGATCCAGTTCCAGCACCGCGACCTCCAGGTCGACGACCTCATCGACTTCGCCGACTCTCTCCCCGCCAAGATCCTCGAGGAAATCCAAAACTTCTGGACCCTCGGCGACACCTTCCACAAGTACGGCTACCTCCATCGCCGCGGCTATCTTCTCTACGGCCCGCAAGGTTCCGGCAAGAGTTCCGTCGTCCATCAAACCGTCCACCGCATCATCCACGCCGGGCACATTGCCGTCTTTTGCGAACATCCCGGCATCCTCACCCGGGCGATGGAACTCTTCCGCAAGATCGAGCCCGATCGTCCGCTCGTGTGCCTCTTCGAGGACATCGACGCCATCATCGAAAATCACGGCGACAGCGAACTGCTGCAATGGCTCGACGGATCGCACCAGATCAACAAGGTCATCAACATCGCGACGACGAACTACCCGGAGCGTCTCGATCGCCGAATCGTGTCCCGGCCGCGTCGTTTCGACCGCATCATCAAGATCGAGCCCCCCGCGGCCGGCATTCGCGAGGTCTATCTGAAACGCAAGCTCCCCGACCTGGCGACCAACGGCAAGCTCGCGAACTGGGTGAAATTGACCGACGGCCTGTCATTCGCGGCCATGGCGGAGTTGGTGATCAGCGTCGCCTGCCTGGGAAATTCACTGGAGGAGACGATCGAGTTGCTGCGCAAGCTCGACGATCCAGGGCCCTCGAGCAAGGAGTTCGACAAGCCCGGCAGTATGGGTTTTCGCATCCCCCGCAAGGACGACGGCACGCCCCTGTGAGCGATTGACGGGGCCGAGTCCTTTTGCAAGAATGACAGTATGAAGAACGAAATCGTCGATGATCTGGACGATAAGGCGTTAGCTGCAGCCGACGGCGAGGCGGTCATGGATAGTTGCATTCATGGGACATCGCTGGACCCGGAGATCGGCAAGCGAGTGGGCGCACGCGCCAAGCAAATTCGCGACGAGATCTATCGCAAGCATGGCTTGGTGGACTGGGCGGTACCCTTGATTCGAGAGTGTCGTGGGGAATTGCCGGTCGAACCCTGCAGTTCGCTTCACGACCAAGCGAGTCTACCGCCCGAAAAGCTGGAGGATGACCCCTTGGCTGCGGCCGACGAAGCGGCTGTGTGGGCAGGCGTGATTAACGGCACTCCTGTCGATCCTGAAATTGGTCGTAGAGTGGGTGAGAGAGCAAAGAAAGTGCGCGACGAGATCTATCGCAAACACGGATTGGTCGATTGGGCAGTCCCCCTCATTCGGGAATTGCGCGGGGAATTACCTGAAGTATGAGGTACGTGGTCGATTCGTGCGTGGCGATCAAATGGGAATTGGCGGAAGCCGACTCCGATAAGGCGATCGCTCTACGGGACGATTATCGGCGGGGAGTTCACGAACTTATTGCTCCGGACATTTTTCCCATTGAGTCGGCCCATTCGTTTACACGAGCTGAACGGCAATTGAGAATTCCAGTCGGGAAAGGCCGCAAGTTGCTTGCTGCGATTCTATTTATCCCGCCCCAATTTTATCCTTATATTCCCCTTTTACCTCGCGCAGCCGATATCTCCTCACAGTATCGCGTCGGCGTTTACGACTGCGTTTACGTCGCTCTTGCGGAACGAGAGAACTGCAAGCTCGTCACCAGCGACGACCGACTCATCCATAACTTGCAGCCCCACTTTCCCTTCATCGTAGCTCTCTCCTCACTGCCTTGATTCTTCCGCGCCTATAATGACTCCGCACGCAAATCACAGCTCAAGGAGACGCTCGTGCAAGTCAAAGTCTACAACCGCGCCGGCGACCTCGTCGGGCCCGTCGACGTCGCGCCGGTCGCCAAATCCGACGCCGACTGGGCCAAACAACTGACCCGCGAACAGTTTGTCGTCGCCCGCGGCAAAGGGACCGAACGTCCCTTCTGCGGCACCCTGCTCGACAACAAACGCCCCGGCGTCTACACCTGCATCTGCTGCGGGCTGCCGCTGTTCTCGTCGGCCGGCAAGTTCAACTCCGGTACCGGTTGGCCCAGCTTCTTCCAGCCCGTCGCCGCGGAGAACGTCGTCACGGCCGGCGATCATAGCCATGGCATGTCGCGCGATGAGATCCTGTGCGCCCGCTGCGACGGTCATCTGGGCCATGTCTTCGAGGACGGCCCGGCGCCGACCGGACTACGCTACTGCGTCAACTCCGAGTCGCTCGCCTTCACCGACGCCGCCGACCTCGCCCAACTCGCCGACCCGGCAGCGGGGGATTGATCATGGCCGACATCCCACGTTTTATCTACGGTACTGCCTGGAAGGAAAACGAAACCCAGCGGCTCACCGAGCTGGCGATCCAGCAGGGCTTCCGCGGCATCGACACCGCCAACCAGCGCCGCCATTATCACGAGGCCGGCGTCGGCGCTGCGATCCAGGCGTGCCTGCAAAAAGGACTCGTGACCCGCGACGATCTCTTCCTGCAAACCAAGTACACCTTCCAGCGCGGCCAGGATCATCGCCTCCCCTACGACGCCAAAGCCGCCGTCGGCGTGCAGGTCGAACAGTCGTTCGCCAGCTCGCTCGAGCATCTCGGCGTCGACGGCATCGATTCGTACGTGCTGCACGGTCCGAGTCTGCGCACGGGCCTGATCGCCGACGACTGGGCTGCCTGGCGCGCGATGGAATCGCTCCATGGGCGAAAACTCGTGCGGATGCTCGGCGTCAGCAACGTCAGTCGGGAGCAACTCGAGGCGCTGTGCCGTGAGGCGAGCGTGCAGCCGACGTTCGTGCAGAATCGCTGTTACGCGAATCAAGGCTGGGACCGCAGCGTGCGCGAGTTTTGCGCGGACCGTAAAATTTTGTACCAGGGATTCTCGCTGTTGACGGCAAACCGCGACGTGATGGCGAAGATCGGCATCGCCCGCATCGCGCAACGGCTGGGCCGAACCGTGAGCCAAATTATCTTTCGATTCGCCCTGGAGATCGGTATGATTCCGCTGACGGGCACAACGAGCGCGGCCCACATGCGTGCCGATCTCGAGGCGCTGGACTTCGCACTGGAACCGGCAGAGGTCGCCGTCATTACCGGGATCGCGTCCGCTAAAATTTAGGGAGATTCGTCATGTCGAGTTTGAAATCGCTGATCGCCGCCGGGACCAAACTTTGGCTCGATTCGATCGATCCGGATCTCGTGAAGTCCAACCGCGCCCTCGGCGCGACCGGCGCCACGTCTAATCCCATCATCATCGCCGACCTCATCAAGACGGGCCGATTCGACGATCTGTTGCGCAAGTTCCTCGATGCCGACCAGACCGACGCGCAAATCGCCTGGAATCTGACCGACACGCTGGTGCGTCAGGCGCAGACGGTCTTCGAACCCGTCTGGAACCAGACGCACGGTAATGACGGCTACGTCAGCTTCGAACTCGACCCGCTGCTCGAAGATCCCGCCGACACGCGTTCCAATGAAATGAAGGCGGCGGAGTACGTGACCCTTGGGCTAAAGTGGAGCCGGGGTCACGTCAATCGCATGATCAAGATCCCCGCGACCCCGGCCGGGCTTCTCGCGCTCGAGGAACTCACCGCTCAGGGCGTCACCCTCAACGTCACGTTGATCTTCACGAGCCGGCAGTACCAGGCGGCGCGCGACGCCATCTGGAGCGGCGCCCAGAAACGTTCGTCGCGCGCTTCGTTCAAATCGGTCTACTCGATCTTCGTCAGCCGAATCGACGTTTACACCGAGAAGCACGTCCCCGAACTGTCGCCCGCGGCTCAGGGGTTGGTCGGCATCGTCAATGCCAAGAACATCTGGCGCGAGAACCAGATCTTCTGGGCGGATAAGAAGTTGCCCCTGCAGCAGGAAATGATCTTCGCCAGCACGGGAACCAAGAAGCCGAGCGATATCGCGTGGAAGTACGTCTCGGCCTTCGCCGGCTCGGACATCGAAACCAATCCGCCCGAAACGAACGACAAGGCGGAGAAATCGGGGCAGACGTTCACACGGCAGGTCGAGGTCATGCCGGACGCGGCAATTCTCCAGGAGATCGCGGCCAAGGTCGATTTCGCGAAGATGGAAAAGACGCTGATGGCCGAGGGAATCCAGAAGTTCGCGGATCCGCAGAAGGCGCTCCTGGCGCTCATCGCCCAGAAACGGCAGGCGATGAAGTAGGATTTGGTGGTGGAAGGCGTCCGGGAAGTGTGTTACAAATCAGCTTTCGCAACACATAGTCCCCTCGAACAGGAGCGACCGTATGCAACGCGGCATGTGGGCCGGCATCTCGGCCATTGGCATGGCATCCCTTCTACTGCTCTCCGGCGTCGTCGATGCCGGCAAGGCGAAAGTCGACGACAAGAAGGTCGAAGCGAAGAAGGCGCCCGAAGTCCCGCCACTCAAGGGCAAGTCCGAAACCATCAAGCTCTTCAACGGCAACAATCTCGACGGCTGGGAAGGTTACAGCGATCTCTGGTCGGTAAAGGACGGCGTCATCGTCGCCAAGAATGAGAAGCCGCTCACGGTGTCAACCTACCTTTTCACCAAGCAGAAGTTCACCGACTTCAAGCTCGAATTTTCCGCCAAGCTCGTGACGTCGGAGATGCATTCCGGCGTCGCCTTCTGGGGCAAGAAGCACGTCCCCATGAAGGTCAAGGATGCAGTCGCTGAGAAAGCCGAGCATACGTATCAAGGCCATCTCGTCATGTTTCCCTCGCAATGGGGCCTATACGATCTTTATCGCCGGGAAGGCGGCATCAATTTGTCGAAAGAAATTCGGGCGGCCGCGATCTCCGCGGGCAAACAGCACGACTGGAACGACATGGAGATCCGCGCCCAGGGCAACCGTATCCGCCTGAAAGTCAACGGCAAGGAGGTGGTCGACTGGCGCGATCCGCAGCCGGAACTCGTCGGCGAAGGCCCGATCGCGCTGCAACTGCATTCCAACAAAATGCCGCAAGAGATCCACTTCAAGGGCCTGGTCGTGACGACCTTCCCGCAGGATTAATCCCCCTCGTTTAGCGCTCGCGCGTTCCCGTGCGAGCGCTAAACGAATCGGTGAGGTACAGTCCCGACTCGCGCACTCGCCGTTTCACGTCCTCCGCGTCCAGCGCCCAGAGCGGGCTGATCTCCAGCGGTATCGTCACATTCCCTGTCCCGTCGCGCGGTATCTTCACGCCCGCGCCTTCGAGCCAGCTGCCGAACTGGTTGAGCATGGCTTGCCGAACCGACTCCGGCGATTCCCGGCCGGTCGCGTTCTTGAGAGGCTCAAACTCCGTCTCCCGGCTCGTCACCGACACTGTCCAGCGCTCCGCTTGCGGCAACACGTCGAAGATGAAGCGTTCGAACTTGAGCGCGTTCTCCGTCTCGGGTTGCACGGGCTGGCCGGCCCAGTGCGGAACTTTCTTGCGCGCGACGTGCCAGGGCATGTGGGCGCCGACGACTCGTTTCAGGAACGCGACGTCGAACAGATGAATCGCGGTGTTGCCCGCCCAGAGCCGCAGCCGACCTTGTTCGTCGCGTGCTTCCGCCAACTCGAGCGGCAGATCCGAGTACTCGATCATCGCACAGCGGCCATCGACGAGCGCGAGGTTGCCGAGCTTTTCCGTGGGGAACTCCTTGGCGACCACCTTGGTCGAGACCTCGGCGTTTTCGAGCAGATGTCGGCCCAGGAAATGGGCGTCGTGAATCTGCACGAACGGGTTATCGACTTGAAAGTACGAAATCGTTCGGATGCCGCGTTGGGCGAGTCGTTCGAGCAAACCCGAGTTGGACAGCCCGGTGAGCGTGCCGCCGTGCCCGTCGGGGCTGAGACACAGGCAGCCGGGTTGGTCGAGCAGTAACTTGCCAGTCGCAAGATCGAGTGCCGGCATCGTCCCCTGGCAGAAGAACTCGACGCCCTGTAGGCCGAAGTTTCGGTTCTCGGCGAAGAACTGCCGCGTCGGTTCATCGGTGATCGGGCTGGTCATCACGAGCAACAGGAAGGGCCGTTGGTAGCGTCGCTCGAGTGCCAGGACTTTTTCGACGTGGATCTGAAAGAGCGTCTTCTTGGTGACCGGCCCGAGCGGGAACATGCCCTTGGGCTGATCGAAGCCGAGGCGCGTCCCCTGACCGCCGGCGACGATGAGGAACGCGACTTCGCCGGCCTTGAGCGCCTGCTCGGCGCGCTGGCGATACGCCTCGTTCAGCGCGGGATCGTTGTCGGGCCAGGGGAGCGGCGTGATGGACTCGGCGGGCGGGATCGCGTCTTTCTGATCGCGCCGCTCGTAGAGTTTTCTCAGCTCCTCGAAGTCGACGACGTGCAAATCGCGGACGAGTCGTGCGCGCTCGGGGGGACTAAGCGATTCCCAACCGGCGAGCAAGTGGTCTTGTTGGGAGTTTCGCAAACGCTGGACGAGGTCGGGTGACGGTTCTTGCATGAGATTCACTCAAAAAGTCGGCGGCCTGGGGGACGGTCCAGTTTCGGTTAGCGCGCGAGCGCCTGGCGAATCGCGTCCTTCATATCTCTCACCGCACGTTCCATGCCGAGCATGATCGAACGCGACACAATACTGAAGCCGATGTTCAGCTCTTCGACGCCCGGGATGCGCGCGATGTCGCCGACGTTGTCGTAGGTCAGGCCGTGTCCCATGTGGACGTGCAAACCTTGCACGCGCGCCAGGTCCGCGGCGCGGCGCAATAGCTCGACCTGGTCGGCGCGAGCGCGCCGCGTCTTCGCCTCGGCATATTGACCGGTGTGAAACTCGATCGCCTCGGCGCCCACGTCCTTCGATGCGAGCACCTGCATCTCGTCGGCGTCGATGAACAGCGCGACGGCGATCCCGACGGACTTGAGCTCTTCGACCGTACTCCGAACCGCTTCGCGCTGGCCCACCACATCCAGGCCCCCCTCGGTCGTCACCTCCTGCCGACGTTCGGGGACGAGCGTTGCCTGGTCGGGCTTCACCTGAATCGCGATGGCGAGGATTTCCGGGGCGACTGCCAGCTCCAGGTTGAGCAGGTTGGGAACCACCTGTTTGAGCAGATGCAGATCGCGGTCCTGGATGTGTCGGCGATCTTCGCGCAGGTGGACGGTGATGCCGTCGGCGCCCCCTAGCAAGGCGAGGACGGCGGCCGCGACGGGGTCGGGTTCGCGGTCTTTGCGTGCCTGGCGCACGGTGGCGACGTGATCGATGTTGACGCCGAGTCGGATCATGTTCGTCCCTTGGTCCAGAGCCGCCAGACGTCGCGGTACGCCGCGGTCAATTCGCGGACGAACCCGACGTTGTCCATCATCGGGGATTCAAGCAGTCGGCCGCGGAGCTGCTGACGCAAACGGCGCAGCTCGCTCGGATCCTCCGCCAGCGCCAACACCTTGGCGCGAAACGCTTCTTCGTCGGCAACCGCGAAATCTTCCAGGCCGACGTGCCGGAGCATCGCCAATCCCTGTCGGCAAAAGTAGGTCGGGCCGACTTGCGATAAGAGCGGCACGCCCATCCAGAGCGTGTCGCAGGTGGTGACTCCGCCTTGATACGGATACGGGTCGAGCGCGATGTCGACTTCGTTGAAGAAATTGAAGTATTCCCCCGGCTTGGCGCGCTCGCGGAGGATCAGGCGATCTTCCGGAATGCCGCGATCCTTGGCCTCGCGGAAGAGCCGTTGATTGACCGCTCGGCCCTTGTTCACGAGCAAGAGCAACTTCGCGGTCGGCAATTTTTCGAGCAGACCGAGCCAGAGGTTCCACGTACGATGATTCACCTTCGAGAAATTATTGAGGGAACCGAGCGTGAGGTAGCCGTTCTTGTCGAGCGGCAACGGTCCCGGCTCGGGCGTCCCCTCGGGCTTGCGATAGCACCAGGCGAATCTCGGCAGACGCAGCAACTTCTCGACGTAGAACTGGTCCGTCCCCGGCGGGTCGGCGACGGCGTCGCTGATGCGGTAGTCCATCGTGCTCATGCCAGTCGTGTCGGGGTAGCCGAAATGTTCGATCTGGATCGGCGCCGGCTTCTGCGCGAGCATCAGCAAGCGGTTGTTGCCGGTGTGTCCGGTGGTGTCGACGAGGATGTCGATCTGGTCGCTGCGGATCAGGTCGGCGAGTTCGTGCGGTTGCGTACCGACGACGTTGCGCCAGTGGTCGGCCTTGGACTTCAGGCGGTCGGTGTGCGCGTCGGGGAGTTGGGCGTCGCAGTAGGCGTAGGCCTCGACGTGCGTGCGGTCGAAGTGGGTGAAGAGGACGTCGAAGAATTGCCCGACCGGGTGCGTGACGAAATCGGGGGAAGTGAACCCGACGCGCAGCTTGCGCTCGGGGCTGCGGTCGTTCGCGTGCGGCTTGATCTTGCCGGCGAGCGGGACGGCGTACTTCTGCGCCCACGCCTTCGATTCCGCGAGGACGATGCCCGGGTCGTAATCCCCCGCGTAGTGCAGCGACAGGAGGAAGTTGCTGTGCATGGTGGGGTCGTTGGCCGAGAGGATTTGGCGATACCACTTGATCGCGTTTTCGGTTTC
>JBBQPM010000093.1:0-26509 GCA_038217425.1 Gemmatales bacterium
AGAAGATGGCGTTTGACGACGGCCACTTTTTCGTGGGGCTGAAAATGACGCTTGGGACGTTTTTCGGACATGGTAGAACCTCCGTTCAGGTTATGCTAACCCGCTCGAAGACTTCTTCCAGATCCGACTGAAGCAAAACACTACCTCGGAAAGTTTGAAGTGACGCAAGCAGAGTTTCTAAAGTTGCTGAACTGGAACCCAAGCGCGTTCCAAAGCAGTGAAGCCACCATGGAAGGACAACGCGTCCAGGGAATCGACACGTCCCGAAATCCGGTGGAACGGGTTTCGTGGTACGATGCATGCTGGTTTTGCAACAAGGCGAGCGAAGCGCAAGGCCTGAGCCCGTACTACCAGTTCAAGGACGTCAAGAAACTGGGACAGTCGATTCATGAGGCAGAAGTAACTGAGATAGGGGGCTCAGGGTATCGATTGCCGCATGAGGAGGAATGGGAACATGCGTATCGCGCCGGAGTGCAGGGAAGGTATCACAACGGCAGCGACGAGACGATGCTCGCCGAGATCGCCTGGTACAAAGAGAATAGCGAGGGTCGCACCCATGTCGTCGGCGCTAAAAAGTCCAACGCGTTCGGTCTCCACGACATGTCGGGGAACGTCCACGAGTGGTGCTGGGAGGGAGACGCGTCCGACAAAAAATTCCGACGAGCCCGAGGCGGCGGTTTTAGCCATACCGCGAGTACCTGCATCGTGAGCTATCGCAATCGCATGGGTTCGGCCAATCGCCAACCCACTCAGGGCTTTCGGCTGGCCCGAACTCTGCCCGGCCAAGCCCCCTAGGAAAGGAAACCTTCAGGAGCTGACTCTTTTGCGTCATGGGACTCGCACTGACGCACGCGGTCTTCGGCGAAAATTGCACGTTCAACACCGTACGTCGGCAAGTCCCTTGCTTGCGTGAAAAAGTTTATGAGGAGCAAACTGCTACGGTTTCTTCGCCGTCGTATTACAGTAAAGTGTCTTGCGCGTGAAACCCTTGCACGGAGATTGCCTGATGCGTGTGCTGATAACTGCGGCGGTTGTCCTCTTGACCTGGAACGGTTCGGCGCAAGCAAGCGCGGGCTGGTTTGAATTTCGGTCAGAAAAGGCCAACCTGATCAAAGCCCCCGATCAGGGCGAAGTTGCGAAGTTCATCCTCAAAGTCAAGGTGGGACAACCCTTCGCGCTGGTCGCCGAGGGAATGGTCCAGGGAAGGGGAGCGAGCAAGGCCTCCAAGTTCGAGCCCGAGGGCGGCACCTGGATATTTGATGACGAATTCTTCAACTTTGATTTTCCGATCGTCAACCCCGAAAAAACGAGTTACGCCATCACGCTCAAGGCATCGAAGCCAGGAACACAGCGCATCCGATTTTCCGGCATGGTGCTAGGTTATCAACGAAGGGCAGACTTCATGGTGGAAGTGACCGAACCGGGCCCTGCGCCGCCTAAAGTTTCGGTTCGCGGCAAACTGACTTACCGCGGCGCACCGGTGCAGGATGCGATCATCGCATTTCATTTTCTTGAAGCAGGCGACGGCTCGGAGGGAACGACAACGGCCGCAACGTTGGCCGACGGTTCATTCTCGCTGGGCGTCGCCAAGGCGGGTGCGTACGGGGTTTCCTTATCCGTGTTCGGCAAGGTTGCGGACCTGCAGAATCCCAAAACGCTCGTCCCCTTAAAATTGCCACCAAATTACGCCGACAATCGAACGACGCCCCTGCGTTTCACGGTCAAGGAACGCGACGCCATGATCTCGATCGATCTGAAATAATTGGTACGGCGCGGCCGTCGGGCTAGAACGGTTTCCATCTCACGAAAGCGACAAGTCATGAGAAATGGTACGATCTTCTGGCTCCTCGCGCTCGCAAGTCCTCTCCTTCTCGGGCAATCGGCGCCGCCGCGGGTCGGGCTGCCGTTTGATGCGGAGCGGGCAAAAAGCTTACAAGCGGAGTGGGCGAAAGCCCTGAATCTCGACGTGGAGATCGTCAATTCACCCGGGCGGCATGCCCCCTGCGGCACAGGCGCCGATCCTACTTCGGCGCATCCGAACCTGCGATGACACGCGTTAGATCCGCACTCGATATCGACGGGCACAAATAGGTCTCGATGTGCTCGACGACGATCTCGGTGCCGCGGGCGTGGCTGACGAACGGCGGCTCGCGCGGGTCGTACAGGGCGTCCGTCAGATCGCGGGCCAGCACCACGTTTTTGCCGAGCTTGAGCATTTGGCGAATGCCGAACGGGCGGGCGAGAATGCAGTAGTTCGTATGCACGCCCATCAGGACGATGTTCTTGATCCCTTCCTGCTCGCAGAAGTTGTAGATCTCTTGGCCGTTATCGCTGATGCCGTCGAAACCGACGATGTCGAGGCCGGCATGCTGTTTCGTGTGCCGACGTACGACGGGGCCGAGTTCGCAATCGTCGCAATCGAGCTTCGTATCGACGGGCAAGGTTTTCGGCTCGCCGACCGGGTCGCGGTCGCAGCGTTTGCCGATCGGCGTGGGCGGGATCGCGGGCGTCGCTTGCTCCATGCGCGTGCGGTACGAAGCGCCGGCGTAGATATTCATGGTCTCGCTCGGCGCGAAGATGATCATGACGCCCCGATCGCGCGCTGCGGTCAGCACGTGATTCATACGCGGCGCCATGACGCCGACACGTTGGGCGGCGATCTTGCAATGATGGTCGTCCCACATATCGCAGACGATAATCGCCGTCTCGGCGACGTTCCAGTCCACGGTCCGCTCGATGACTTTGAATTGCCCGCTCCCTTTGGGCTCTTCCCGGCGTTCGCGCAGGGTAAGCCTTAGCTTGCCGGGAACCTTGGCGCGATTCTCGAGGCGAGCCTGCGTCTTCGCTGTCGGTTGGGCGCCGGTGAAAAGCGTCGCTCCCAGGACGGCGGCGCCGACGAGAACGAGTGATGCAACGATACGTTTCATGGGTCACCGCTGAGTAAAATGAGTTGGGCAAGGGGTGTCGGCGAACGGGACCATTGTATCCGCAGCGACGGCATTGGTTCGACCGCCGCGGGATGCCCGGCATTTGGCGCCCTATCTGACATCTATAATTGGATGGATTGCGAGTCTCGCTGGAGGAGTTAAATGGTCGCGGATCAAAAGAACATGGGCTGGCGGTTCGACAATACCTACTCACGGTTGCCGGAGGTGCTCTACGCACCGGCCAAGCCAGCCCTGGCGCCGGCGCCGCGGATCTCGATTCTGAACCACCGATTGGCGGACGAACTCGGCCTGAACTTCCGCGCGATGTCGCCGGAAGCGGTCGCGGCCTTGTTCGCGGGTCAGGCTCTACCTGAAGGTTCGGGGCCGATCGCGCAGGCATACGCGGGACATCAGTTCGGCGGCTTTACGATGCTCGGCGACGGCCGGGCCATTCTGATGGGAGAACACCGAACGCCATCAGGCCGGCTCGTGGACATCCAATGGAAAGGAGCGGGGCGAACGCAGTACTCGCGCGGCGGCGACGGCCGGGCGACTCTCGGGCCGATGCTGCGCGAATACGTCATCAGCGAAGCCATGGCTGCTCTCGGCATCCCCACCACGCGAAGTCTCGCCGTCGTCACCACCGGCGAATCGGTTTACCGGGCGTCTGCGCTCCCGGGGGCGATCCTGACCCGCGTGGCCGCCAGCCACATTCGGGTCGGCACGTTCGAGTACCTGTCAGCCCGGCAGGACGACGCGAATCTGAGGCGGCTCGCCGACTACGCTATCGACCGTCACTACCCGGAACTGATCGACGTACCGCAAAAATACCTGGAGTTTCTCCGCGCGGTCATGGATCGCCAGGCCTCGCTCATCGCCCGCTGGCAACTGGTCGGCTTCATCCACGGAGTGATGAACACCGACAACATGGCCATCTCCGGGGAGACGATCGATTACGGCCCGTGTGCCTTCATGAACGCCTACCGCCCGGACACGGTGTTCAGCTCAATCGATCGCGGCGGTCGATATGCCTACGGCAATCAGCCCTCGATCGCGCAGTGGAACTTGGCCCGCTTCGCCGAGACTCTGCTCGCGCTGCTGGATGCCGACCAAGAGAAGGCGATCGCGCTCGCCACGGAAGTTCTCGGCGAATATCCCGCCCTGTTCGAGCGGTATTGGCTCGCCGGGATGCGAAAGAAACTGGGTCTCCAGACGGACGAAGCCGACGACGCGGAGTTAGTGAGGTCGCTGCTCGGCTGGATGCAGAAAACCCGGGCCGATTTCACCAACGCGTTCCGCGACCTGTCGTCCGCGGAGCCGCCGACCGGCGACCGATATCGGGATCCGGACTTCGAGGCTTGGATTTCACATTGGCAGCTTCGGCTCCGCCGAGACGGGAAGTCGAGTGTCTCGGCCTCCGCCGTGATGCGCGCGGCGAACCCGGCCGTCATCCCGCGGAATCACCGAGTGGAGGAAGCACTTTCGGCCGCGGAGGAATGCGACGATCTATCCGTACTGCATCGACTGTTGGCGGCGCTCGAGTCGCCGTATGAAGCCCGGGACGATTTGGCGCCGTACCTGGACCCGCCGGACGACGATTCCACCTACCGAACATTCTGTGGAACGTAGTTTCCGCGGAAATGACGGTGGACGGCAAGGTGATGGGTACGCCGATGTAAATAAGCGTGCGCGAATCGGCAGCTGATCTTTATGCTGCGAGATTCGCGAGACTGTTCTTCGATCGGTTTTGCTTGTTCAAGTAGTGGTTTACGTCTTTCATTAGGCCGGACATCGTCGCGTGATTGTGATTGCGAGTTACTTCCGCATGCAAATCTCGCCGTGTTGAAAGTTGGCATACCATGTCTTGCCGCATTGAAAGATGCGCACATGCTCGCCGATCGGCTCAACTCCGCTACTCGAGCGAAGATGGAGGTGTACTTGCCCAGGGTCGTCTTCGCCCGTCTTTCTGTCCCCAAGTAGTCGAGGTAGGCCGCCGCGGTCTCAGCGATGGTTGCGACCTGCGTGCGTTGGTGAAAGCGACCGGAGCTCAACTCCGCTTCCAACCGAATCGCCCGGTTGCGAGCTTCCTTCTGCTCGCCGACTTGAGTTAGCCGAGCAACGCGGCGTCAAGACCATGGATCAGGTCAACCTCGCCTTCATTGATGGGTATCGGTCGCTTCGTGCCAAAACCGACAAGGCCGCCAAAACCGTTTACAACGAAACCATGATCATTCGCCAGTTAGTCAACTTTGCCTTGTCGCGGGAGATGATGTTTGCCGATTCGCTCAAGGATCTCAAGCTTGCCAAGCCGAAGCCGACGCCGCAGCCCTGCTGGACACTCGAAGAAGTTCAACAGATTCTGGCGCATAGCCCGGCGGCGGAAAAGCCGGCGCTGAGCCTCCTGACCGAAACGGGGATGCGTTACGGCGAGCTGGCTTGGCTGACCTGGGAAGATGTCGATTGGGCAAAGAACGTCTTGCTCATCCGGCCCAAAGAAGGATGGAAGCCCACAACCGGCGACCAACGCAACATTCCCATCAGCGCCGCGGCCCGCGCGCTCTTGGAGACGATGCCGCGATGCGGACGCTGGGTAACGACGAGGCGTTATCTGAAGTCGGATCGACAATGGACCGGAGAAGTCGCTTCTCAATCGACTGAAGAAAATCCTGCGTCCGCTCTAGCTCGTCGGCAAGCTCCACACCTTTCGGCACTTTTTCATCAGCAACGCGCTCTTGAAGGGGGCTCCCGTGCCCACGGTGCGAGAATGGGTGGGGCATGTCGATCCTGAGATTCTCAAATTATATACGCACATTCACGATAGCGCCTCGCAATCGGCCATGCAGCGATTGGGGGGAGGCAAACCACAAGGAGCTGAAGTTGGGAGGCTCTCAAGATGCGCAGGAAGCTCGAAACGGTTCAGCACAAAGTCAGCACACGCCTAACAGGGAGGACTAGCCCGATGTCACAAAGCGTTACTGAGGCAAACGTTAAAGAGACCTGTAGGAAAGGAGGCGGAGAGAGAGGGATTCGAACCCTCGGTGAGGTTTGACCCCCACACGGCATTTCCAGTGCCGCACCTTCGGCCGCTCGGTCATCTCTCCGGATCGCAAAGCCTTATGGTTCAAGACTTTACATTCGGCAATCGCTTATGCCAAATCCAATCCCTTCTTCCCGTGAAAGGATTGCGAAGGGATGTTTTTATCGATAAATTCTCGATTGGCCAGTCAGGGAACATCTCGCACCAGTTCTGTGGTTGGCCGAGCGGTGCAATACGCCGCGTGTTTCGACGCCTGGCTTTCAGGAGCACGGGCGATTGAAAGAACCGACGCCTGCCAGGGCGCCAGGTCAAGAAATAGGCCGCGGTCTAAAACGTCGTTGCCATTCGGTTCCTCCCGCTTTGGTCCTGCCCATGAAGTGACGGCGACTCGGGACTGCCGAGGCCCTGGAAGTCGCCGATCTGAGCGTGAACGCGGTCCTCTTCATCGGGGAAAGCGCGTTGGATCGAACGTTGCAGTAATGAGAGCTCTTCGCGCAGTGCCGCCTTGCGTGCTTCGGGCAGCACCTGCAGCAGATGCTCGATCATGGCCTGGAGTCGGCGGGCCACCTGCATGCTGCTGGCTCCGAATTGGCGAATTTCGGTGATGGCGAGGCTGACGAAATCGATCCAGTTCGGCGTCCCGTAACACAGGCGCAACCGGCCTTGCGCATCGTGCGTCTCTCCGGCGTCGAGCCGGCGCTTGCCGACGCTCATCAGCAAGTGATGAATCTGGTCCAGCGCCAGCACGGCAGTCGTCGGATCGTTGATGGCCGGCGACAGCGCCTTGCTGGCGATGTCCACCATGATTCGAAATGCGAAACGCGGATCTTGCTCCAGAGTGCGCTCGGGGCAAATGGCGACGCAGGCTCGCAAGGCGCCGGCATCGATGGGGCGACCGCCCGGGCGAATGCGGAAAAGCAGATCGCCACGGGCCACGTAATCGCCGACTTGCGGAACCAGTTCGATCACGGTTTCCGCTTGCTCCGCCAGGGCAAGTAGCATGGCCTGTCCATATGCGAGAACAACTCCCGGCCTCCCGATATGTACCACGACCTCAACCTCGGTTTCCGCCGCGGGAGACCAGCGCGCTGGGTTCTCGGCGGGATCAAACGGATCGGGATAGACGCTCTCGATGACGGAGAGCCCTTCCTCCGCCACCACCTGGAGGACTGCAATCGGTCGCAAGGATAGACCAAGCCATTGACCGAACCAAAAGAAGATGGCGATGCAGACCAAGTTGAACACGATGGCGACCGCGACCGGCAGTTGCGGCGTCGTTTCCTCAATTCGTCCCGATACGGCGATCGTATACGTGTAAGCAAACGTGAAAATACTCAGAACCCATTTCAAACTCCGATGGCCAAACACCAACGCGATGAGGCGAGGCGTCAACTGCGCACTCGCCAACTGAACGACAATCAAGAGCGACGAAATGACGAAGACAACCATCGTCAGCATCGACGAAGTAAACGCTCCGAGAACCGTGCGTGCGCCGTCCAGCGTGAAATTGAACCAACTCCAACCCGTGGCGCGATCGAGCCATCGGATGCACGGCGCGATCGCCAGACCGAACCCAATCGCCACCGCGGGCATGAACCAGAGCGACCAGCGCAGTAATCGTCTCAGGTGATAGCGTTGCAACCATGTCATTCGCGATTCACTCCTCATCGGTAAGCCGCCATCGAAGTCCCAGACGCATCGGGATTTCAGCGGACAATCCCCGGCGTTTTGGCCGCGTCCCCGGCAGTCGTTTGACCTGATTCGGCAATCAATATGGTCGCGCTCACCAGCAGCACCCACGAGGGAAAGAGCAACGCAATCCAGGCGAAATCCGTAATCGCCAGCAGCAACGCCACGCCGACCGCAAAGCCGATGAAGGCCAGCCAGCGCGGCAGGAAAGCCGTGCGAAGCCCAATGGAGGAGGTCACGAACATGAACACCGCCGCCATTTTGACGGCGTAGGTATTCATAAGCGTGTAGCAAAGTCTGCGACCGAACGCATAGGTCTCGCTTTGAGCGAGTACGCGTCCCTCGGTTGCGAGGCTCTCCAGCAACGCCCCGGCGACGGCGGCCATCGCGAACAACATCGCCACGAACAGCAACCCGCTCCCCAGAAACACCGTCGCGAAGAACCGATCCTCGCGCAAGCCGATGCGATTGCGCAATACCGCCATGAACCAGAGAAAGGCGATCCCCGTGAGTGGAATCAGATTCAATGCCGCGCGGACCGAATTCCGAAACCCGGCATCGGCAAGCCATTCGCCCGGATCCGTCGGATCGGCCGGGACCGCGAGCCGGATCAGCACCAGACAGACGATGAACAGCAGGGAAAAGAGGATACCGCTGATGGCTACCATGCGCGGGGGCGCCGGGGGTTGGGCAGGTGCGGCCGGCATCGGCAGATCAGGCATCCGGGTGATTCCTTGCAAAGAAGCGTGGACGTGAAAGAAACTAGGGTGATCGCAAGGAGCCCTTGCCGCGTTCGCGCAACGCTTTCTCTTTCTCGAATCGGCTCTCGGCAGACGCCAGGGGCCGAGCCGGGTGATAGGGGTCCGTCGTTTGCCAGAACTCCGGCTCCAATATTCGATTTGAGCCAGCCATGAAATCTCCTACTTCTTGCCCTGCTGTCCGCCCACCTGCTCGCTGACGTACTGGGTGAACAGAGGTCCGCGATTGGTTTCAAGTAGGGTTTTCGCGTCGACTCGCCCGAAAAAATCCAGGAGCGGAGCGACCAGTCCGGTCCATCCCGTCTGATGGCTGGCTCCAATTCCCGCGCCGTTATCGCCGTGGAAGTACTCGTAAAACAGGATCAAGTCGCGCCAGTGCGGGTCGTCCTGGAACTTCGTCGTTCCCCCATAGACGGGCCGACGGCCGTCGGCGCCGCGCAGGAACGTGCCCGCCAACCGGCGCGTAATCTCGTGCGCCACCTCAAACAGCGTCATGTACTGACCGGAGCCCGTCGGGCACTGAACCTTGAACTCATCGCCGTAAAAGGAATAGAGATTGAGCAGCGACCGGACGATGAGGGTATTGACCGGCATCCACACCGGGCCGCGCCAGTTGGAGTTGCCGCCGAACATCCCCGTGTTCGATTCGCCCGGCAGATACTGAACCTTGAACTCTTCATGGCCCACCCAGAACGTGAAGGGATGATCCAGGTGATAACGAGAGAGCGAGCGAATGCCATAGGGTCCCAGAAACTCATTTTCGTCGAGCATGTAGGCGAGCACCCGCTCCAATTTCGTTTTGTTGAGGATCGAAAGCAGTCGGCGGCCATTGTATCCGATGAATCCCTCGACGGTCGGGGCGACGTGCGTGACCAACTCGGGGTGACGCTTTCGGAACAAGGCGATCAGTTCGACCAACTTCGGAAATCGCGTCGCGGAGTCCGCATCGAATACCGTCGACGCGCACAAAGGGAGCAGCCCCACCAACGAGCGAACTTTCAGGCGCATGGCCCTGCCGTCGGGCAAGCGCAGCAGATCGTAGAAAAACCCATCCTGCTCATCCCACATTTCGTCTTCGTGTTCGCCGGGACGGTCCATGGCATAGGAAATCCACATGAAGTGCTGAACGAACTTGTAAGCAATTTCCTCATAAATCGGATCGTGTTCGCAGAGAATCAGCGCGATTTCCAGCATGCACTGGCAGTAGAACGCCATCCAGGCGGTCCCGTCGGCTTGTTCCATCGTTCCGCCGGTCGGAAGCTGCGCACTGCGATCGAAGACGCCGATATTGTCGAGTCCCAGAAACCCGCCGGCGAAGACGTTTCGCCCCGTCGGATCCTTCCGATTCACCCACCAGTTGAAGTTCAGCATCAGCCCCTGGAACGACCGCTCGAGGAAGCGAATGTCCGCGCGCCCCAGCGATCGCTCGTACTTGTACAGCCAGACCGTCGCCCAGGCGTGGACCGGAGGATTCACATCGCTGAAGTTCCATTCATACGCGGGGATCTGGCCATTCGGGTGGAAGTAGAGATTGCGGAGCATGAGCAGAAGCTGATCCTTGGCGAAATCGAAATCCACGAGGGCCAGCGTGATCGTGTGGAACGCCAGGTCCCAGGCGGCGTACCACGGGTATTCCCACTTGTCCGGCATCGAGATGATGTCGGCGTTGAGCATGTGGAACCAATCGGTGTTCCGCACGCCGCTCCGCGCGGTCGCCAGCAGCGGGTGACTCTTGTGTTCGGTCAGCCAGCGTTCCAGATCGAAGTAGTAGAACTGCTTGCCCCACATCATCCCGGCCAACGCCTGGCGGTGGACCCGACGCTCATCTTCGTTGAGCGATCCCGGCGTAATCCGTAAGTAGAATTCGTCCGCGTCGGCGATCCGGCTGCTCATGACGGCGTCGAATCCGTCGAAGGCCGTGTTAGGCCTTGCGGACGTCAGACGCAAACGGATCGTTCGGCTGCCGTCGGCGGGCACGTCCAGAGCGTAGTGGGCCGCGGCTTTGGTCCCCACTTTTCCGGGATTCACCGCGTCAGACTGTCCCGTGACCACACGGGCGTGGAACGCATCCTTGACGTAAGGAGACGCGCTCGGCTGATTCCAGAGCCGCTGCGAATTGCTTTCATTCTCCGTGAAAAGCAATTCCGATGGCCCCTCGCAATGCAACCAGTAGTCGCCCAGTTCATGATGGGATGCATGGATCGTGCCCGGCGCCACTTCGCGGAGCGAAGGTTTTCGATCGTCCTCCCCCCACGACCAGGTGTTGCGAAACCAAAGAGTCGGCAAAAGCTGAAGCTTGGCAGCGTCCGGACCGCGATTGTAGACAGTGATGCGGACGAGGACATCGTCCGGCCCTTCCTTCGCGTATTCCACGAAGACGTCGAAATAGCGGTTCTCGTTAAAGATCCCGGTGTCGAGTAATTCGTATTCGAACTCTTCGCGCGAGCGCCGACGGTTCGTCTCGACAAGATCTCGATAAGGGAATTCCCGCTGCGGATACTTGTACAGAAACTTCATGTAGGAGTGAGTCGGGGTGCTGTCGATGTAGAAGTAGTACTCCTTGACGTCCTCGCCGTGGTTCGCCTCGCTGTTGGTGAGCCCGTACAGACGTTCCTTCAGAATCGGATCCCGTTCGTTCCAGAGCCCAATGGCAAAGCAGAGCCGTTGCTTGTCGTCGGAGATTCCCCCCAGTCCATCCTCTCCCCAACGGTAGGCTCGCGAGCGCGATTGGTCGTGCGTGAAATAGTCCCAGGCGTTGCCATCCTCGCTATAGTCTTCGCGGACGGTGCCCCACTGCCGTTCACTCAAGTAAGGCCCCCATTTTTTCCAGGGGATTCCCGCCTCACGGGCTTCGTTGAGCCGCTTTTGTTCTACGACTTCGCCGATGGGCTTCGACATGCGTGTTTTCCTCGTCACGAACCGAATGAATGCGGCCTGCTACGCAAATTGAGACATCGGATTTTCAGTCCGAGCCGGAAGCGTGAGTAACGGACCCGCGAAAATCGTCGCTCACGCTTCCGGCTCGGAAAGGCGACGTCTCATGGTTGATCGCGTGCGGAATAAGAAGTGACCAACATCGCGATTCCGCAGGAATCAATCATCCTGCAGCAATCGCTTCATCTCGCGCACGCGGTCCAGGTCGACGTTCGGATCTTGCACGTTCTGCAGCAAATAGTTGCAGTCCGCCAGCGCCTCCGGCCGACGTCCCGCCTGATATCGAAACACCGCGCGGATCCAGCGATCTTCATGCGCGGACGGATCCACGGTCACGATGCCGTCGAGATACCGTAGCACGCTCTCGGAGTCCTTATCGCGCTCGGCCAAGTTGATCAGATTGTGCAGCATCCGCGTCAGGATCGCCTTGTTCGTCACCGCGGTCAGATCCTTCTCGCGCAGGGCCCGGCCCGTGATGTTCAGCACCTTCTTCTCCGCGTCTTCGCGCGAGATCTTCTTGCCCCCCTCGTAGACGTCGATAATCTGCGGCTCCCCCTTCTTCGGGTCGTGGCGCACCACGAAATGTCCCGGCAGCGGCAAGCCCACCACCGTGAGCTTCAGGCGTTTGGCGAGTTCCATGTACAGCACCGACAGCGTGATCGGCAAGCCCTCGCGGTCGTCGATCACTTCGTTCAAGTAACTGTTCGAACGGGCGTAGTAGTCGGCCCGGCTGCCGTGAAAGCCACGCTCCTGGAACATGAACTTCGTGAGCGCCTCGATGCGCTCCGTCTCGCTGGCTTTTTTCGGCAACTTCGCCTCGATCTCCTTGGCCAGGCGATCGACTTCCTTCAGGTACACTTCCGGGTCGAGTTCCTCGTTGTCGATCTTGGCAATGACGAGCGCGGCGTGCAGGAGGTTGATCGCCTTCTCGTTCTTGGTGAGCTTCGCCAGTTCCGCGAGGCAATCCTCATGATGGAGCCGTTGGGCGAACCTGCGCAAACTCTCGGCCTGTCGCTCGAGTTCCTTGGCCCGTTCGCGCATCAGATTCATGCTGGCAGCGGGGGCCTTGAGGAACGGGTCGACCGAGTTTATCTTGTCCGCCGGAAGCTCGGCGATCGACTTCTTGATCGCCTTGAGGACGGCGTCGGGCGTCTGACCCAGGTCGAGATTGACGCCGACCTGGAGCTTCTTGTACTCGGCCACGGTTTGGCGGAACTTGGCCAGGCCCCAGGCGGAGCCGAAATACTCGGGATCCTTCACCTCGTAGACTTCTTTGCCGTTGCAGTAGCAGACGAGGCGGTCCTTCTCGCAGCGGACTTTGAGGGTGTTCCATTCGCCGGGAGAATAGAGTGCGAAGGGTTCGTCGCGGAGGATTTTCCAGGAGAAAACATCAGGGCCGTTGAAACGAGTGAGCCGAAGCTTGCCGCCGCTGGGATAGAAGCCGAAGTGATGATCGTCGTCGGCGCCGGCGAAGATGAGCCCGGCGGCGCCCTTCTCATCGTCGAGTTTGACCATAACGCTCGATTCGTAGGGCATTTCTTTAGGGACGGGGCGTTGCGAGAAGCACAGGGTGCGACCGCCGAACCCGCCGCCTACTCCGTCCGCGAGGATGCGACCCTGGCGTTGCCGCCAACGCCCGGCGTACGCGGTGCGCCATTCGGATTTGTCGAGGGCGCCGAGGGTCACCCAGCTTTCCATCGGGATCGGGTTGGGCTTGGCGATGAGCTTTTGCAGCGAGGCGATCGGCACGGCGAAGCCGAGGTTAGGCGTGATCAGCGATTTCATGGTGACGACGCCGACCACTTTGCCCGTCATATCGAGGACGGGCCCGCCGCTGTTGCCTTGTTCGACGGGCATGGCGATCTGCAGCATGTCGATCGATTCGACTTCGCGTTTGCCAGAGAGGACGCCGGCGACGACGCTGTACTTGAGCCCCTGCGGATGGCCGATGGCGACGATGGGCTGACCGGTGCGGATCTCCTTGTCCGCGAGGACGAGCGGTTTGAGATTCTTGGCGTCGATGCGAACGATGGCGAGATCAAGGCTGCGATCGGAGGCGTGGACGACGGTCGCTTCCTTCTTGGTTCCGTCGGGGAGCAGCACAGTGATGGGCCGCGCGTCGCCGATGACATGGAGATTGGTGGCGATGAGTCCGTCGGCGGAGATGACGAAGCCGGTGCCGAGGCCTTGCTGTTTGCCGTCACGGCCGGTGTAGAGGATGACGACGATGGAGGGTTTGGCATCCTCGGCGAGTTGCTCGACATTCTTGGCGTCGGCGATTTTTAGTTCTTGCGCTTCGAGAGGAAGGGAGAAAAGTGCGAGGAGGGGGAGTGCAAGCCAACGAGCCATGAGAGACTCCGGGAAGTAGGTGGGAAGGGCTAAAGTGCAGTCTACGCCATCGAGGCGGAGAATGAAATCCGTGTGGAGATTTATTACGACGATTTGTCGGCTTTGTCTTGGGACGTCTTAACGTGGCTGAGCCGCAACCGTAGGGCAAGCGGTCTCGCTTGCTCATTCCGCAAAGGCAAGCGAGGCCGCTTACCCTACGAATCTACGGCATCGCTTCCTCGAGAGTTGCGGAGAAGACAGAAGGAGAAACTCAGCGGCGAGGGTCGTCTGCGGAACTGAGGGGCGTGAAAAAGAAGAAGGCCCACGGATTGGGGTCCGTGGGCCTCGCGGCAAAGGGGAAACTCACTTGGCGATGCCGAGTCGATTGCAGGCGTAATCGACTTCCTGCCTGACGCGGGGATCGCCATCCTGACGGAAGAATTGGAGCAGCTTGGTCGTGTACTCCCTGCCGAGGTTCATTCGGCAGAGGTTGTTGACGCAGGCGGCACGGACGGACGAGGCGGGATCTTTCTGGCCGGCGTGGGTCAGCGCCTGGACGGCCTGGGGCGTTTGCTGCGGATCGAAGCCGGCGAGGCTGTTGGCCGCCCATTCGCGTTCGCCGGGCGAGGCCGATTCGCTGAGGACTTTCAGGTACTGGCCCAAATACTGAGCCCCGGCCGGGCCGTAGGCGGCCATCTTGGCGGCGGCCGGGATTCTTCGCTCCATGGCGTTGTTAAACGTCGGCGCCTGGGTCGAGTACGAGGCGGGCTGGATCGGCAGCGGCGCGGGCATCGGCATCGGGCCGGCGCCGGTCGGCTGCATCGGCATCATGCCGTATCCGGGCATTGGCGGCTGCATCATGCCGTAGCCCGCGGGCGGCGGCTGCATCATGCCGTAGCCGGGCATCTGCATCGGCATTTGGCCGTAGCCCGGCATGGGGCCGCGCTGCATCATCATGGCCATTGCTTGCATCTGCTCGGGCGACATCGGCGGCGTGAAGGCGTTCAGCGCCGGAGACGGGCCCGTGGGCGACGGCGACGGCACGGTGAAGGCGTTGATCAGGTTCTGATTCGGCATGGTGTTCGGTTGGGGCGCCTGCGGAATCTGCATCGGAGGTTGCGGCGCCCGCAAGGGATGCGGCACGGTGGCGATCGGCACGGGGATGAACGCGACCTTGCCGCCGAGTCCGCCGTACGCCGCCACTGCGGAGTTGGCGCCGATCGGCCAGGGCTGCTTCGTCCCCATCGCCACCGACGGCGGCGGCGGTTCCGTCGGCATCGTCGAGGTAGGTTGGTGCTGCGACGCCTGGCCGCGGTGGTCGAATATCCGATTCAAAAGCGCCGCGTGTTGCTTGGGCGCGCCGCTGCCGATACTGCCGCCGGGCTGTGTCCCCATTTCCGGTTCACACGGAATTCGCTCGCCGGTGTCGTTGCGGACGCACACTTCGCAGTTGGAAGGCATCGTCGGCGGGAAGACCGGAGCCGGGCTTACCGTCGCCAGCGGCATGGGGGGCGTGGATCCGCTCGGCTGGGTCGAGAGACGCTGGAGGGGCGGCTCCATCGGCGTCGAGATCTGCAGCGGCGCCGGGGCGCTGCTGAGCGAACCGGGCATGCCGGGGAGCTTTCCTTCCACCAATTGAATCGGCGCGGTCGGCGCCGTGCCGTGCCGCGGCAGCATCACCGGCGACAGCTGAGTCTGGATGTAAATTGTTTCCGGCTGCGGAGTGGGCGCCGGCGGGATAAACGTCACCTCCGGCCCTGGCTGGGCCATCAGCGGCTGCGTGATCTTCGGGAGCACCGGCGGCGGCCCCCCCTTCGGCTCCCCGACGTCGATGATTTGCGGCGGCGGCACGTAGATCTGCGCCGGCGCGGGGGGCGCGGCATTCGGTATCGGCATGCGCGGCACGAACATCGGCGGCGCTTCCGATTTCGCCGTCGGCAACATCACCACCGGCGTCGACGAACTCTGCGGGATCGGACGGAAACTGGGCGGCGGAGCCTGCGCCATCAGCATCGGCGGCGGAGCCACCGTCTTCACCTGCGGCGTTGCCGATGCCGTGTCGAATACCACGCCCGGCGGAATCGGCGTCCCCACCGGCGGGACCCGCGAACTCCCCCAGTGCACGATCTGCAGCGGCGCGTCGTCCAGACCCGTCCCCGCAGGGCCGTCCGGAGTCAGCGTCATCAGCTCGCCCGTCTTGACGTTTTCCACGATCTGATGCGCCTTGCGCTCTGCCGACATCCAGCTATGCTTCACCCGGCACGGCGTCTCCTGCCCTTCGATATTCATGGTGAAGATCGGCGCCGGCGTCTTCACCGTTTGACGGGTGTCAAACACCACGCCCGGCGGCATCGGCGAGCCGGCGGGGGGGACGCGCGACGTGCCCCAGTGCAATATCTTCAGCGGCACCCCGTCCAGCGTCGAGCCCGCGGGCCCGTCCGGGACGAGGGTCATGAACTCGCCCGTCTTGACATTCTCGACAATCTGGTTCGTCGTGCCGTCCTTGGTCTTCCAGGTATGTTTGACCCGGCACGAAGCGTTGGCGCCATCCACGTCAAGCTGGAAGATAGCGTCCGCGGGGGCGCTCGGCGATTGGCCCCAGCTCAGCCAGGTCAGGCTTACGCCGATTCCCGCCGACATTAAGGCGACCGCGACCGCTCGTTTCCACAACGACCGTACCATGAACATCCCTCCGCACGCAGGAGCCGAGATCGATAAATCCGGCGGCTTGTACCACCTTTATCGGCTCTGCGGAGAAGGAGCATAAACTCGACTTTGCGGATTGTGCGGCTTCTTCGGCGGCAGGCCGGAAGCTGGGAAGAAAGGGAAGACTTTGCCGACGGGAGATCGAAAATATAACGCTTCCGAGCCGGAAGCGTGAGCGACGGCCAAACATGACCGTCGCTCACGCTTCCGGCTCGGAAAGAAAGATACCCGCCGACTTTACCGTCCGCCGGGGATCGACGCGAGGTTGCTGCGGCGCGAGGCGCCGGCGGCGTTGCTGAAGAACGGTTGGAAGACCATACGCAGGTCGCGGTTCTCGGCCGAGCCGTGCACTTGCGTCGTCAGGTTGACGCCCGCCTGGTTCGCGGTCGGCGACAAGACCGACTGGAACGTCGGCTCCGACTTCCCGGTCGACTTGGTCGGACTGGAGTACGTCGCGGCGCCCGGCGAACGCGTGCCGCCGCTGGAAACCTTGGCCATCGAGTAATTCCCGAACGCCATGTTCCGAAGGTCCGAGATGGCGCTTGAGCGTACTTCCTCGTCCTTCTGGGTCCGCTTCTTCTGCAAGTTCGCCGGCGAAACGACCGCGACTTCCGTTCGGCGGCCCTCCGCGAGCACAAACGTGATGCCGTTGGCTTTCTCGTCGAGGCGGACGCTCTCGATCCGTTTGCGTTCCTGGGCGGTTCCCTGATTCTCCGTGATGATGAGCGTCGCCTTGTTGCCGAGCGGCTTGCCCCACAACCGGCGCACGCTGATCTCGTACTTGCCCGCGAAGGCCTGCGAGGCCTGGTACGAAATCTTTTGGAAATTATTCAGGTCCGTGCCGATCTGGATGCCGCCGCCGGAAGTCTGCTTCTGCTGGCTGGAACAGACGCTGCCGCACGGTTCCTTCACGAGCAGATCGAGTTCGGACAGCTCCTTGCCGGCGTTTTCCCAGGTGAGCTGCACGACGAGATCCCGACGGGTGAGCGTCTGCAGGGCCTGGCGCAGCTTGTCGGCTTCGTCGGTCTTGTTTTCCTTACGGAGCGTGGAGGCGAGCGAGTTCAGCCGATTGCGGGCTTGCTTTTGCAGATCGTCCTGGCCGACGACCCAATCTTTATTGAGGAGTTGGCCGACGGCCCATTTCATGGCTTCGCCGTCCTGTCCTTGCTCGGCGTAAACCAGGGCGCTGGCGTACGTCTGGGCGAGGTTGGGTTCCAGGAGCGCCGCCTGTTTGCAGAAGGCCAGGGCGCGATCCCATTGTTTGTTGTCAGCCAAGGCGCTGGCGGCCTGAAGGAAGCCTTGAGCGTCCTCCGGATCGAGCGCGGCGGCGGAAAGCTTGGCGCGGCGCACTTCCTCGGCGTCGCCCGCCGACTGCTCCAGTGCAATCGCAAGCGCCTGGTAAACCCAGGGACGAACGACCACGCCGTGACGCAGGTTCGCTTTGAGGAACTCGGCCGCATGCAGCGGTTCGTTGGCGTCGAAGAGGAACTCGGCGGCGGCGACGACGTGGGCGACGGTGATGCCCCCTTGATTGAACGCCTCGTTCCAGACCTTGGTCGGGTCGAGCTGGAGATTCTTGGCGATCGCCTCCTTGTTCACCGGCGCGGCGACCGCTTGCGGGTTCTTGATATTGACGCCCCCCTTGGGATCGTTCTTGGCGAAGCCGACGGGGTTGGGATCGAGTTTGCCTTTCGGGTTATTGAAGGTCAGGGCCAGCGGGTCGCGCTGTTTGCCGCCCAGAAGGCCGCCGGTGATGCTGGTATGCAGCCGGGAAGGCGCCCGGACGATGAGTGCCAGGGCGGGGGGGAAGAATTCGATGGTATTGACCTTCTGCAATTCTTCGGGCGTCGGTACGCCGGGCGTGGCGGGGCCAGTCGGCTGGCCGGGGAAAGCACCCGGGGCGCCTGGCTGCATGGGGAACGGCTGGAACGGGCTAAAGGGCGAGGGCGCCAGCTGGAAAGGATTCTGCTGCTGCGTGACGAACCATTCGCCCGGCGCCACGACCCGCGTGATGGTGTCGATGAGCGTCTGCGCCTGCGTCGCCCCGAGCGCTCCGAGCGAGCCGTTAAAGCCCCCCGCGAAACTAGCGTTGGGGTTGATCGGCTGTTGTTGCTGCATCATGCCGAAACCTTGTCCGAACTGCTGTCCAAATTGTTGCCCGAACTGTTGACCGAACGGTTGTCCAAACTGTTGCCCGAACTGTTGACCGAACTGCTGCCCGAAGGGACCGCCGAATTGTTGCCCGAATTGTTGCCCGAACTGTTGACCGAACTGTTGCCCAATCTGCTGACCGATCATCTGCTGGCCGCCTTGCTGCACGTTGGGCTGGCTGATCGGGATCACGAGATCGCCCACGGGATAGACGCGCAGCACGCGGTCGCGCACCATGTTGTTGATGGTCGTGACCTCGATGAACTCCCGGCGAATCAGGTAGGTGCCGTTAAACTGCGGCAACTGCGAGAGGATTAACTTGAGCGCGGTCCCCATGCTCATTTCTTCGGGAATCTTGGGGAACACGATCTTCGATTCCATGATCGGGGGCTGATCGTCGGGCGCCTCGGCCTTGAACGCGGCAGAGTCGACCAGGATCGAAAGTTCCTTCCCCTTGGCCTTGAACATTTCGTGGAAGAGATCCAGGGCATCCTTCAAAGTCAGGTTGTCGATGGCGCTGAGATTGGTGGTCTTGATCTTCTCGGTCAGAAGCTTGGCGATGCTGTTGGCCGAGCGCCGGCCCTCTTCATCGTCGGGCAGGGCCGAGACTTCGTACTTTTCTTTCCGCAGTTTGGAGATCGCCTTCCAGGTGACTAGCGGCGGGAAATAGATGCCGGGCTCGTCGGAGAAGGGGACGAACGATTTTTCGACGGAGAGCATGACGTCGAGGAAACTCCGTTCACGCGCCATCTTGAGATCTTCCGCCTTCTGCAAATGGTAGGTCGCCAGCGTCTGATCGTACATGATGCGCGAGGCGAGCGGGATCGGCATGTTTTTCAGCTTGGCTTCGATCTGCAACTGGTAGAGTTGGGCGATGAGTTCGGACTTCTTGGCCTCTTCGAAACGTGCCACGGCCATCATTTCGCGGTAGACGCGGAAGCGGCGCTCGACCTGGTCCTGGAAATTGGCGAGATTCTGCTCGCGATCTTTCTCAGCCTGGTGCTGCGCGACGACGAGGTTCACCTCGTTCTTGTTGATTTTTAAGGCCCGAGCATCGGTCACCATTTGCTTGAGGCTGGTTTCCAGCCGGTTGGAGAGCGCGTTGCGGAGGTTGTCGGAGAGATCGGGATGATCCTTGACGCGGTTGAGGGTCGCCTTGAGCCCGTCGATGACGCCGTCGGGATCCTGGGCCAAATCTTTGCGCGCCCGGCGAATGGCGTCCTCGACGATCTGGTTCATTTTCTGCTCTTCGACCAGCAGACGATCGCGGAACTTGCCGAAGAGATCGTCGCCTTCGACGCCCTGACCCGGCGCGGGGGCTTTGCCGAAGGGGTTGGGGTTGCCGCCGATTTCTTTGGCCTCTTGATCGGCCATGGCCAGGAGAACGTCGCCGTTGATTTTCACCCATTGCTTGTTGCCGGCGAGTTTCTCGAGATTCTTGGCGCCGAGCTGCTTGCGGAGCATCTCCTTGGTCAGCGTGTTATTCTGCAGAGCCGTGGCGATCTTAAACCCTGCCAGGGCTTCGGGATCGGCGGGGGCGAGGACCTTCGCCTGCTTGAACGCGCGGACGGCGTCGTCATACTTTTCCGAGCTGAGGGCCAAATTCCCCGTCTCGATCATCTCCTGAAAATCAACCCGCGTCTGCAGATACGCATTGGTCAAGGCGCGGTCGGCACGGAGCAGGGCCGGGCGGTCCTTGGCGTTCTTCCATTGATCGACCATGCTAACCAGGAAGAAATGCTCGGCATTCCCCGCGGGGACTTTCTCCGTCATCGCCCAGGTCGCGGCCAACTTCGAGCCGGCCGGCGTACCGGTTACCGTGAACTTCAACTCCGCGGCTTTCTTCATCCGGCCCACGAGGAGCGTCGGCGCATCCGAGCGGAGCGGCGGCAGGACTTGCGGATAGACTTCGCTCACCCCGGCCGGGAGATTCACCTGGGCGTCGTACAGAACCGAGCCGGCGAACGCATCTTCGTAGCGTTTCAGGGCGTCGACCAGTTTCTCCTTCGTGATCTTGGTGCGCAGCACCTGCCCGCCCGTCGCGGTCGCCAGGCCGTGCAGGTTGTCGGAATTCAGGTGCAGGCCGAGCGGTACCGTGAAGAGAGCGATCTTCTTGGCGACCATCTGCTTGGCGAGCGCCTGGCGATCGTTGGCGTCGATCGGCTGATGGAGGCTTTGGCCTTCGCCGAGCATGAGGACGATGCGTTGCCGGGATTCGAGGATTTCGAACGATTTGAGGGCTTCTTGCAATGCGTGCTTGAGATCGGTGGTGCCAGCGGGATAATTCTTACGAAGTTCCGCGTACGCCTTGCCGAGCCGGGTTTTCTCGGTCTCGACGGAGGGATTGAGGAAGAGATCGCCGGTGAGATTCTTGGTGGTGAGATTGGAACCGATGCTCCAGAGGGCGAGGCGATCTTTTTCGCCGGCGGTCTTGATGAGGGCGTCGACGATTTGGCCGGAGCCAATCCAGCCTTCGCCCGCCTGGGCCGCGGAAGTCGAAACGAGAATGAGAATATCGCGCGGCCGGCGCGGCGTGGCGTCCAGCGCCGGCTTCAGCTGCAGTGCGAAGACGGTGTCGCCGTCGATCGGCTGATAAGTCACGACCGGATCCTTGGCGAATTTCGAATCGCCGGCGACCGGTTCCGCGTCTTGCACGACCTGTGCAATCTTGAGGTCCGCCTTCCCCGTGGGGATGGGCGTTTTCTTGACCTGGCCTGGCGAACTGGTGGCGGTGATCCAGACCACACAGGCCAGACCCACGGCCCCGAGCACGATACGCGACATCAACGACATCGTTTCATCCCCCCTCAGGATGGCAAGCGGCCGAGGCGCGGAAAGAGCGCCTCGTCCTCAACTGCGCAATTGTAAACTCTCAGGGGCCATCGACGCCAGCAAAATTTTCACAAATTGCTACAACCGCCGACTTTTCACCAGCTTGCGGCCCGCAATACCGGCACGAAGCGCCCACAGGAAGAGACAATCCTGTAAAGACGAACGGCCCCGGAGGAAGAACTTGCGCCGATCGCGAAATTTTCTCGGGCGAAAGCCCAGGGATGGCTATCCCTGGGGAACCGCCACGGAACAGTATCCAACTCGCGTTGCCGAATTTGATCCACGATTCCCGACGCTTCCCCAGGGATCGCCATCCCTGGGCTTTCGCCCGGGCGTGCATAAAATAGGGTGCGACGACCACGTTTGGGAGAACCTATGTCCAGTCAGCCGATCTTGCGCGTGCGCGACGTACACAAGACCTTCACCCGCGGCGGCGAAGCCATCGAAGTCCTCAAGAATCTCAACCTCGTCGTCGGCGACGGCGAATACCTCGGCATCATGGGCCCGTCCGGCTCCGGCAAGACCACGCTGCTGAACCTCATCGCCGGGCTCGATAAACCCTCCGGCGGCGAAGTCTGGATCGGCCAATCGCCCGTCTCCGCCATGTCCGAAGCCGACCTCGCTCAGTGGCGCACCCGGCATATCGGCTTCATCTTTCAGTTCTATCACCTCCTCCCCGTCCTCACCGCGTACGAGAATGTCGAGTTGCCGTTGTTGCTCCTGCCGATGTCGGCCGCGGAACGCAAACGCCAGGTGCTGACGGCGCTCGATCTGGTGAGCCTGTCGCATCGGCTCACGCATCGGCCGGGGCAGCTGTCAGGCGGTCAGCAGCAGCGCGTCGGCATCGCCCGCGCCATCGTCACGGATCCCGTCTTGATTGTGGCCGACGAACCGACGGGCGATCTCGACGCCAAGTCGGCGGAGGAGATTCTGAACTTGATGGACGAGCTGCACGTGGGCCTCAAGAAGACGATCTTGCTGGTGACGCACGATCCGCGCGCCGCCGCCCGCTGCCATCGGCTGGTGCATCTGGAAAAAGGCCAGCTGCTCGAGGATACGAGTCACACCCGTTCCGACGCCTTCCAGCGTAAGTCAACGCCTGCCGCGCCCCCCGAAACCGCGATCCAGGACAAGGCGAAGTAGGAGACCCCATGCTCGAGTTCATCGGCAACAACGTCATCAACCTGATCGCCCTCGCGCTCTCCGTGCTGGTTGCCCTCGCGGGACTCGTCTACCTCGCGCTGCGCCCGCGTTTCTTTTGGCTCGCGGTCAAGAATCTGTGGCGCAATCCGCTGCGCACCGCGCTCATCAGCTTTGCCACCATGGTGCTGGTCGTCGTCGTCACGCTCATCTGGACCATCATTTATTCGCTGAGTCTGTCGACGCAGGCGAAGTCCGAGAACCTCAAGATTATCATCACCGAGAAGTATCAGCTGCCGAGCCGAATGCCCTTCAACTTCATCAATTACCTCGACCCCGATTCGCCGCAACTTCTGGAAGGGATCCGCAAGCTCAACGCCAAGTATGGCGAGCCGATCTACACGAAGAAGGACTTCATGACGTGGTCCTTCTTCGGCGGCTCGACCGACATCAAGAAGAAGGATCTGAAGAACTTCGCGTTCTTCTTCTGCATGGAAGCCGACTCGATCCGGTCGATGATGGACGACCTCGAAGATATCGATGAAGATCTCATTCGGAAGCTCAAGGAGAACGACAACGGCGTGCTTCTGGGCGGCGAGCGCATCAAGACGCTCAAATTGCAGATCGGCGACAATTTCGAACTGGACAGCATGAACTTCAAAGACATCAAGATGAAGCTCAAGCTCGTCGGCAAGATCCCGGATGTCGGCCGCTACAATCAAGCGGGCATCATGAACGTCGAGTATTTCAAAAAGGCATTCGACAAGTACAAGTCCGACGTCGGTAAAAACCTCACGGATCATCCCGACGTCAGCCCCGATCGCCGGCTGAACCTGATCTGGATCCGCGTCAAGAATCAAGAACGCTTCAACGAACTCGCCAAGGTCATCGACGAATCCGGGGTCTTTTTCTCGGAAAGGCCGATCAAGGTCGAGACCGGTTCCTCGGCCATCGCCAGCTTCATTGAGCCGTACCAGGATATTCTGACCGGGGTCAAGCTCCTGCTGGTGCCGGCGATTCTGCTCATCATGACGCTGGTGGTGTCGATCGCCATCAGCATCAGCGTGCGCGAACGGCGTACGGAACTCGCGGTCATGAAGGTGCTCGGTTTCAAGCCGATGCAGATCCTCTACCTGGTGATGGCGGAATCGTTGTTCCTGGCGGTCATGAGCGGCTTCGTCGCCGGCTTCGGGGTGTTTGCCATCGTCAACTGGGGCTTCAAGGGCGTCTCGTTCCCCATCGCGTTCTTTCCGGCCTTTTTGATTCCGTCCTGGGCGCTGGCGTGGGGCCCGGCGATGGGCTGCCTGACCGCGCTCATGGGGAGCGTGCTGCCGGCCTGGAACGCCCGTAACGTCAAGGTTTCCGAAGTCTTCGCCAAGGTCGCGTGAGGTCTGCCGATGTTCGTAGGTTACATCTTCATGGCGCTGGCCGGGCTCTTCGCCCTGGGCGTACTGTTCATCATTTTCGTCGCCGTCTTCCCGGTGCCGAAGGTGCCGCTGCAGTACAACCTACGCAACTTGCAAGTCCGCTGGCTCACCGTGCTCATCACCGCACTCGCCATCACGCTCGTGGTCGCGCTTCTCACCGTGATGCTCGCGTTCGTCAAGGGCATGGAACGGCTCACGGAAGGGAGCGCCAATCCCGCCAACATCGTCGTCCTTGAGGAAGGTTCCACCGACGAGGTCATGAGCAAGCTGCCGCTCGTGCGGGTGGCGGACCTGCCCAATCAGATTCAGGAATTCGTCGCACGTAAGTCGTTCCCCGCCATCGACGAGAGCGGCAACAAGGTCCAGAAGGAAAAAGAACTCGTTTCGCGCGAAGTCTTCGCCATCGTCGTCAGCATGCAGCGCGCGCCCGACGGCGAACTCAAGAAACGCTTTTTGCAAATGCGCGGCATCGAAGACCCGCTCGTCTCCGCCGAAGTCCATGGCATCCAGCTATTGCCCGACGAACCCGGCGCCGAGGGGGAAAAGAAGAATCGCTGGTTCGGAACCACGCGCGGCAAGGAAGCAGTTTTGGGTTTCGGCATCGCCAAGCTGCTCGGCAAAGACGTCGGCAAGGACACCCTGCGCGCCGGCGACACCGTCCGGCTACGCGATCAAGACTGGACCGTCGTCGGCGTGATGAGCCCCGCGACTTCGACCTACGGCTCGGAAATCTGGACCGACGACAAAGTCGTGCAGGACAATTTCGGCCGCGAGGGAAACTACACCTCCTATACGTTGCGGGTGACGGACCCCAAGAAGATCGAGGAAATGGCCAAGGTGCTGCGCGACCGCGATCAGGTGAGTTACTCGTTCAACGCGGTCTCCGAGAAGGAATACTTCAGCAACATGTCCAAGACGAATCAGCAGTTCAGCTTCGCGATTTACTTGATCGCCGTCGTCATGGCGCTGGGAGGAATGCTCGGCGTGATGATCACGATGTTCGCGGCCGTGAGTCAGCGGGCCAAGGACATCGGCGTTTTACGGCTCCTGGGATTCAAACGCTGGCAGATCCTGTGTTCGTTTCTGCTGGAAGCGCTGATCCTGGGCATCATCGGCGGAGTGCTCGGCGTCCTCATCGGCATCTGTTTCGAGGGCACGGAAGCCAACGGCCTGGTTTCCGGCGGTCAGGGGGGCGGCAAGAGCATCATCCTGAAACTGACTTTCGACGCCGGCATCATCGTGCGCGGGTTCATCTTCGCGATCGTCATGGGCGTCGTGGGCGGGCTCTTTCCCGCGATCGCCGCCATGCGCCTGCGCCCGCTCGAATCGCTGCGGTAACTTTCGCAAATTCTTTTTTTCCTTTCCAAACTTTTGCATTCCGGGTATCGTCGTAAGAATTGGTCGGCTACTAAACCGTGAAAACGACGCCTCGGAAAGCCACTTTCCGATGGCCCCCAGGGATCGCCATCCCTGGGCTTTCTGGAGGCACGCCCAATGGAACCGGTACGCTGGTTGTTCGTTCTCTGCGCCGGTCTCGTCCTGCCTGCCGGCGGGCACGCTGCGTGCTGCTATTTCTCGGCAAAGAACACCGACATTCTTCAGCCGGCGCAAAAAGTCTTCCTGTCATGGAACCCACAAGAGAAGGTCGAAACCTTCACGGTGCAGCCCAAGTTCGAGGGGAACGCCCTGGATTTCGGCATGGTCATCCCGACGCCGACACAGCCGAAACTGCACGAGATGCCGCGTGATTTCTTCAAACATCTCGCCGTCTACACCATTCTCAACAAACGCGAACGTCCGCAGTCGAAACTCCTCTATAGCGAACCGCAAATGCAATTATTCGGCGGGCTCGCCAAGGCTCGCCTTGAACTCCGGGACGCCAAGGACACCAACGGCGCGGTGCGTCCGCCGGCGATCAAGATCCTCGAGGCGGGCATCGTCGGTTCGCTCGATTACAAGATCATCGAAGCGGGCCGGGCCGACGACTTGTTTCAGTGGCTCAAGGATCACCAGTATTCCTACTCCGGCGACGAAGCCACGCTCAACTTCTACATCCAAAAGAAGTGGCTCTTCACGGTCATGAAAATCGACACGATGCAGATGAAGCGCAACAAGGACGGCTCGTTTGCCGGCGAAGTGACGCCGACGCGCTTCCAGTTCACCAGCGACAAACTCGTCTACCCGCTCAAGATCACGCAGCTTTCCGTGAAGGATAAAACCGAAGCCCTCTTCTACGTGCAGGCGCCGACCAAGGTCGATCTCGAGGGCGATTTCACCTATCAGTTCACGTGGGTGCCGCAGTTGCAAGGGGCGATGGGCTGCACGCCCGACGGTCTGCCCGGCGGCGGCGTGGTTTGGCTCAAACGCTTCAACCAACAGATTCCCGCGGTCATGGGTCGCGCCCAGCAACTCGACTTCCGCTTCCAGCCAGGCGTGCGTCCGCAACCCAACAAGAAGGGCCACATCCCCACGACGATGGAATGGGCGCGCAAGCTGACCGCGGGCGACATCAAAATCCTGAACGGCCAGGCGCCCTTCGGCGAGAAAGTCCCCAATGTCGACGAGGGCTTCACCGAAGCC
>JBBQPM010000094.1:0-26241 GCA_038217425.1 Gemmatales bacterium
ACAAATCAATGAGGATCCAAGCAGGAAGCACAAGCACGTGCCAAGACATCGGTCATGGATGCCGGAATTTTTTCCAGGACAACCACCGAAAGCGCACTTCGTGCGCATTGCGTATAGGATTTATTCCGGATAGCCAGTTAGCTCCAACGTCATCATGGACGACACCGGCGCGGGCATCGATAGCGATCCGGAAGGCGACGCGCTCGCGATCCAAGGTTACGCGGATTTCACCGATTTCGGGTTCGTCACTCTTCAGGACGATGGCAATTTCGAGTACACACCTCTTCCGGGTTACACGGGGTACGACCATTTCACCTATCAGGTTTACGACTCGAACGGCAACTTCAGCAATATCGCGAATGTCGTCATCGCGGTCTCGTCGGTTCCGATCGCCACTGATAACGACTACGCCGGCAACAATCAGTCAATTTTCGTAGGAAACATCATCAGCGACGATACTGGACACTTCTTCGACGAAGACCAATCCGGCGGGCCGCTGATCATTGCTTCGATCAACGGCCAACAACTCCCTCAAAACGGCGTCATCAACTTGGCGTCGGGAACTCTCATAATCTCGATTGACGGCACTTTCGCTTATTTCCCCATCTCGAACTTCGGAGGTTGGGATTCGTTTAGCTACACAGTTACCAACGGCTTCTACGAGAGCAACACCGCAAACGTGACGTTTCAGGTTTGGGGGGTGCCGATCCTCATCGATGACGCGTACACCGCCTACGCAGGATATTCGCTCGATACGATTGCCGCGGGAAACGGCGTACTCGCCAACGACTACGATACGGCGGGAGCGCCGCTCCTTGCAGCCATCATGAGCGGCCCCGCGAATGGTAATATCGTGTTCCATTCGGACGGCAATTTCCTCTACACGCCTTTCGAGGGCTACGTCGGAGCCGACTCGTTTACGTACGACGCATTTAACGGGTACGAGTGGAGAGGGCCCGCTACCGTTAGCATTCAGGTGCTCAACACGGTCCCGATCGCCGTGAATGACTCGTATGTGATGCATGTCGGAGCCGTGCTCGATTCGTCGGGGACTGGCGTCGGAGTTCTGGACAACGACATCGACGTCATCGGCGCGACGACTGGCAATAACGGATTGTCGGCGATTCTCATCGATGACGTCGATGTCGGCTTCCTCACGCTGAACGCGGACGGGAGCTTTGTCTATGAAGCACAATCCGGTTACGTCGGCGCGGTCACCTTCCAGTACGCCGGTTTCGACGGAACCACCTACGGTAACGTGGCTACGGTTACCATACTAACCACAAACACGGCGCCGACCGCCCTGCCCGAAGCGTATTCTGTAGATGCCGGACTAACGCTTGTCGTTGACGGATCGAACTCCCTGCTCGCAAACGATAGCGACATCGACAACGATACCATCACTATCAGTCTTCTTTCCTCGCCGCAGTTTGGCGACATGACAATTCTTGAGGATGGAACGTTTACCTACACGCCGTACGCCGACAGCGCCGAATCCGATTCATTTTCGTACCGAACTTTTGACGGAACCGCGTGGAGTGCGCCGGTCACGGTCGCCATACAAGTCAACAACCCGACTCCCATCGCGCTGGGTAACTCCTACAGCGTCGATGTCACCGATCCCGTTCCGGTCTCCGGTTCGGTCCTCGACAACGACACCGACCCGAGGGGACGGACGCTCACGGCCAGTCTGGTATCCAGTCCCACTCATGGCGCGCTCGCTTTCAATCTCGACGGCACTTTCACTTACTCTCCGTACGAGGGTTTCGCCGGCGTGGATTCTTTCACATACCGCGCTTCCCATGGCCCCTCCTCGAGTACGGCTCTGGTGACGATTCAGGTTCGGAGCCTTCCGAACGCTATTCAGAATCTCAATTACTCGGTTCACTCCAATCAGACCCTTAACACTTCCGCCCAGAGTTTGGCCGGACTTTTGCCGCGAGATCGCACCAGCGTGGCACAGGCGAGCGGCACCGCTAATGGATTTCTCACCATCAGCGCGGACGGAAGCTTCGTTTACACGCCGCGACCGGGATTTGCGGGTACGGACCAGTTCTCGTACCGCGTCTACGACGGCGGCACTCTGGGCGGCGTCAACACGGTGACGATCCAGGTTACGAACGGCGCCCCTGGCGCCCAAGCCGACTATTACGCGGTAACGACGGGCGTCGATTTCGTCTCTCCGAATTCGTTGGTCGATAACGACCTCGATCCGGACTCGGATCCGATGACTGTCAGTTTGGTGCAGGGACCGAGTCATGGCCGACTGACGCTCAATGCCGATGGGACTTTCTCGTACCAATCCGAGTTCGGTTTCGTGGGAGACGATTCCTTCCGTTATCAAGCGTTCGACGGCGTCGCACGCGGCGCCGTTCAGAACGTCACATTGGCCGTCTCTAATAGCGCCCCCTCCGCCCTAGGAGAAAGCTTTAGCGTGACGCGCGGCCAAGCGTGGACTTCTTCGCCCGGCGAGCTGCTCGGCAACGATTACGATGCTGATGTCGGCCAAACTCTCACCGTCGCCCTGGTAAGCGGCGTCAGTCACGGGTCCTTGAGCCTGTCGGCCAATGGGACGTTAACTTACCTCGGGCTCGCGAGCTTTGTCGGAACAGATCAGTTCAGCTACAAGGTGTTCGACGGGACCGAGTATAGCGCCGCGGTCACGGTTTCTCTAGACGTTCCCAATTCCACTCCGGTCGCGAATTCGAATGCGTACTCGGTGTCGGGGGGGGCCCCCGTGGGCGGAACGCTCTCGACCGATGACGACGACGGAGACGTGCTCCGGTTTATCTTACTGTCGAGCCCGGCGCACGGAACCTTATCCTTGAACGCGGATGGAGTCTTCTCCTATGCGGCTGACGCCTGGTACTCGGGCGTGGATTCATTCACCTACTCCGTCCACGACGGCGCCGAAGCAAGCGCGCCGGCGACGGTCATTTTCGGCGTCACGGCGACGCAGCCTAGCGCCGGCCCGGCGTTCTCGCCCCCGGTTGCATTTGCGGATGCGTTCTTGGCGACCGCGGGACGAACACTTTCCGCATCCAGCGTTCTTTCCAATGATCTGAGCCCCGCGGGCAGTTGGATGCGAGCCCAGCTCGTCACCGGCGCCTCGCACGGAACACTGGTACTCAACTCCGACGGGTCCTTCGTTTACACTCCCGACGAAGGTTTCGCAGGTGAAGACGAATTCACCTACCAGAGCGCCGATGGACTGGCCGTCAGCGCGGTCGCCGACGTGCGTATCGTCGTTGCAGACGCTCACCCAAGCGCCGCAACCGACACCTACGCTGTTCACGCGGGTACGTCGCTGGCTCGCGACGTGACGGCAAACGACGTCGATGCGGACGGACACCCGCTTCGCGCTCAACTCGTGACCGGTCCGATGCACGGTACGTTGCTTCTCGATAGCGGAGGCTCTTTTACTTATACGCCTGGAGCCGGGTATGTCGGAAATGACTCATTCACATATCGCCTCGATGCGGGTACCGGAAGTAGTGTCGCCATCGTTCAACTTCGCGTCACAAATTCCGCTCCGGTCGCTGCACCGGATGCGTACGGCATTCATTCGGGTGGAACGCTCTCCGTCGGCGATTTCCCCCTTCTGGCGAACGACCTCGACGTCGATGGCGACGCACTTCACGCCATCCTCGTTACCGGCGTGAGCCATGGCGCCCTCGTACTCAACAGCAATGGCACGTTTGAGTACAGACCCGACCTTGGCTTTACTGGAACCGATTCGTTTACGTATAAGACGTCGGACGGCTTCTCCGCGAGCAACGTGACGACGGTGAATTTGCTCGTCCGCAACACGCTTCCAGCCGGCGGCAATGAATCCTATTCCCTCCTCGCCAACAGCCCGGGTCGCACGTTGGGCGGCTACTTGGTTAATTACGCCGCAGACTTCATGGACGGGGCCGGCGATTTGATGGTACAAAGCGGGGTCACTTATTCCGGCGCGGCGGGACGTGGCGTTCTCGGCAATGACGTCGATGCCGAAGGGCAGCCATTGCTGGCGCGATTGACCAGCACTGTCGCCCACGGTACGCTGCGTCTCGATTCGAGTGGAAAGTTTACTTATACGCCTTTCGCAGGCTATACCGGCCTGGATTCCTTCCAATATGACGTCGGAGACGGCGCGTCCTTCAGTTCACACACGGTCCGATTCAGTGTTTTCAACTCGGCGCCCAACGCATTCAATACGTCGTACGTCATCGAAGCTGGACGTACGCTGCGGGCGATGTCGCCTGCCAATCCTCCAGTCATTGACGTCACCGAATCCGCCGATCCCTCCATGATTCGTGGGACGGAGGTAGCGTATGGCGGTCTCCTCGCCAACAGTTCCGATCCGGATCGTCAACGCTTGTTTGCGACGCTCGTTTCCGGGCCTGCGCACGGAAAGATCACCATCTTCAATTCGGATGGAACGTTCGAGTACACGCCCAGCCGCGCCTACACAGGGCTGGATACGTTCACGTTTGCGGTGAGCGACGGAATCGCAACGGTGAATGCAACGGTCAACATTCGGGTTACCAATGATCCTCCCAAGGCGAAGAACGCCTCCTTCGAAGTCGCCAATGGTTATGATGAAACGGGCGTCATGCTCGCGGACAGCGTGGGCTGGCTTTTCCGAGACGCAACCGACGGCGACGACGATCGGCTAACCGCCCGGCTCATCACCGGACCAAGCCAGGGCTCGCTCATTCTCAACAGCGACGGCACCTTCTTCTATCGCCCGCGCCCCACTTACGTCGGTTTGGATTCCTTTACGTTCTGCGTGTACGACGGCGCCGTCGCTTCCGCGCCCATCACCGTCAGCATTTCCGTACTGCCTCCGATCGTGCTGTTTGCTCAGAACGATACGTACACGTTCACGGGGGGCATCCTGAACACCGTTCCCAATCGTTACAGCGTCAAACTGAACGATCAGTCCAATCCTGGCGAGCGGTGGGATGCAGTCCTCGTCACGCAAGCCGCCAACGGCACCGTCACTCTTCAAAAGGACGGCTCGTTCACCTACGACGCCAAGGCCGGAGCCAAGGGAGCGGATTCCTTCACTTATCAACTCCGAAACAAGTCGGGATACACCAATGTCGCTACGGTTTCGCTCAACGTCATCAATACGCCTCCGATTGCCATGCCGGATTCGTATGCGATGCATGTCAACCAAACCTTGTCGGTAGCGATGCTATCTTCGAGCCTGAACAGCCCGTTGTTGAACGATTTGGATCCGGACAAGCAACCGCTCACGATGAACCTCGTGACCCATCCGCAATATGGCACGTTGCAGCACTGGGACTCCCTCGGCGGATTCGTGTACGTTCCCGTTCCTGGTTTCACCGGCATCGATAGCTTTACTTACCAGGTCTACGACAACGTCGAAAAAAGTACGCCGACTACCGTCTACCTTTCCGTCTATCCCGCCTCGGTCACGCTCCCGCCGCCCAATTCGGGCGGCCCGGGCAATGGAATATTTTCGAGTTTCACTCCCGACGATGACGTGTACGGCGTGATGCACGATCAGGCGCTTATTATGATCGATCGCGACGGCGTCGCGGTTAACGACAATCTCCCTACCGACCCCAATATCTCAATCCCTCCAATCGACGTGGTTTCGTGGCCCACCCATGGCAACCTCACCATGGACTCGAGCGGGTCCTTCTACTATCAGCCGAACGCGGAGTATGTGGGAGACGATACATTTACCTATCGCTATTTAGACGGTACCAGCGTCCTTACTGTTCCTCTTGGACGCGTAACCATCAAGGTCAAGGCATTCAAAATTTCCGGCGCCAAAGAATCGTACAGCGTCGTTCACGATACGGCACTCGTCGTGAACGGCGATCAAAGCGTTTTGAATAATGATGAGTACAAGGACCTCATCGCCGAGGACAACTACGACAAGAATTTATCCGCGATTTTAATTCCGGGCCAAGGACCTGCCAACGGCACCTTGAATCTCTTCAAGAACGGCACCTTCACCTACCTGCCCGAGGAAGGGTTTGTAGGCAGGGTTAAGTTTAAGTACTACGCCACGGACGGCGTGTCTCAGAGCAATAGCGATCCGGTCGAGGTCGAGATCAACATTACTGACGCGCCGCCGCAGGCTAATAACGACGCTTACGTCGGGTCGCACGACATGCCCATCTTCGTGACGGCTCAAACCAGCGTGATCAACAACGACGCAGATGCCGACAACGATCCTTTCGTCGCCGAAGTCGTTGCCGGTCCAGCCTCCGGAACTCTCTCCTTTCAGAGCAACGGTGCATTCGTCTACACGCCGAACGCGAATTTTGTCGGGGCCGATCAGTTTACCTACAAACTCAAGTCGACGTTGACGAACGCCGAAAGCCGCGTGTCCACCGTCTTGCTCTACGTCACCAACGATATGCCTGTTGCCCGGTTCGACGTCTTCGGCGTTACCCACGATACGGCACTGACGGTGAATCCGCTCGAAGGGGTACTGATTAACGATTCGGACGCCGAGAACGACGCTCTCACGCTTTCGCTGGTGCAAACCACCCAGTTCGGAGCGCTGACGCTGAGTGCCGGAGGGTCGTTTACTTATCGACCCAACGCGGGTTTCGTGGGGATCGACAATTTCACTTATCGGCTGCACGACGGTCTTCAGTACGGCAATGTCGCAACCGTCACGCTCTACGTTTACAACGAAGCGCCGACGCTTGCGCCCGTCGCTTCCGGTTCCATTCTGCACGACACGAAGTGGATCGTGTCGCGGCACGAAGCGGTCCTCCCGTTCGCGGACGACGCCAATGGCGACAACCTGACTATTACGCTTGGCGCAGGCCCCAGTCATGGTAGCGTCGCGCTCTCGAGCAGCGGCGCCTTCGTCTACACCCCCCTCGCCGGCTACACAGGGGCGGACGTCTTCTCTGTGCGCGTCAGCGACGGAATCTTCACCAGCCAAGAGCGGTTCTTCCATGTCGAAGTCGCGCCGTCCATTCCCGACGCGGACGACGAAACCTACTCCACGCTTCACGACACTCCGCTCGCCGTCTCGCCCTTCGACGGGCTGCTCGCTAACGACAGCGATCCGGCGAGCCATCCGCTGATGATCGAAGTCCTCTCTCAACCCGGACATGGTTCCGTCGTCGTTCACACCGGCGGATCGTTCCTTTACACGCCTGACGCAGCTTTCGTGGGCACAGACGTCTTTACGTATCGAGTGAGCAATGGTCTGTGGAAGAGCAAAATTGCGACCGCCACGCTAAACGTCACAAACAAGCCTACCCGCACTTTGGCCGAAACTTATACGGGCGACGTTAACTCGATGGTCATTATTCCAATGACGTCGGGAGTCGCAGGCAACGACGAAGATGACGACGGCGATTTCTTCACCACGTCGCTGGTTCATTCTCCCGCCCACGGGTCTGTAGTGATGACTGCAGGCGGTTCCTTCATCTACACGCCCGACGAAGATTTCATCGGCGACGACCTCTTTACGTACCGCGCGAACGACGGCATCCATGCCAGCCATATCGTCTCGGCGACCATCCATGTGAGGCCCGTCGAACACTCCGTTCCGATTTCGACGGTCGATCAATACCAAACGGCCCACCACCAATCGCTCATCGTACCGCAATGGAGCGGCGTGCTTGCGAATGATTCCAGCTCGAGTGACGACGTTCTCACGTCCGTTCTTTTGGTCGGTCCGACCCACGGCGCCTTACAACTCTCGGCTTCGGGAAGTTTCGTTTACCTGCCCGACGGAGACTACGTCGGCTCCGACAGCTTCGTCTACCGCGCCTTCGACGGGACTGCGAGCGGCGCCGCGACGCTCGTTACAATCAATGTCACCAATTCCGCGCCGCAAGGCGGCAACGATCACTACCGAATCTCTTCGGAACACACGCTCTTCGTCGATGCGTTACATGGCCTGCTCTTTAATGACACGGACGCAGACGGCGATCGTCTCACCGTTACGCTGATCGGAAATGCGACAAACGGAACACTTGGCCTCGGCGCTTCCGGAGCTTTCACGTACACTCCATTGCCTGGGTTCATTGGCGCCGATTCATTCACGTATCGAGTCAGCGACGGCATCGCGTCCAGCGGCGATATTACCGTGACGCTCCTCGTCGCCTCTCCCGAGGCGGTCGCGGACCAATACTTCACCGGCATCAATCAGTCTCTTTCCATTTCCGCGCCCACCCAGGGCGTGCTAAATAACGACTTCAGTCCCACCGGTACGCCCCTCCATGCCACATTGGTCAGCCAGCCCAGCCACGGCACGCTCAGTCTTTCGCTCGACGGCACGTTTACGTATACCCCCGACGAGGGTTTCTCAGGAAACGATACTTTCTCCTACATCGCTCGCAACTACCTCGGAGACAGCAACCCCGCCACGGTCAATATCACGGTCGATGATTCCGGCACGATAAACGGCCCAGGATCCAACGGTACGCCCGTGCTGCCGGGGCCCGTTGCGAATGGCAACAGCTACACGGTCAACCAAGGGATCAACCTGTACGTTCGCCCCAAGGTTGGGCTGCTGGTTAACGACGTCAGTCCCGACGGCGTCGCGCTCGTCGCCCAGCTGGTGCAGGGGCCCGCACATGGGACGCTGAGTCTTTCCGCGGATGGTTCCTTCGTCTATTCAGGAGACGTCGGTTTTCTCGGCGCCGACCAGTTTACCTACCGCGTTTCCGACGGTCGAGTTTGGAGCGGCGCCGCCGTGGCGTCGTTGTCCGTCGTAAACGAGACGCCGATCGGCGTTGCGGACGATTACCAGATCCATTCCGGCCAGACCCTTCGCGCGGCGTGGTCGAGTCGAGTCCTGGCGAACGACACGGACGCCGAACAGAATCCCTTGACTGCGCTGCTCATTTCGGGGCCGGCACACGGATCTTTGACTCTCGGAGCCGACGGGACGTTCATTTACCAGTCGAGTAGCGGATACGTCGGCTCGGATACTTTCACCTACCAACCCTACGACGGCACGACCTACGGCGCCGCGGCGGTCGTCACCATACACGTCGTCAATGCCGCCCCGATCGCGCAAGGCGAGAACTACACCGTCGCCCATGACGCCGTGCTTCAAGCCACGGTCTCGAACGGCCTGCTCGCCAACGATGAAGATCCCGACGGCGATCTCCGCGTTCTGCAAATTATTTCCGGCCCCGCGAACGGCACCTTCGTCATGACCGATAGCGGCGCTTTCACCTACCGCGCCAACGCACGCTTCGTGGGACAAGACACAATCGTTTATCGCATCTTCGACGGCTTCGAATATAGCAGCTCGACTACTGCCGTCATCGCAGTTACCAATAGCGCACCCGGCGCACAGACCGACGCCTACTCCATGAACCACGATACCTCGCTCGTGGTCGGACCTGAAGCCGGCGTTCTGAGCAACGATGCCGACGCGGACGGCGACCTTCTCAATGTTCTCGTCAGTCAGGCGCCTTTGCACGGAAACTTGACGCTACAGCCCAACGGAGCGTTCTACTATGTCCCCAATGCCGGCTATTTCGGTTCGGATTCGTTCTCTTATGTCGCGGACGACGGCGCCCAACTGAGCGGCGTCACCCTGGTGACTCTGAACGTCGCCAATCACGCGCCGACGACCAACATCGACGCCTACTCCGTCGTCCATGACGGCGTTTTGGCTCTCCTTTCGGGGGCAGGCGTTTTGGCGAATGATTCCGATCAAGAAGGCGACAAGTTTATCGCCGAGATCGTGACTGGACCTGCCAAGGGGACGCTGACGCTCAGCGCGACCGGGGCTCTGCTCTACACTCCCAACGCCAACATCACCGGCTTCGATACCTTCACTTACCGCACCTACGATGGCGTGAGTTATAGCGGCTCGACCCAGGTCACCATCGAGATCAAGAACGCCGCCCCTATAGGCAACGGCGATGCCTACACGCTCGCCGCGAATTCGGCCCTGTACGCGTCTTCCGCGGACGGGGTGTATCGCACCGTACCTGGAACTCGCAACCTGTCCCCCGTCGCCAATCTCGGTTCGCTGACTACTCCGTCGCTTCTGGAGTCGGCCTCCACCGATTTGTCCGTCACGAATCTGCCCGGCGATCGGTCCGTTCTCGCCAACGACATCGATGACGACGGCGACCGCCTCTCCGTCACGCTCGTCGTCGGCCCAGCGTACGGCACGCTGGATCTCCGCAGTAACGGCGCCTTCGTCTACATCCCCCGCAAGGACTTCGTCGGCGCCGATTCATTCTCCTATAGCGTCTCCGACGGCATCTCCGTCTCAGCTCCCATCTCCGTCAGCCTTCAGGTCGAGCGGCCCGGCGGTAACGGCAGCGGCGATCCGCTGTTAGGTCTGGAAGTGCAGGCATCGTTGAACGCTTACCTCGGCACGAGCCCCGGCGCGACCACACCTCTCTACATGGTCATGCGCGGCGGAGTCCTCAGCATCACCAAAGCGGGCGATACGCTGTTGGGCCGACTCCAAGATCCCTACTCCGATACCACGGTCGAAATCGTCTCCGGCCCCAGCTTTGGAACCCTCACCCTCAAATCCAACGGCGCCTTCTTTTATCAGCCGAGTTCCACCCATAACGGCTCTGGCATTCATGTGGCTCTGGACGATGCCACCGAAGTCGTCGGCTACGATAAATTCGTCTTCCGCCTTAAGTACGCAGACGGCTCTTACTCCGAGGATGTCACCGCGCCGATCGCACTGGTTAACGCCAAACCCATCGCGACCGCGAACAGGCTGAGCGTCACGTATGGCCAAACGATCGCCGCGCCCTACAGTCTGCTCGGCAATGATTTCGATCTGAACAAGGACGCCCTCGTCGTCCACCTGGAAAACGGAACACCCGGCCTGAGCTTGAACGCCGCCGGCGCCTTTTCCTACACTGCTCCCGCGACCGGCGCGAACGGCGCCGTCGTCTCCGCGACTTACTACGTCACGGACTCGACTGGCGCTCGAAGCGCCTCGACGACCATTACCGTCACGCTCTATACGCTGGAGAATTCCAAGACGGGCATGACGCAAAATGCCGAGGATGCGAACGAGCAAGCCAAGATGGTCGCCAACCAGATCGCCGGAGAGGCCGCTGACGCTGCGGACCTTACCATGCGTCGGAAGGAGTTCGAAGCCCTTGCAAACCTCGCGATTTCCGTCCGCACCATCGACAACGAAATCGACGCCCTGCACAATACCGGACGCAATCAACTTCTCACCACTTATCTGAACGCAGAGGACGTGTCGCGCTCCAGCAACATCGCCGCGGACGACGCGTTGTCGTCCATTGCTCGCACCGCGGAAATAGACGCCTGGCAAGCCAAGTCCCTACACGAAGAGACCCAATGGGTCGCCGATTGGTCTTCGCAGTTCGTCTATCAGAATGCGCTGAAAGGCTCCGCTCGCTCATACCAAACGACGATGTCTGCGGCCGATTCCGTTCTCCAGTCGCAAATCGCGTTTGCCAAGGAGACGCGCCTGCAGCAGCAGTTTGTCAGCTCGGTGAATGCCAACAGCATCGCCAACACCGCCTGGCTTGCCAATCAGACGGCAACCGTGCTCATCCAGGCGACTTACCGCACTGCTGCCGAGTCCGCTCAGGCCGCTCGCGATCTCGTCATGAAAGCCGCAGCCGCTACCTTCGAAGTGACCAAGCGCTCCGCGCAGGACGCGCTCGACGCCGACTTGTTGGCGCTAAGCATCGCTTCCGATTCCACGCTCGCAATCGCAGCGGCGAATCGTCAGGCCTACCTTGAAGCTGCCGAGGCCGCGTACCTTCAGGACCTCGCACTGGCGCAGGCCGGCTACCTCGGGACCGCTACGGATGTCGCCAACACGGACGCGGTCTCCTTCGGCGACAACGCGGGATACCTGGCCGCGGTCGAGGCCGCTCGCCTCGTCTATGAATCCGCCGTTGTCGCCGCGGACGGAATCTACGAGACTGCGCGTTTGGGCGCCAATGCCGTTCGCAACTCCGCCATGATCGCCATGAACACGGCCTACGATGGAGCCGTGCTTACGGCGCTAACCGCCTTCAAGTCCGCCGCCAAAACCGCCAATCACGACTACGATCTCTCTCTTAAAACCGCCAAGTTGGCAAACGACTCGGGCGTCACGCTCGCCCAAAATACCTACCGCGATCGCGTGCAGGCAGCCAAGAGTTCGTACATCCAAGATTTCGACGCCGCCAATGTTCAACACGATCTAGCCATTACCCCTGCGCAGCATACGCTGCACGACAGTCTCGAGGACGCGTACCTCGCCTTCCAGCAGGCGGCAGTCGACGCCCAGAACGCCTACGAAACCACCATGACGACGGCCGATCTCGCTCAAAAGACGAGCCTCGACGCCGCCCGAACTCAAGCGGAAAACCAGCTCGCCGCCAAGACCCAAATCTTCGACGCGGCGTTTGCCGGCGCGACCTCCGCATATAGCGCCGCGGTTCGGACTGCCACGGGAAGCTACGTCGCCACCGCGAAATCCTCGGCCGCCCTGCTCAACGGGCTGCTGAGCGCCGCCAACATCAGCCGTATGAATCAGACGCGCGACGCACAGAACGCGCACAAAATCGCCGTCGCCAATTCCGCGAATCAGCTCTTCGACGTCATGCAGGTCCCGCAGTCGAACTACGCCAAGGATGTCAAAAAGGCGACCTTCGAGCGACTTCTTGACAACTGGAACGCTTCCCGCGCCCTCGCTGGTCCCCCCGGCAGACCCGAGACCGCACCCGCCGCTCCGCTGGTTCAGGCCTATGCCCTGGCGCTCGCGGCCAACGACGTCGCGTACTTCGCCAAGATGTCCGTCGCCATGAACGCCCTGCAAGACCAGGCGATCACTCACCGCGAGATCCAGGCCGCGATTCAAGGCGCCGCCCAAGCCGCCTTGACCGTCGGCTTCGCCCAAATCGAGCAGACCTACGTCACCGCGACCGTCGGCGGATCGGTGGTCGCCATCAAGGAAGCGATCGTGAATGCCGTGGGCACGTTCACCGTCGCGATCTCCGCGGCCGAGAAGAACTACTTCCAGACCGTCGCCGGCGGGCTGCAAACCTGGACCAAGGACGGCGCCGCCATCGATCTGACGCAGAACCTGTCCAGCATCTCCGCCCTGAAAACCTGGAAGATCGCCGAGGCGGACGCCGCCGACGCTCAAAACGCGGCTCTGCGAACCGCCTCCGCCGCGCAAGACGTCGAGGTTGCCGCCGCGCATCAGCTTTTCTCCGCGACGCAATCCACTCTGTATTCGACGTGGTCCAGCGACACCGCCCTCGCCTCGAAGGTCATGGAAATCGAGATGTCGGACGCGCAAACCGCGTTTGACGTCGCCGCCCTGGCCGCGAACGCGGCGCTGGACCAGGTCGGCGCCCAGGAGGCCAAAGTCCTTCAGCATCAGCTCGTGACGCTTCAGACCGCCGGCGCCGCGACCGTTACCGCCGCCCAGAATACCTGGCTGCTGGCCATGAATCAGGCCAACCAGATCTTTATCGGCAGCCTGGCCGCTGTCGGCGAAACGCGCAAGGCCGCACTCGCCGGCGCCGCCGAGAATGCCCGCATCGCCCTGGCCGACGATCGTTATGACGTCTTCGCTTTACGCGCTTACCTCGATCCCACTCCCTGGTCGCTCTTCGAAGAAAACCGTGCGGAACTCTGGGGCTATCTCCAGCTCGACAAGGCCGACGGCGAGAACGCCTTAGACCAGGCGTTCGCGCTGGAGAATCGCGATTGGGCGGTCGGCGCCGCCGCCGCGCAACTGACCCACGACAACGCCTTGACGGCTGCGTTCTCCGCGCAGAAAGCACTCGACGTCGCCGCCGAAAACCTCCGCTTGCACGCTAATGCGGACGCTGGTTACGTCGCGGCCCTTGCCGCCGCGACGGCCGGCCAAACGTACTTCACCGCTGCGTCCGCCGCTCAAAGCACGCTTCGCACTGCGAACGCCGTTCAAAACTATACCTACGACGAAACCATACGCGTCGGCGTCCTCGACTACAAGGTCGCGCAAAGCCAGGCGACGACTGACCGGATCGCGGAGGACGGGGCGGCGTTGGTGCAGTGGAACGTCGAAATCAGCGGCCACGAGAAGGATCGCAAGATCGCCGACGCGGACGCCGACGAGACGCGCGATACTGCGCTGGCGCAGGCTCGTAAGGTTCGCGGCGACGCCCAGGCCGATTCCGACAAGGCCTGGACCGATGCGGTCTACAGTAGTTGGGCCAGCCAGAGCGCCAGCCGGGCCAACAACGAAAAGGATCGGCAGAAGCGTCTGTTGGGCGCCGAGGCGACGGCCCAGATCGCCATCGCCCAGGCTCAAACCGAGTTCGCTCAGGAAGCGACCGGCCCAGGCGGTTCGGTCCTTTCGGCCAAGGACAAGGCGTTCGCCCGCGCGGACGTGGCGTTGGCGCGAGCCCTGGGAAACATCCCGTACCTGGGCGCCGTCGATAAGCAGACCTTCTTGAATGGCAAGAGCACGACCTACTTCGACCAGAATCGCTCGAATTGGATCCCGCAATCGACCGCGCAAGGCGAACAGGCCAACGCCGACGCCAACAAGCGCGAATCGCCGTTCGGCCGCGAGAAGCCCGGGTTCTTCGCACGCCTGGGCAACGCCCTTAGCAACCTGCTGACCGGCCTGGCGACGGCCGACTTCGGCACGGTCATCAAGGCGTTCTCGCAACTGCGCAAGTCGGCGTCGGAAGCCTCCACCTACGTGGTGACCACGCTCGAGGTGGCGTTCACCGTGCTGTCGCTGATTCCGTTCCCGTTGTTCCAACTCATCGGCAACGCAGGCCTGGCCGTGATCGCCCTGGGTCGCGGCCTGCCCAATATCCTGGCGGCGATGGCGGCGGGGAAATGGAATGAGGTCGGTTGGAGCGCGGTCGAAACCTTGGCGGCCATGGTCCCGTGCGGCCCCGCTCGCGCCGCGGGATTGTTGATGCGCGTCTTCGGCGCCGGGTCGCGTCTGATTAGCGCCGCCCACAAGGTCGTCGTCAACACCGTCCGCGTGGCCAAGGCCGCGGTCATCCTCCGCAACGGCGGCGAAGCGGTCGTCAATCTCCGCGAAGGCAACTGGGCCGCCCTGGGGACCAATGTCCTCAAGATGGCGTCGTCGTCGAGCGGCTTCTTCAAATCGTGCTTCGCCGCCGGCACGCCCATCCTGTGGGAGTTCGGAAGCAAGCCGATCGAGCAATTCCAGGCCGGCGAACGCGTCTGGGCCCGCAACGAAACCGACCCCGACGGACCGCTCGAGCTCAAAGCGATCGAGGAAGTCTTCGTCCGCTTCGGTTGGATCTGGAACCTGCATGTCGGCGGCCAGGTCATTCGCACCACCGGCGAGCATCCGTTCTACGTCAAGGGCAAAGGCTGGGTCCCCGCCCAGGAACTCAAGCCCGGCGATCTGCTGAGCACCCACACCGGCGAGTGGATCGCGGTCGACGACATTCTCGAGACCGGCGAAGCCGAAACCGTCTATAATTTCCGCGTCGCCGATTGGCACACGTACTTCGTGGGGGATGTGGACTGGAAGTTCGGCGCATGGGCACATAATCAATACACCGGCATTCAGAAAGTTGGCGATGATTTCGAGAAATCCGCACGTCGCTGGGCGCGCAAGCAAGGCGAACGTACTCTGAAAACCCAATGGGGCGGGAACAACGGATTTGACTTTATCTCATGGACGGGAACCGGAAAGAATGCAAAACTTTTCATCAACGAAGTAAAAGCCGTGAACGGAAAAGTAAGACTTGGCACCATTACCGCATTTGGATTCGGCTCAAGAGGCAAGGATCAAGTAACAAGAAATGTCCAGGAAACCATAAAATCGATCGACAAAGCGCGCAGACGCGGACGCATCGATTTGGCCACGGCGACGGCCCTGCAAGATCAATTGAGATCAAAAACTGCGAAAGTCAGGATGATCGGATTGCAGGGAGCGACCAAATTTCCTGATAACCTTCGCATGAATATGAGGGGCTTTTCCGGATTCTACATGGCTTCAGGAAACTCCGGCGCGGCGTTGATTTAACGCCCCGAACTTCTCAGGGAAGAACTATGCTCAAAAAGTCTTATCGTCAGAAACGGATCGCCTTTGTGACCAAGAATCTGCATGACTATCAAGAACTCTTAACTTGGGATCCATTCAGAGACTGGGCGTTAAATTCTGTGCCCGATAGTAGTGTTTTTAGTTATCTGAATATCGCCCTAGAGATTCTATGTTCGCATGACCACCAAACGCTGGCGAATGCCTATCTAGACTTGAGTTGCAAGGTTGCGGAGCGAATACTCAAGGAGAAAAAGTGTTCCAATGCGCGATGTAAAGACGGCTGGCCAATGAATCAAGGACACGTACTTCGCGGTCACGCCTACGCAAAGGGCCTACAACGCGCGCCCCTCGACCTCGATGCTATCGCAGCAGCTTCCGTCCATTTGGAGAAATGGTGCGGACGGCAAGGTCGCGATTGGACGCAGTTTGAGGAAGAACTCTATTTATGCGCCATCCGATTGTCTCTGATTTGCGACAATTGGGAAAGAGCGGAAAAGCTTCTCACAACCAAGAAGCGATTCGGCAAAAAAACCTTGCCGGAGCTTGCGATTTGGAGGAAAATTCTTGCGTCTTCCAGAACAAACCTAGCGACCGATTTGTCCTTGGCTTCGGAGTTTGACGTTTACTTCGACAAGATTCGAAATCCGCTTCAGGCGGAAGACGTCATGGCAGTTGAACTTGGCATTCTGAGAGAAAAGCTATTCGAGGGACATGAGGAAATCGATTGGAAAGAGGTGATTGCCGTCGTCTCAAAATAGCCCCCTCCGGTGCGAAAACTTGTCCAAGGCCGAGGATCAGATGATGTTCGTATCGTTAGCGGCGAAATGAGGCGTCATTCGCTCGCTAACGAAGGGCAAGAATCGTGGTTGCTGGACCGTTCGGGAGTCGGTAGAGTGTAAAGTGAAGCTGGAGAGAGGCAGCTTTTGTCCCTCGGCGCAGACCGAGGACGCGGCCGAGCGAGTCGGCGGCGCGTCCTTACGCGGCGGTTTTCCAGGCGTACGTTTTTAGCACGCCGCCGAGCGTCTCGGTGCAATCGAGTTGGTTTGGCTTCCAATCGGGGGGCGGCGGGAGCGAGCGACCGTTGATTGGGAGATTGTCCAGGGACTGGTGGGGCTGATTTTTGTTGTAATGGGCGACGTACTCGGCGATGAGATAACCAAAATGGTCTTCTCCGAAGACTATGAAATGATCGAGGCATTCGACCTGCAGCGACTGCAACCAGCGTTCGATGTACGCGTTTATGTTCGGCGCCCGGTAGCTGGTGCGGACCAGGGGAGACAAGTTTTCGTACCACGCCGCAGTGCCGCATTCCAGCGAAAATCGCGACTTTTGCGGGCATCGGAAAATCGCGACATCGCGAAAAAGAACTGGGTGTGCTCGATGAGTTTGCATGTGTTCCGCGCACCGGGGCAAACCGGGGTGTTCTGGCTCGACAAGCGGTGACAACGCGAACTGTGTCTCTGGCGGAGTTGTCTAAAGTATTTGAAGACGGTTGGCCGCACTGTAGTCGAGTTTTGGAATCGCGGAAACCGCGACCCGCGGGTTAACGCCTTGAACAACAATTCGCTTTAGCTGCCAGAAGCATATCCGCTTAATTCAAAAGGAGTTGCGACCTTCGGTTTGCTCGGGATGGCTCTGGGCGACTGCCTCCCTGTCACCTCTTCCAGCGCCAGGGCGATCTCATCGCACCCGTTAGCTAAAGGTCTCAAAGTCTCTCCGGTATTTGTCGTAGCGGGTTATGAGCCGGTTGTTCGCTCTCCTGCGGAACCAACCCCCACGGTTGGGTCCGGGTAGCGCTCACTACGCGAAATGCGTGTGGGCGATTTATCGCTTACCGGTCGAACAGCTCTCCGGCCTCTTCCTCGTCTCGACGGCGACATGCAGATACGCACTGGTCACCGCAATGTTCGAGTCCCCAGCCCTGAGCCTGGTGGCTTGAGGCTGTACGCGCCCCCCCCGCAACGGGGACATGCCCTTGCGGGGTTGTTCCTGAAAGCACGGTCGTTATCATGATGCCAACGACTTTATCCCACGAGCCCGCCATATGGAACCCGTTCCGTCCGACTGCGCCCCGGCCACGGAAAGACTCGCCGAGCTGCCTCGTGAAAGCGCCGTGTTTCGTTTCGTCCCGGCTCTGGCTTCGCTGCGATGCTACACGTTGAGTGCCTTGCGCGCCGACGTCGTCGCGGGACTGACGGTTGCCGCTGTCGCCGTTCCCCAGGCGATGGCGTATGCTCGCATTGCCGATCTCCCCGTGCAGTACGGTCTATATACCGCGATCGTGATGACCTTCGTCGGCGCGCTGTTCGACTCCTCCAAGCAGCTCATCAACGGGCCCACCAATGCCATCTCGATCGCGCTGCTCAGCACGCTAGCGCTCATCGGCTCTACCGAAGAGAAGATTGCGGTCGCCATTCTGATGGCCTTTCTGGTCGGCCTATTTCAAACCGGCATCACGCTCTTGCGCCTGGGAGATTTGTCTCGCTACATCTCGCATGCCGTCATCGTCGGCTTCACGCTCGGGGCGGCGGTTCTGCTCGTCCTCGATCAGCTCAAGAACCTTTTGGGGCTTCCTGCCTTGGGCGATCCCCACCAACACTTCCTCGTCAAATTTTTCTTGACGCTGGCAAACATGGGCAACTTCGACGGCTGGACCTTGGCCATCGGGCTGACCACGATCGTGCTGGTGCTCGGATTGCGCCAGTTGGGAAACCGAACGGGGCATCGATTGCCCGAGTTTTTGATCGTCGTTGGCCTGATGGCTTTCGCACACTGGAGCCTGGGCTTAGATGTCAGAAAGGTCCGAACGGTAGGCGACATTCCGCCGCACCTGCCCTACTTCCAGATGCCCGAGTGGAATTGGAGCCGGGCCCGCGAGCTCGCCGGGAGCAGTCTCGCAATCGCAATTCTCGGATTGCTCGAAGCGATCGCAATGGCCAAGGCGATCGCTTCGCGGACCAAACAGAAGCTCGACATCAATCAACAATGCCTCAGTGAAGGCGTCGCCAATCTTGCGGGCAGTTTCTTTCAATGCATGCCCGGTTCCGGTTCGCTCACCCGCTCCTCAATCAACGTTCAAGCGGGAGCCGTCAGCCAATGGTCCGGCGCCGTCTCCGCAGTTGCAGTCGGCGTCACTATTCTGTTCCTGGCTCCGCTCGCTTACTACATTCCCATCGCCTCGCTCGCCGGCATCCTCATGGTATCCGCCTGGCGATTGGTCGATCGACAGCAACTTCTCTTTCACCTTAGAACGACTCGATACGACGCCGGCATCGTGCTGGCAACGGCGCTGGCGGCCGTGGCCGTATCCGTCGAGTTCTGCATTTTGATCGGCGTCTTCCTCTCCTTCGTCATGTTTGTGCCGCGCGCCGCCCGAGTTGACCTTTCGGAACTCATCGTTACACCCGAGAACATTCTCAAAGAACGCACCAATGGAGACGTTCCTTGTTCGCGAATCCTCATCTTTGGCCTGGAAGGAGAACTTTTCTTCGGCTCGGCGCCTGAGTTGGAGCAGCATTTCGAAACGATCGCGACCCGAGCGGCAGCCGGAGCCAAGGTCGTGGTGTTGCGGGTCAAGAGGATTCGCAATCCCGACGCGGTGTGCCTGGAACTATTGCACCGCTTCCTGGCTGAAATGAAGAAGCAAGACGTCGCGGTCCTCTTGTGCGGCATCCGACCTGATGTGGCAAAAGTATTTCGCGATAGCCGACTCGATCAACATCTCGGCTCGCATCGGCTATTCATGGAAAGGAAAGAGGTCTTTTCGAGCACTCTGGAAGCCGTGCGTCACGCGTACGAGCTTCTTGAAAACGACCGCTGCCCCGATTGTCCGCGCAAGAAAGAGATAACTCGGGAAGTGCTCTACTACATGATCTGAAAGCCGAGCCACGCGCCTCAAAAGTTGCCTGTGACCTTCCGGCGAGAACCCTTCTTACCGAGCGAACAAATCTCCAACTTTCCCTGGTCGTATTCACCGCGCCATAGCTGGTACTTGCCGACCCGGCCGAATTGTACACATGCACGGTGAAGTGGCAAATCGCGTTCGAACGCAAACCCGCGACAGAGTACGACGTCGGGTTCGCGCCCGCAGAGCCCACCTGCTTCCACGACGAATTTACCCACCGACAGACGCGGTAGCCCGTCTCGTTCTTCGAGTCACTCCACGAAAGATTGACTTGCGTCGGCAATACCTCGGCTCCCTTGAAATAACCCGGTAGCGCCGGCGCGCTCAGCAGCAATCGGTCTTCCAAATGTATGTCTTCGCACAGCTTCACCGTCGATAGGCGGCTCGAGGAATCTCGGCGCGTCGGACGGCGGACTAGGTAAACGTGACTGGCAAGGTCCTCCACTTCGTGGTTCCCTTTGACACCCTGGAACTTCACCTCATGAAAATCGAGAATCATGTTCGGACCGCGGACAAAGACCCGTTTCTATTGCGTCCTGTGAGAACTACCGCCACAAAAACGCGAGAACTCTTATGCGGATCTTATCATCTCTTAAAGTCATCGGGTTGGCTCGTGGAAACAGCCAACAGGAGTTCGCTTTCGGCTCGGCTGAGCGATTGCAAGCCTCGGTTCGGTTGGCTGTCAAGCAGGCAGCGACGGCGCCGGACGCAGAGATTCTCAAGTTCCTGACTTCCGCGGACGCAATCGAACGAGAGCGGGGTTTCGCGGAACTTCGGCGGCGCGTGACTGACGACGACCTTCGCGAATCCGCGGTCAACTTATTGCTGACGGCGTTTCGTCCCTACATCGTGGAGCGAAGCGTAGCCGCCATCAACCGAGCCACGCGAGCCACCTTTTCCGCTCAAGATGTGGCCCAAGTGGTCTGCTTGAAGTTGGCGAAGCGCGTCCGAGAAGGGCGCGTCGAACTTCGGAACATAGCTCAGTTCAAGGTCCTCCTTCGCACCATGACGCAACAGATGGCACTCGACAAACTGCGAGTCAAACCCCAACCCTCCGGCCGACTAAACCTATCGGACGAAGTGGGGGGCGACCTTCTCATTCCTGCCGGCGATCCGACCGCCAGCGCTGTCGTCTCGGCTGCAGAGTTGGAGGAACTGGTTCGTCGGCATCTGCAGCCGGACGAATGGGCCGCTTTCCGCTCGCGCGTCTACGACAATTTGGATTGGGATGCGGTTGCGGCCGCACTTTACCCCTCCGACGCTCCGCCCGAACGAGCGAGGCGAGCGAACGCCGTCCGCGTTCGCCTTGGCCGGGCCTTGAAAAAATTGGCCGACCGACTTTCTGCTTTCAAACCGCTGCTCGCCGACAAAGGCATTCTGCCCGACGACGGCGAATGACCGACTTCCCATCCATTTCGTAATCCCAGAAACTCAGGTACGCTCATGCCTCATTCCGACGATCGCCTCGAAGATGCCCTGGCCGTTTATGAATTGGCTCGAAGAGAAGGAGCCCATCCCGACGTTCGAGATTGGGCGGCGGCTCGGCCCTCGATCGCTCCAGGTCTGCTGTTCGAACTCGTGCTACTGGAATTCCGCCTTCGCTGGGAACTAGATGGCGATTCTCCGCCCGTAGAGCAGTTTCTCGGAGCATTTCCGGAGTTCAACGACAATTCCGAAATGGTTCTCGCGCTGGTCGCTGCCGAACTCGATTGTTCCCCTGGCGACCCGAACGTCTCGGCGTATGCTGCTCGATTTTCTCGAATCGCGGCAGATATTCATGCACTCCTGCGTGCGCGAAGTTCGTCCCTTGGTTCACTTGCCATACCGCGTGCCGTGGCAGGCAACGATTCACAGGCTTCGACCCGTACGACGATAACTGGATTGTTTCAGCCTACCGTCGGATGGGTGACTCCGCTACCCGACGGCGCGTCGATCCAAGTGCAAGAGGTTTTCACGGTCGAATGCTTGTTCGACGAAGGAGGATTGAAATGGGTCCATCGAGCGACGCAGACCGCTTCGGGCCGATCGGTTGCGCTCAAGACCTCCAAGTTCGCGGACGCGGGCCAAATGCTCGAAGAGGGACGACTTCTGGCCCGACTCGAGCACCCGAATATTCCTCCCGTAGTGACGTTGGCCGGCGACCCAGTCCCGATTCTGGTCGAAGTTCTGATCGCCGGGGAGTGCTGGGCAGACCGGCTGGCTCGGGAAGAACGCGAATCCGCCGCCGTCGAAGTTGGCGCCCGGGCAGCGCTGCGCCGCGAACGTTTGCGGGCGAATCTGGAGATCCTCTTCACTATTTGTTTGCCGCTACAGTATGCGCTGGATACCTGGCGCCTGATCCATTCGGACATCAAGCCGAAGAATGTGATGCTCGGTCGTCACGGCGAAGTCTACATGCTCGACTGGGGGCTGGCACTTCAGGTCGGTCCGGTTGTCAATGACCAGTTGCCCGCTCCGCACAAGTCAACTATCAGCGGGTTTCGAGGAACGCCTGCATACGTGGCGCCGGAGATGGCGCGGTGCGATCGAGATCGACTTGGATCGGAAACGGACGTTTTTCTTTTGGGAGCGGTTCTGCATGAACTGCTAACCGGCACTCCGCCATACCAGGCGGCCACTCCGGAAGGAAGGGTGCGCGCTCTGTTGAACGCGAGATTGGGGACTCCGCCGGGAGTATCGACAACGCCGGAACGGCCCGTGCCAACGGAACTGATTGCGGTGGCAGCCAAGGCAATGGCGATGGAACCGAAGGACCGTTACGCGGATGCCGCGGCTTTCGCCGCTGCCGTCAAACTCTACCTTCGACGTTCGGCAGCCGAGGATCTCTTGAGCGCGGCCCGTTCTGAGTTGAGCACTGTTCGGAGCCAGGTGGAGGTGTGGCGTCGCGCCGGGACGTTGCACGCGGCCGTCACTCCCCTGATCGCGGTGGCGGACCGGTTTTACCAGTCTGGAATCGCCTGGAACGGATCAGACCCCAATGCCGATTCGTACCCCGAGGCTGATGTCGGCGAACGTGATGCTCGGGAACTTCTACTGGACGTCGCTGAAGAAGCCGGCGATTTCGCTTTGGCCGAGGCTCAAATCGATCGGTTGGAGAAACTGCCGATTGCGAACGCCGATCGATTGACGACTCGAAGGACGCAGCTACGGACTCGCGCGGCTCGACGAGCGCGCACCCGAAAAGTAGCCCGCTTCGCGATGGGAGGAATCGTCGTTGCGGTCGCGGCCCTCACGTTACTGGCGATTCGACTCGACGGCGCCCTCGACGGCGAACGAACGGAACGTTCGCGCGCTGAGGCGAGCGCCAAGGCGGCGTTGGCGGCGAAAACCGAAGCCGACGGACAACGGCTTCGCGCGGAGGCGGGCGACTTCGGGCGCAGCGTCGCGCGTACGCCAGTCGTATGGTCAGCGCGTTCGCCATGTGGGACGCGGGCCAAATCGCCGAGCTTCGCACCTTGCTAAAGGAATCGATTCCCGCAGCCGGCCAAACCGACTCTCGCGGCTTCGAATGGCACTACCTTCACCACCTCGCTCACTCGCTCGCAGCGGACCGACTCGACGCTGCCGGCGTCAAGGTCGCCGCCCTGGCGTTCAGTGCCGATGGTCGATTGCTGGCCGTCGGCGGAAAGGGCGACCGTCCGCTTCGCGTTTGGGACGTCGAAACACGGAACCTCGTCTGGTCGGCACCCGTCGGCTCGCCGAGTGTTGCCGGTCTTGCGTTCTCGCCCGACGGCAAGACCCTCGCCACTACCGCTGGCGACGATCAGGTCTCGATCTGGCCCGCGGCCGGCGGCAAACCGCTCGCTGTCCTCAGATCCGACGTCGGCCTTTTGGAAGCCCTTGCTTTCACGCCGGATTCGACCGTACTGTTGGCCGTCGGCACGATTTCGAAGGGCGCGAATCTTATCCGGTGGTCCTTGCCAAACGGAACACTCCAACCGACGATCAAACTCAATGAGGAAAAATCCTTCGCGAAAGGCGAAGGAAATCGCTGGCAACTCGCGACGAGTCCCAAAGGGGACGTCGTTCACGCATCCAAATCCGGCATCCTCAAACGCATCTCGCTCAACGATCCATCCGTTGCATCTTACAACGTCGAACTATCTGCCGGAGTTTCGCTCACGACGACGGACCGAGGCGACGTGGTGACCGGAGGCCAGGAAGGAAATTTGCTGGTGCTCAGCGGGACCGACGGCCGAGTGGAACGCAAGCTGGTCGGTCATCGCGGAATGGTAAACTTGCTGTCGCCTTCTCGTTCCTCCATCGTCGCCTCGGCGGCGCATGACAACGTCGTTCGTACCTGGGACTCCGCCACGGGCGAATCGCTCGGCATTTTCCGCGGACATACCGAGAGCGTACAGGCTCTCGCACTTCGGCCGGACGGTAAGCAGGCGGCTTCCTCCGACGGCAAGAACATCTTTCTTTGGCACGTCAACAGCACGATCGGCGATAAGCTTCTGACGAGCGGAAACCTCTTCGCCGTCGCAGCGATTCCAGGCACGGCGCGTGCAATTGTTGCCGGAGGCGGGTACATCTCGGCGCCTGTTTCGGACGTGCCTGCTTTGGTGCGAGAAGTCGATCTAACGACGCCGACGCTTGAAGCCCGAATGCTTCAAGGCGCGGGCATCCCGACTCCGTGCGTGGCTCTCTCGCCGGACGGCGAACAGATCGCGGTCGCTTACGGTCCGCTCCCTGGTTCGCCCGTGCGCGCCGGCGGGCGGGTGGAACTTTGGAACGCCGCGGGCTCGCGCTTGCTGAGAACCCTTCCGCATCCGGAAGGCACGGTTAGCTTCATCGCGTTCAGTCCGAATGGAAAGACGTTGGCGGCCACCGTGGTGTCGGTCGAGGCCTTGTCCGTCGCACCGGCACGAGTCGTCCTTTGGGACGTACAAACCTGGCAAGTTCGACATGTGCTGACCGCGTCGCTGCCGATCGCGAACTCCATGGCTTTCGCCCCCGACGGAAAGTTTCTTGCTGCCGCCTTCTACGATCCCAGCAACGCGGTTCGGCCCGGCGCCGTCGGAATCTGGAATGTGGCATCGGGATCGCGCCTCGAGGACTTACCGGGAGTTTGCCATGCGACGTTTGGAGTCGCTTTTGCGCCGGACGGAAAAACGCTGGCGGCGACCAGCGGCGATGTCGGCGACTTGTCGGCTCCCGGCGAACTCCTGCTCTGGAACTTTCCCGCTCGCACCTTGCGGACGACGCTGCGCGGACATACCAAGTGCCCCATGGCCATCGCGTTTTCACCCGACAGCAAGCAATTTGCCTCATGCGAGATGAACGGCGATATTCTGCTCTGGGATGAATCCGAGAAGCTGCTGGCAAAGCTTTCTGGACATAAGTTGGCAGCGTCTAAGTTGGCTTTTAGCGCGGACGGCAGCCGACTGGCGTCCTGCGCAGCGCATCCCGATCAAGAAGATCTGGGCGAACCCTACATCTGGGACGTCGCAGCCCGAAAAACGCTCGCCAAGGCAGAAGGCCCGATTGGGACTCCAGTTTACTTGGAGTTCACGCGCGATGGCAAGTCGATCGTCACGGCCGACGGCAGAGCCGCGACAGCGCGTCTCTGGCAAGTTGACCAGCTCAAGGTGACGGCGACGATTCAATCCTCCCCGGTGTCGGAAGAAAAAAAGGGCACGCCGGAGCCGTTAGCGCCGTCGCGGTGACGGCGGACGGAAAGACGCTCCTGACCGCCGGCGCCGACCGAACCGTCAAGCTCTGGAACTTGTCGACGGGCAAAGTTCGCCATACGCTCGAAGGTCACTCGGTACATATCACCTCCTTGGCGGTAACTCCCGACGGGCACGTCGCAGCCAGCGGCGGCGGCACGCCCGTGCCCACGGGCATGACGAAACTTCTTGCCAGCGATCGTGAAGTGCGTCTTTGGGACCTGACCGAATCGAAACTCCGCACGCGCCTCCCCATGCCCGCCGCCGTCACCGACCTCGCTTTCTCGCCGGACGGAACGTTGCTCGCCGTCGCACTTCAGGACACGTACGCCGAGGGGAAAAAACCTCTTCCGCCGGGCGAGATTATCTCACGTCGAGGCGAAGTTCAAATCTGGGACTGGGCCGGCGCTCGACTTGTTCACCGCATTCGCGACGAAAGCGATCACCGCCCCCTCGTGGTACCGACGCGAATTGCGTGGGCCCCGAGCGGTCAATCCCTGGCAATCGCCGCCTATCCCTATCCGGACGTACTAACGAGGCTCCGCCTCAGACCGACGAGGCATGGTAAGATAGCGGCATAGAGCGACTCTTTGGTTCGACCGAAGTTTGCAAGCATAACGACGGCATCAATGACCTTCGCAATTTGCGAAGTCGATGGTACTCGGAAACCC
>JBBQPM010000095.1:0-25726 GCA_038217425.1 Gemmatales bacterium
GGGTGCCGGCCACTCGCCCGGCCATTGGGCTCGCGGGGTCGCTTACGCGCTTGTATTACCCTCTGGGTATGGTGTCCCCCTGGCTATTACGCGACCTGGCTCGCCAGAATCCATTGGCGCACCCAACATGGGAAAGGCGTGCCGATTATTCGGCTTTTTTCGAACCTCCGCTTGCGGCATAGTGCGGCAAACCCGCTTCCGCAAGCGAAAGGAATCGCGATGGCCAGCTTTCCCGTGCATCTCTCCACCAGCACCACCCTCGGCGTTCTCTACGGCATCGGCGGACTCTACTCCGCGCAGACGCTCGACTGGAGTCAAGCCGTTCTGGCAGCGGGACTTACCGCCGTCGGCGGCATCATTCCCGACCTCGACAGCGACAGTGGCAAACCCGTCCGCGAAATGTCCAGCCTCGCCGGCGCGTTCGTCCCCTTGCTCATGATCCCCAGGCTGCAGGCCTGGTTTCCGGTCGGTCAAGAGGAGAAAATCGTCATCATCGCGGCAGGCTTCTATCTGTTTTGCCGATTCATCCTCGCGGAACTCTTCAACCGCTACACCATTCATCGCGGCATGTTCCACAGCATCCCCGCCATGCTCATCTGCGGCTTCGCCATCTTCCATCTGTACGACGATCGCACCAGCTGGCTGCGCTACTACATGGCCCTGGGCATGATGATCGGCTTTCTGTCGCACCTCGTCCTGGACGAAATTTACGCCGTCGATTTTCACGGCGTCATCCCGAAACTGAATCACATGGCGGGAAGCGCGCTCAAACTCTTCTCGAAATCGTGGGGGGCGAATGTGGTCTGCTATTCGATCTGCGTCGGCCTGGGGTATCTTTACTGGATCGACAGCCACCACGTCCCCACGCCGTTCGTGAAGGAACAGATGGGGGGCGGACAAACGATCCGCGTCGGGCCGACGCAATTCGTGCTTCCCAAGATCAATCGATAACCGTGACGATGGGCTGCGTGCTGCGGTCGGCGAAGCTGGTTTTCGCTTGCCGTACGAGCCAGTCGAAGACTTTGCGTTCGGAGACGGGGCGTCCGATCGCGGTGATTTCCCACTGTTCCCAGGGCTGTATCGCCCGCGGGGAATTGACGAAGGTCCGCTGCGCGACCATTTTTCCGGTCTTGGCTTCGATGACGTAAATCTCGCATTCCCAGCGAAAGCGACGCAGGGGGGGCGCTTTTCCGCCGTAGGATTGAATCTCCAATTGCTGCTTCGTTTGGCCGCCGACGAGCACGACGAAAGCGGTCTCTTCGACCGTGGTGGCGAGCCAATCGTCGTTGAGGCCCTGAGCGGCGGCTTGCCAGGCGTGCTCTTCCCCCTTGAAGTTGAGGAAGGCGAACTTGTTGGTTTCGCTCTTGGTGTTAAAACCCGCCGCCTTCTCGACCGGTCGGCGTTTGGCCGCGGGGGCGAGATCCTCCGGAAACCGCGCCGGCTTGGGCTTTGACGTCTCGGCTTTCTTCTCTTCCGTCGATTCATCCGCGGGGGGGCGTTCGCTCGCCGTGAACATGCCGGTCGACAGGCCCATGGCCACGAAGCCGACGGTCGAACAGACGAAGCAGGCAACGAAGACCTTCATGGGCACGCACTCCGCTTGGGTGGTGAAATCGTTCTCGCCGGCGCAATCGTAGCTCACAGAACTCCGGCGCGAGCCGAAAATTTTTCGCCGGACGCCTGGGTTTTAGAAAATGAACGCCAAAGCACTGGCCAGCCGCTTGCCGGACGCGACAATAGGGGGGACGGAATCGCTCCCGACCTCTACGAAAGACGACGTATGACCGCAGCCCTGCTACAGCCCATCGCCGGTCTCGCTCCACCGGCCCTCAGCGAAGTCCGCATCCGCGAAGTCTATCCGAGCGTGGCGCGCAGCGGCGCCATCGCGTCCCTGGGCCAAAAGCTCAACAACACGATTATCCTCGCCCCGCTCGGCTGGCTCGTCATGTCCTGGGTCTACTTCAGCAAGCTCCTGCCGTTCTTCATGGTTCGCTACATGCTGACCAATCGGGCAATCAAGATTCTCAAAGGTTGGAAGGCGACCGTCGCCGGCGAGGTCAAACTTGCCGACATCGACGACGTGATCCTCATCGAGGACTCCAACAGCACCTTCTTCCGTTCCGGCAATCTCGAAATCAAGTCCGGCGGCAAAACCGTGCTGACCCTGGCGGGCGTCTGCGATCCGGAATCGTTTCGGCAAACGATCCTCATCGCCCGCAACGCCTGGGCTCCGGGCCGGGTCAAATCGCTGCCGTTCATTTCCGCGGCCGCGACGAATTAGTTCCAGGTTTCTCTTGCACTTTCCCATCGCGCGCGTCAAGATTTGCTTATCCATGTCTTGCTAGCGCGATTGCCCGGACCCTCACCTCGGCCGGGCTCGCTGGAGTTGGGATCGTCAGGAGTTCTTCCATGAGCTTTGCCTCCTTCCCCGCCTATAGCGTACCGGTTACCGCAGCCACTCCCTGGACCAATCCCGATTCGGCGCCGTCCGTCCTCATCACCGACGACGAACCGTCCATTCGCTCGTTCTACCGCATCACCCTCGAAGCCCTGGGCCTGCGTTGCATGGAGGCTTGTAACGGCCAGGAAGCGCTCGAACTCTACGAAGCCCACGCCCACGATCTGGTGATTCTCGACGTCGACATGCCGCAGCTCAACGGCATCGAAGCGTGCATGCGATTAAGGCACACGCTGGCGCGCAGCCACGTCAAGATCATCCTCATCTCCGGCCGGCTCGATCCCGATAACCTGGCGACGATGCTCCTCAACGGAGCCGACGATTTCCTCACCAAGCCGCTGACCTGGCACCAGCTGCAAGCCCGCGTGCAGTCCTTGCTACGCCTCAAACAAGCCCAGGAACGAAGCGACCACCTGCATCGACGCATGGTCGACATCAACCGCGACCTGGAAGAACACCTGAAGGACAAGGACGGCGACCTCATCGAAGCGCGCAATGCCCTCGTGCTCGCGCTCGCCAAATTGTGCGAGTGCCGACATCAAGAGACCGGCGAACATCTCCAGCGTCTGCAATTCTTTTGTCGGCGCCTGGCGCGACAGGCGAAGGGTCGGCTCGAGTTTGAAGACGTCCTGACTGACAACTTCATCGACATGCTCGCCACCTGCGTGCCGCTGCACGACATCGGCAAGGTCGGTCTGCCCGATCACGTCTTGCTCAAGCCCGGCAAACTCTCGAACGAGGAACGACTGCTCATGCAGTCGCACACGCTCCTCGGCGCCGAGACGCTGAAGAGCGTCGCACGGGAACATCGCTTTGCGCTACCGTACCTGGAAATGTCGATCGACATCACGCGTCATCACCACGAACGCTACGACGGAACGGGTTACCCCGACCGCCTGCGCGGCGACTCGATCCCGCTGACGGCGCGGTTCGTTTCGATCTGCGACGTCTACGACGCGCTGCGCTCACGCCGTGTCTACAAGCCCGCGATGCCGCACCCGGCCGTCGTGTCGATGATGGCCGACGAAGGGGGCAAGCAGTTCGACCCGGCGCTGCTGCAATGCTTCATCGAATGCGCAGACGATTTCGAAAAGATCTACGACGACTGGAAAGATTGTTAGTGGGTTCCTTTCCATTTGCACCTACTTTCCCATCTTGCCGGGCCTCCGGTGCAATCGGTCTTCTTCCTTTCTTCCGCATCCCCTGAAAAATCGACATTGTCGGATTATTGCTCAATTCGCTACGACGATTGTCCGATTTAGTACTGCAGAGACCCATGCCCACAGTGACCCAAAACCCCGGCAGAAACGGGCTTCTGCCAATCGCATATTAACGCAGAAAGTGAGGAGAAGGTGCGTCGTAACCTTTTCATCCTTGGCTTCGGTGTCCTCAGCGGCGTCTGGGGAACGGGTTGCCTTCATCAACCGGCGACCGATTATCAATCGCTGGTCAACGATCTCAACACCAAGGGAACTCCCGAGCGAGTCCCCTTACAGATGTCTTCCACGAGCAGTGTGCCGTCGGCGCCGACGCCGGCACCGGCACCGGCGCGGACGCCTGCGAAAATCATCCGCACGAGCAGCACGGAGTTGCCCGCGCCGCCGACTCCGTCCAGGGTCGTTGGCCGTACGAAGGTGCAGCCGGGTACGATCACCCAGATCGCCACGCAGCTGCCGCATCTGGAAAGCCAGGCTCCCGTGCAACACGCGACCCATACCACGGTCAGCCCCGCGCCGATCCAGGTGGTCCCTGACAACAGCGAGAAGGTCAAGGAAAAGATCAGCAGCGGGGCCGTCCTCTGGGATTCCCCGCCGCTGGAAGGCAAGTCGCCCGTGCTCGTGCCCCAGGCCTTCGACAAAGTTTCAGGCGTGCAGTCGCACGTCGACGGCGTGATCCCCGGACAGGTCTTCCACAAGGCGCAACCGGAACTGGCGATTCCGAACTTTGCCGTGCCGGTGACGCAGCAAGTCGTCTCCGCCAAGGACAGCGTCGACTTCGGCCCCTCCAACAAGTTCCAGACCATCGTCGGGCAAGTTTACCAGTACAAGCACAACTGGCGACTGCGCTACGCCGGCGTCGAATCGGCCGACCCGTACGGCGGCTGCGTCGTCCTCACTGGCGAAGGCCTGGAAAGCCTCAAGGACGGCCAAATCGTCCGCGTCAGCGGCTCGATCCTGCCCCCCAGCGATCGAACCAGCCCGCATCGCTACCTGACCACCGATGTTCGTGTCATGATCGAACGCTAAGAACTGTTTCCTGCGAAAAAAACCGACCCGCGTGCCCTCTCGCCGAGAGCACGCGGGTCGTCGTCGTTTGCCGAGGTTCACGGGTTCGGCAGACTTTTCCACTCGACCTCGACGCGAACCGATTGACCCGTACGAACCTCCGCCTCGAGTCGCTGCGACAGTCCTGTATCGGGATGTCGAAACACCACGGTTTGCTTACCGGCTGGAACGTTCGCGATTGCGAACTCCCCCTTTTTATCCGTCACCGCAAACGCAGGGTGCTCGAAAACGAATATCCAGGCCCGCATCCAGCCATGCAGCGGACACCCCAAGAGGATCGGATGCTTCTGGGCCTTGAAGCGGAAATCGAAGGGCCGATTCGCAGGGGTCGTCACGTTGAAGGTGTTCTCGGGCTTGGTTGAAAATGCCTGGACGCCGTGGTTTTGCAGATCGTTGTTTTCGAAGCGAATCTCCTGGCCTTCCTGTAGGGCGATCACGCGCGGCAGAAAGATCGAGTCGCGCTGGTCGATGACGGCGCGCGGCATTCCCTTGAGAAGCGGCGCGGGGGGTATTTCGACGTGGACCGCGACGCCAAGCAGTCCTTTGCTCTCCCCCTGGACGACTAGATCGCGGTGCAAGATCGTGGCGCCGTCGCCCAACAAGATTTTCTTGGCTGCGGGGACGGCGCCCGTGAAGCGCACGACGCCGACGATCGTCCCCGTTTCCTGGGCGACTGCGGGGGCGGCGAACAGCAAGAAGCAAACGAATCTCATAGCGAAATCCTCGCGTGCAGGTTGTCGACGATCCAGTGAAACGCTGTGAGGTGGATCGATTCGACGATGCCCATGTCGTCGAGGGCGACGTGCAGGTTTTGCTGAGCCAAGCTTTTGAGTTTGCCGCCGGTGAAGCCGGTGCAGCCAAAGGTCACGAGTCCTTTGCGGTTGGCCCATTCGACGGCCTTGAGGATGTTGGGGCTGTTGCCGGAGCCAGAGATGGCGATGAGGAGGTCCCCGGCGGCCGCGAGGTTTTTCAGTTGCTCGACGAAGACGCGATCAAAGCCTTCGTCGTTGCCCCATGCGAGGATGTAGGGGGTATTGTCGGTGAGGCTGAGGATGCGGAGTCGTTTTTTGTCGTCGTTGTCGAAGTCTTCGCGGCGCAGCGTGCCCTTGCCAAGATCTTCGCAGAAATGCGAGGCGTTGGACCCGCTGCCGCCGTTACCGATGACGAAGACGGTACGTCCCGATTCGTAGCACGCGAAGATGGCGTCGGCGAGTGCATGGACTGGACCGACGTCGAGGCGCTGCAATTCCTCGGCGACACGCTGCATGAATTGAGGCGGGGAAAGGCGGGTGCCGAGCATTCGGGGGGTCTCCAGGCGGGAACAGGCGACCGAGACATTCTAGACGATTTAGCGTTTGCATGCTGAAAGCCCAGCACCGATTTTCGCCTCGATGGAACCGTGTCCCGGATCTCTCCGCCGCGCGTTTGCCACTCCGTGGCTGCGCCTGGAAGGGCGACGCCTTATCACGCCGACCGAATTCCCCATTTGATATTCACATTGACGAATCCGTTAAATAGGCTTATCTTAATTTACAAATAGGTTCACCTAACTTGAGGCTCCGATGTCAAAGTATCTCTGTCTCGCACTGGCCCTTCTCGTTGGCTGCAAACAAGATACGCCTCCCTCTGGAACCAAGCGGTTGCAGGTGCTTGCCACCACGGGCATGGTCGCGGATCTCGTCGACAAAGTGGGGGGCGAGCTCGTCCACGTCACTACGCTGTTTGGCCCAGGCGTCGATCCGCACACGTACAGCCCGTCGCCGAAGGACGTGCGCAAGCTCTATACGGTCGACGTCGTCTTCTATTCGGGGCTGCATCTGGAAGGCAAAATGACCGAAGCGCTCGAGAACCCCAATCTCAAGAGCGTCAGCGTCGGCGATCGGCTGCCCAAGGACAAACTCCTCCAGGAGGAAGAGGGCGTCTCCGATCCGCACGTCTGGTTCGACGTTTCGCTCTGGGCCGAGGGGGCGCTCGTCGTGGCCGAGGGACTCGCGCATCACGACCCGGCGCATGCCGAGGAATATCGCCAGCGCGGCCAGGCCTATCGCAAGGTTCTCTTGGATCTACATCAAGAAGCGAAGACGAATTTGCAATCGATCCCGGAAAAGAGCCGGGTGCTGATCACTTCGCACGACGCCTTCAGCTACTTCGGCCGGGCGTATGGCATCGAAGTGCACGGCATCCTGGGCATCACCACCGACGCCGAAGCGAGCATTGCGAACATCAACAAACTCGTCAATCTCATCGTCGAGCGCAATATCAAGGCGGTGTTCGTGGAGTCGAGCGTGAACGACCGCACGATGAAGTCGCTTCTGGAAGGCTGCAAGGCGAAGGGGCACGCGGTGACCGTGGGGGGCACGCTCTTCTCGGACGCGATGGGGGAACCGGGGACGGACGCGGGGACGTACGTCGGCATGGTTCGGCACAACGTCAAGACGCTCGTGGAGAAACTGAAGTAGCGTCACGGCTTGCGGGCTTCGATGAAGATCGACTCCAGGGGCCGATCGTCCAGATCGGTGATCCAGTGGGGGCCGAACATGGACTCCTGAAAGGCGCACTTGCTTACGGAGGCGAAGGCGTTGCGCGACAGCAATTCCTTCGTGAACTCCGCGGTGTACATCGAGCGCGAACGCCCGAACCAGGTGAGTTGCACGATCATCTTTCCGGCGAGCGAGCGCACGACTTCGTCGCCGATCAGGAAGTAATCGAGATCGCCGGACTTGTAGGCTTCGATCGCTCGATCCATATCGGGAAGCCCGAGGCGCAGTACGCCGCCGGGCCGCAGGACACGGCGAAGTTCTTTAAGTGCAACGTCGAGTTCCAGATAGGAAAGTTCCGGCAGCGCGTGGATCGAGACGACGGCGTCGAACCAGTCGTCTGGAAACGGCAGGCCGCTGCGAATGTCGGCGACGGCGTGGACGCCCGGCGCCTGCATGATGTCGGAATTCACCCAACCGAACGGCGTGATCGGTCCGCATCCCCAGTTCAAACGACGCGGCAAACCCGACAGATACGATTCTAAAGTCATCGATCCCGCTCCTGACCTGGCACAATTTGAAACGCCTCGGCATACCGCGAACCGGGGCAGAATAAGGCGCGATACGACGCCAGTCCCTCGAAGGCCGACAGATAGTCGATGCAGGCCAACTGACTCTCGTGCGCGCGCACGGCTGAACGTTTAATCTCCATCGTTGCGTCGATCGGAATGCAAATGTTGTGGGGCAACGGCGTCCATACTTCGTAAAGCCACAGCGTTACCGGTTTAGGAACCGTCTTCAGCGCCTGAAGCAGATGCGCGTGCGTCGCCGCATGATCGATGTGGCGATCGCCTGGCCAGGGACAGAAGACGCGTTGGTACGATCGTTCGCGAAACCACGAAACGAGTCGCTGCGTCATGTGCGCCTCACACGCGAGGTTCGCGTCGGTTCCCTCCAGAAAATGAACCTCCGCGACGCCTAGAATTTGGCACGCCTGCTGAGCTTCGCGGGTGCGCGTGGCAGCGAGTTCGCGGCGCGAGCCGGGCGTGGAGGCTTCAGGCGCTTCACAGCCGTGTTCGCCACGGGTCATGAAGACGACGTCCACGTGAATGCCAGACTCGGTGAGAAGCCTGATGGTTCCGCCGCATCCTAGCGATTCGTCGTCCGGATGCGGCGCGAGAACAAGGACGTCGGTGGACATGAAAATCCTCGAATGAGCGAGTGCGAAAAATGACATAAGGCAAACGGCATGCCTGCGCGTAAGTCTCGAAATTCTATTCGATGCAACGGATAGGGATGCGTCAGGATGTCGCGAAGTGCGACAAAATGTCGCACCTGGAGGTTGGACGAGCCGGGGACGTGAGAACCCGCGGGACATCGATTTTTGCGGCCATCGCGCACGATCGAGTCATTGCAGCTAGTCACGTACCGGGGGACTAATGCCTCCCGCTCGCCTTATTTGCATGGGATTTACGTCCCGAAGGACGAATGTCCGCGGCTCGCTTTGAACGTTCGGCACGATCTTTGCTCTCGAGGGGATAGACTCACTTCTAATGAGAGGTTCCCCCATGTCGCCATCCGTCGCGCTGTGCATGATCGTAAAGAATGAAGAGAATAATTTGAAGGCCTGCGTGGGCCCCGTGGCTCATTTGTTCCGCGAAATCCAGATTGTCGACACCGGTTCTACCGACCGGACGAAGACGATCGCGCAAGAGTTGGGGGCGCACGTTTCGGATTTCACCTGGCGGGACGATTTCTCCGCCGCCCGGAACGCGGCTCTGGCGCAGGCGACGAGCGATTGGATCTTTTGGCTCGACGCGGACGATCGCATCAAGCCGGATCAAGTAGCGGCGCTGGGTCAACTTTTTACGGAGTTGAACGGGCCTCGTGCCTATCTGATGAAGACGATCATTCCGCGCAAACACGCGGAGCAGGCGCCGGTCGTGTGTGCCCACTGTCGGCTATTCTCGCGGCATCCCCAGGTACGTTGGGCTCGGCGGGTGCATGAGCAGATTTTGCCCGGCATTCAGGATCTCGGTTGGCCTGTCACGCCGACGAAGATCGGCATCGTGCATGAAGGATACGCGGACCCGGCGCTGCTTCGCCGCAAGACCAATCGGAACTTGCGCATTTTGAAAGCCGAGTACGCCGCCCTTCCGAATGACTCCATCGTGCTGTATCATCTCGGCGCCGCCCATGCCGACCTGGGTGAACGGCAGCAAGCGCTGGCCTACTTCATGTCGAGCATCAAGAACCTGGAGAATGTCGGCGAGTGGGGCCGGCGACTCTTCGCGCACACCGCGGAGTTGCTGGGACAGCTCAGCCGGCGCGAAGAAGCCCTGTCGCTGATTCGGCAGGGGCTTCAGCTGTTTCCCGACGACGCCGAGATGCTGACTCGCCAGGGGCAATTGCTCGCGCAGTTGGGGGACGTCGGCGGAGCCGAGCTGTCATTCTTGCGAGCGCTGTATAATCCCGGACGAAACGAAATCTACCTCGGCGAGCAAAAGTTACTCGACGGCACGGAAGCGGCGCTGTCGTTGGGGACGCTGTACTTATCGTTGGGCCGACTGCGCGAGGCGGAGCGCATATTTCAGGAGCATCTGGCCAAGCATCCGCTGGAGATTTCCGCCTGGTATTATTTGGGACACATCGCCCTGGACCGAGGCCGTTGGCCCGATGCGGAACATGCCGCACGTCAGGTGGAGAAATGCGGTTCGAGCGGGCCGTTGTTCGCCCGCATGTTTCGCGCGGAACTCTACCTTCGGCAAGGCGAACTTCGTCTGGCGAAAGAGCACCTGGACGAGGTCATTAGCGAGGATCCGAAGTTGGTCTGGGCATATCGGGTTCTCGCGGTTTATCTGCAAAAGATCGGCGCCAGCCTAGAGGAACGCATTGCGGTCGAGCGCAACATTCTCCGGCTCAATCCAGGCGATGCCTCGGCCGAGAGCAATCTGGCGGCGCTCGAGCCAAAGGTTCAAAACTCCGTGCCGCAGGCAGCATTGTCGTACGGGTTCTCATTCACGATTTGAGGCGGTGCGAATTGCGGACTCGCAGCTGCCTGTATAAGATTCAAACATGGACGAAAAGAAACAACCCCTGCTCCGTGCCGACCCCAAACTCTTCTGGTGGACGCTCTCGCTCATTTCGGCGATCGGCATTACATTCTTGCTGGTGGTCGGTATTGCGGGTTGGGGTATTTACCGCGACTTTCGCCAGGTGCGTGAAACGCTGATCGACTCCGAAGCCAAAAGGCTTCGAACGCACGCGGAGCGCACGGTGCGGATCATCGCCAAGATGCAAGCGCAGAACAAGACCTCCGATGTCCGCGACCCGGCCATTCTCGACTATCTGCGCCGGCACTGGGATACCGCGATCCCCAATGACGATTCCCGGATGTACGCCGCGATCGTCGGCCTTGACGACACGGTACTCGTGCATTTCAATCCTCAGCTGGAAGGCAAGCGCCTCAGCCAAACCTGGTACGAACGGACCGTCCCCGAGGCCGGGGACGACGTCGTCGACACGAAGTCCGAAGCGCTCACGGGAGGCCAACGCGTTCTGGACGTCCGCGTGCCGATGCAGTGGAACGATCAGGCCGCGGGAGCGTATCATTCCGGTCTCACGTACGCCTGGGTGGAGAGGGAACTCGAGGATAAGAAGCACGCCCTGTGGCGGACCTGGGGGCTGATTCTCTGTGTGATGCTCGTGGTTCTGACGGGAGCGTGTTGGGCACTCCTGCAGATTAGCCGTCGGCTGACGATGATGCGCGAAGCGATGAAACTCGCACGCTCGCGCCGCTATGCCGAGGTCGGGCAGCTCATGTCGGGCATCGTCCACGAAATCCGCAATCCGCTCAACGCCATGCGTCTCAATTTGCACGTCATCGAGCAGATGCTCGTCTCCGCGAACAAGGGCGTCGTCGCGCCGCCGGCTTCCATGTCCGAACAGTCGCTGATCATTCAGGAATCGATCCAGGAAATCGACCGCGTCGAGGGTCTGATGCGCATGTTGCTCGGCTACGTGCGCCCGGAGTCGCCTCAGATCCAGCCGGTCGACGTTCGACGAGAGATGGAGTCGACGCTGCTCTTTCTCAGGCCGATCCTGGAGCGGTCGGAGATTGCGGTGACGGCGCGTTTTCCGGAGAAAAATTCACTGATCCGCATCGACCGGGACCGCTTTCGCCAAATCGTTATCAACCTGCTTAACAACGCGATCGAGGCGACGGGAGCGGGAGGACATATCCAAATAGGGGTGCGTTTCGATCGCGACACGGTGGAGATCTCCGTCTCCGATGACGGCCCAGGGATCTTGTGGACGGACCGGGAGCGCGTTTTCGAACCGTTCTACTCGACGAAGGAAAACGGCAACGGCCTGGGGTTGGCGCTGGTTCGACGTTACGTTGAAGAAGTCGGCGGGCTAATATACTATGAACGCAACGAGCCGCGAGGCGCCCGCTTCACGATGCGCTTCCCGGTAGAGTCGGCAGAGATCTCATTGCCGATCACGCCAAACGCGATGATCTATCCGCTTAAAAATCGGTAGTCGCAGAGACACGCAATGCCCGAGACCCCCTTGATCCTCGTGGTTGAAGACAACGAGCGCGAGCGTAAGGCGCTTGCGCGCGTCCTGCGCCTGGAGAAATACGACGTCCTGCTCGCCGGCAATCTCAATGAGGCGCTGGAGCACCTCGCCCGTCCCGTCGACATGGTCATCAGCGATCTGAACCTTGGGGCCCAATCCGGTTCCGGGCTCGATCTGTTGCAACTTTGGCGACAAAAGCACGCCCACACGCCCTTCCTTTTGGTGACCGCGTTCGGCACGGTCGACGTCGCCGTGCAGGCGATGAAATGGGGCGCCGTCGACTTTCTGACGAAACCCGTGCAACCCAAGGCGTTCCTGGAACTCGTCCAGCGCTGTTTGCGACCGGGTCGAGACGCTTCGCCGAGCGACGTGATCGCGCACGTCAATCGCGAACTCCCCGAGGGCCGAATCGTCGGCGCCTCGCCCGAACTCATCCAGGTGTGCGATCAGGCTCTCAAAGCCGCGCGGGCGGACAGCACGGTCCTCATCCTCGGGGAATCGGGCGCGGGTAAGGAACTCATCGCCCAGGCGCTGCACTACCACAGTCCGCGTAGGGCCAAACCGCTCGTCGTCGTCAACATGGCCGCCATTCCCGAAGCCCTGGTCGAAAGCGAACTCTTCGGGCACGTCAAGGGCTCGTTCACTTCGGCCGTGCACAACCGCACTGGCCGATTCGAGCTGGCGCATCACGGCACGCTGTTCATCGACGAGATCGGCGACTTTCCGTTGCCCGTCCAGGCCAAGCTCTTGCGCGTGCTCGAGTCGCGCCGAATTACGCCCGTGGGAGGCGACCGCGAAGTGAGCGTCGACGTCCGCGTCGTCGCCGCGACCAGCCGGCCGTTGTCTCGGCTCGTGCAGGACGGCAAGTTTCGCGAAGATCTCTTCTTTCGGCTTAACGTCATTTCCCTGCAGTTGCCTCCCCTACGCCAGCGCCGGGAAGATATTCCCCTGCTCGTCGAGCATTTCTTACGGGTCTTCAGCGGCCCGCGCGTCCTGAACGTCAGTCCCGAATTGATGGACGTTCTCCGCGCTTTCGATTGGCCCGGCAACATTCGGCAACTGCGCAACTGCGTCGAACGGATGACCGTCCTCGCCGAGGGCGCGATTCTGCGCGCCGAGGATTTGCCCCCGGAACTGCGCGGCGATTCCGGGGTGCCGGCGTCGGCGTCGCGCATGGAGTCGCTCAAGAATCATGCCATCAAGGAAGCCCTGGAGCGGTTTCACGGCAACCGCACGCAGGCGGCGGACTTTCTGGGAATTTCGCTGCGCACGTTACAGCGCCGACTCCGGGAATGGGGAGCCGGCGAGGCGAGCGAGGAATGAGAATGCGCCCCGGGCACTTCTCAAATCCGCTCCGGCCCATTAAAATAGAGCTTCCCAAATACGACCCCGCGCCAAAAGCGCCGTTGGAATGAGAAGGAGTAGTCTCCGTGCAAATCAAGATCACCGCCCGTCACGGCCACCTCAGCGAAGAGAGCCAGCAACACATACGCGATAAAGCCGGCAAAATCCTTCACCTCTTCCCGCGCATCATGATGATCGAAGTTGTCGTCGATATGCACGAAGAGCGCAGCACCGTCGAATTCCTCGTCTCCGCCGAGCACAAACACGACTTCGTCGCCACCGAAACTGCCAAGGAAGTTTACCCGGCGCTGGACATGTGCCTGCACAAGGTCGAGCAGCAGGTCCGCAAATACAAGGAAAAAATCCAGGATCACCACCGCGGCGAGAACCACAAGTAAGGGAAGGGGTTCCGCCATGCGCATGAGTGACTTTGTAGTCCGCGACGCCATCTCTTCGGGCCTGACGGCCAATACGAAGGAAGGCGTCATTCGCGAGATGGTCGAAAAGCTCCGCGCCGCCGGGTTCTTTCCCGATCCCGAGGACGTGGTCAGGCAGATCCTCAAACGCGAAGCCCTGGCGTCTACCGGCATCGGCCGAGGCGTCGCCATCCCGCATACCAAGCACACGGCCGTCGACCGCCTGATCGGCGCCCTCGCAATCAGCAAGCAAGGCATCGCCTTCGACAGCCATGACGGCGACCCAGTGCACGTGCTCGTGATGCTGATCTCGCCGCAAGATCGCCCCGGGGATCACCTCCGCGCCCTGGAAAACGTCTCGCGAACATTGAAGGACGACGCCTTCGTGAATGCCCTGCGCGAAGCCGCCAGTTCCGACGCCATCTGGATCTTGCTGAATTCGTCTACAAATGCCGGCTAATCTCCCAGGCCAGCGCGAAAGGGTAGTCCTTCGGCCATGAGCGGCATCAGTCTTCGGCAAACGGTGACCATCACCAACCCCCAGGGGTTGCACATGCGACCGCTCTCCGCGTTCGTCAAGGCCGCCGCGCAATTTCAGTCGCTCATCCTCGTCGCCAAGAATCCTGGCGAACCGATCAACGGCAAAAGCTTCATCAACCTCTTGACCCTCGCCGCGGAACAAGGAACCGTCCTCACGATCGAAGCGAGCGGCCCCGACGCCCCGCAGGCGCTGGAAACGCTCCTGGAGATACTTCGTCGGCCGTTCGATGATGAATGAGTGCGACCGACTCGAGCCGGGAGTATTCGTCGCGACATGCGCGGCGAGCCAGGTCGTGTAAGCGCCTGGAGTTCCCCCTGGGACGTGGCACTCCAGACGCTTGCAGTCGGAATCAATTGGCGTACGCCGCGTCTTGTGGCTATACCGCGCGCGGGGAAGGTCGCGGCTCCTTAACTCATTGTGCGCCGTGGGAAGTACAAACGGCGCCTCACGATTTTTTCTTCAGTCCCTTGGCAAAGTCTGGCTCCTGGTGCAGCACGCCCACCTCTGCCGGCGTCAGCGCCCGCTCGAAGACCGTGAGTTCGTCGAGCAATCCCAGGTAGCCGACCGCGATGTAGATGCCGGCCTTGTCGACGTCCCAGGACATGGCGATCGCCCGGTTCTTGACGTCGCCGATGTGCTTGCCGTCGATGTACAAGGAGGCGACGGCGTCGGGTTTGCCGGTATCGAAATTTTTCCACGACAGCACCACGTGATGCCACTGCCCGGCTTTCCAGTCGACCTTGGGGACGCGGACCATCGGGGCGTCGGCGTCGGACTCTTTCGCCGGCTTCACGCCGGGGACGACGGCGGGGAACGTCCCCAGGCGCAGGTCGCGGGGCTTGGCGTCGTTGAAGTCGAACCAGATGCCGCCGTCGCCCGCGCCCTTGTGCGTGATCTGGATCGGATCGCAGAATTTCGCCTGGATCGTCGCGTTCGGGTCGGTGTTGCACCAGACGGAGACCGCGCCACTCCAGCCGCCCGGCTTGTAGCTCAGATGATTCTTGACCGGGAAGTAGATTCGGCCATTCTTGGGAAGCGCCTCCTTCGGGTCGAGGGCGCCGCCGCGGAGGGCGTCCTTCTTGTTGATGCGGAAGACATTGTGGTCGATGCCGGGCGTGTGGACGAACTGGCCTTTCTCCGTGTCGTGGACGCTGCGCGTCGCCAGTTCTGCTGGGCCGCGGGCATAGTCGGCCTGGCATTTCTCGTCGAAGGAGGCGTACAGCGTGACGGCTTTGAGCAGCGCGTCATTCTGCGCGTGCGCCGCCGGGCTCCCTAGAGTAAAGACACAGAAAGCGATCATCGAGGTTCGCATAGATTCTCCTGCTTGTCAAAGGGGGAATCGGGTTCTACAATGTTCGTTTGCCAAATAGTGACTTGGATCCAGAATTATTCGGAGGTCGGTTATGGGTAGTCGTCGCCGGGGGAGTGGTCGGCGGAAGGTGGGTCGCAAAAAGCGTCGGATGCGCGCCAAGGTTCGCCATCGCAAGTAGACCGTGTCGATCAATTACATCGTGCGCCCGCCGTCCACGACGACGATCTGCCCCGTCATCAGGCCGTTGCCCAGAGCCAGGAACTCAATCGTCTCGGCGATGTCCTCCGGCTCCGCGGCTCGGCCCATCGGGATCGTGTTCATATTCCGCGCCACCTTCTCCATGTGCGGCGCCAACCAACGCGTGTTCACCGGCCCCGGCGCCACGGCGTTTACTCGCACCTCCGGAGCAAACGCTCGAGCCAGCGACTTGGTCAACGAGTTCGCAGCTGCTTTGCTCGCGCAATACGTGATCGAACTCCCCTGACCGCTGAGGCCTGCCACCGACGTCACGTTCACGATGCAGCCCTTGCGCTCCTTGAGAATCGGCATCGCCCACTTGCAGCAGTAGAACGTCCCCAAAACGTTCACCTGAAAGATGTCCTGCCAAACTTGATCGGTGAGGGCGTCCAGATCCTTGTGGTCGATAAAGTGCGTTGTCCCCGCGTTGTTGACGAGCACGTCGATGCCGCCCAGCTCTTTGACGGTGCGCTCGATCATTGCCTGAACCGCGGCCTCGTCGCCGACATTCGCCTTGCACAAGAGTGCGGGCACGCCGAGCGCTTGCACCTGGGCGAACGTCTCGTGGGCCTCTTTTTCGGAGCGAGAATAGTTGACGACGACGGCCAGACCCGCGCGTGCGAAACGCAGGGCGGCGGCCTTGCCGATGCCGGTAGCTGAGCCGGTCACCAGAGCGACTTTGCGTGCTGTCCCCATGAACTTTCCTTTCGGGTGAAGGTTTCCCTGCATCCTACGACCTGCACGCGCCGAAATCATCCCATTTCCGTGGCCGGAGCGTTTCGGTACAAAATGCAAGCCCAGCGGGTGAGGTACCCCGAACTCCTGGGAGGAACGCATGCGGACTGAATCCCAAGGGTTCGGAGTACCTCACCCATTGGGCTTATGGACACGGAGTTTCGTCCCATGGCTTCTCGCCACATACTGCCGTTCGAAAAAGACATCTACGAGATGGAAGATCTCCTCGCCAAGCTCGAAGTCAAAGGCGACGGCGAAGGGGAGACTGCCGCCGCCATTCGCCGGATGCGCCGCGATCTTGCCAGCCTCACCCGCAAGATTTATTCGAGCCTCAGCCCCTGGGATACCATTCTCGTTTCGCGCCATCCCCAGCGGCCGCAAACGGTCGATTATCTCGAGATGATCTTCAGCGACTGGATGGAGTTGCACGGCGACCGCGCCATCGGCGACGACCGCGCCATCCGTTGCGGGTTCGCGCGCCTGGGCGATTACCGAGTCTTGCTCGTCGGTCATCAAAAAGGGCACACGCTCAAGGAACGCAACGAGTGCTACTACGGCTGCGCCCATCCGGAGGGATACCGCAAGGCCCTCGCCAAGATGAAACTCGCGGCCAAGTGCAAGCTGCCGATCATCTGCCTGATCGACACGCCCGGCGCCTATCCGGGTCTGGGCGCCGAGGAACGCGGACAGGCACAGCTGATCGCGACGAGTCTGCTCGAGATGTCTCGGCTCCAAACGCCGATTATTTGCGTGGTGATCGGCGAAGGAGGTTCTGGGGGCGCGCTGGGCATCGGCATCGGCGACAAGGTCGCGATCCTACAGCACGCCTACTACTCCGTCATCAGCCCCGAGGGCTGCGCCGGCATCTTGTGGAAGGAAGCCAACGACGTGACCAAACGATTGGCGGCCGAGGCGCTGAAGCTGACGTCGCGCGACCTGGCCAATCTGGGCGTGGTCGACAACGTCATTCCGGAGCCGTTGGGGGGCGCCCACCGCGACCCGGCCGAGATGGGGAACATGCTCAAGACGTATCTGCTGCGTTCGCTGCGCGAGTTGACGAAGCTGAAGTGCGAAACGCTCATGGAGCAGCGTTATCAGAAGTTTCGCAAGATGGGCGGGTTTGAAGAGTTAGCGGAAGTTTAGGACATTTCGCTAGTGGAAGTTGACAGCGGGCAAGCTATATTTCGCCCCGGAGGGGGCGAAGGACGGTAGCCACGGGTGGAGCGCAGCGCAACCAGTGGTTTTGACGGAGGTAAGGCCTGCCCCCAGCGGGGCAGAGGAGTAAGACGTCTCGCAAACTTAAGAGCTTCGGATTCGCCAAGTCCCCTTCGCTCCTCCGGAGCGATTTGAACCAACGCGATCTACCACGAGTTGCGCTGCGCTTCACTCGTGGCTACCTTCCATAGCCCCTCCGGGGCTAGTTAGTATCTCTTAGCGGTTTCGACTCGCAAGCGCCAATCGGGTAAGAAAAAACCCGGGGCCCCGCATTGCTGCGGAGCCCCGGGTTCTATTGCATCAGTCGCTTGTGGAGGGCGTCCAGAGCGGCCTGCCAATTTTCTTCGTTGTCGTACATTCCTGCGGCGATTTCGCGTCGAATCCTTTCCACCAGCTCCCATCGGATGCCATCGGTTCCTGCCGAGTCGGTGTCCTCGAGTGCTTCGAGGTAAGATCGTCGCGCGTTTCTCCTTTGCAAAGTTTCTTGTTCGTCGGGTGAATCCGCCTTATCCTTCCAGCGAGACCACCGGACACGAGGGCCCCGGGGGGGGCCGGACGTAGGATCCGGTCCAGGTACACGCATTTTGCAGGTCTCCCCTGAAAACCAAGAACGCCTGATATGCTCGGCGCCGGCTTTCAGGTTCATCATAGGGCCATGGGTTTGCCGAAATCAACCCACAGTGGTTGGCCGTGTTGCGGCGGCCGACCGTGCCGAATTGGGTTGCCAAGAGGAAGGTGAGGAGCCTACCCCCTGAACACTAAAAATATCGGCCCGTCTGCCCTGGGGGTTTACGCGATTTATAATCTTTCCGCAATCTCTCGCTGCATGCACGTGTATGGGAAACCTGGTTTGCCAGGAACGTTCGGCGTGCCGATTATGACGCCCCGTTCAGCAGCTTCATGAACTCGCGCATCCAGCACCAGTTGTCGTGCCAGGTCCGCGCACAAACCAGGTTTCCCGACACCACGACAGCTTCATCGACGTACTCGGCGCCCACGACCTCGGCGTCGAATCGGCACTTCTTCACCGTCGTGATCTTCTTGCCGCGAATGACATCCGCGGTCGCCAGGATCTCGATGCCGTGGCACACCGAGGCGATCGGCCGATTCATCTGCATCATCGCCTGCACCAGCGCGATCAGATCCTTGTCGTAGCGAAGGTACTCGGGCGCCCGGCCTCCCGAAAGGACGATGCCGGCGTACTCCTGGGGCTTGATGTCGCGAAACGCGATGTCGGCCTTGAGCTTGTACCCCGGCGATTCGACGGTGATGTCCCAGTCGGGATGCGAGTCGTGCTGGACGAGGTGATACGTCCGTTTCTCCGGAGCGGCGACCAGACATTCGTAGCCGTCTTCTTTGACGCGGTGGAGCGGGTAGAGCGTGTCGAAAACCTCGGCCGCGTCGCCGATGACGAGAGCTACTTTTTTCATGATGAAACCCCAAAAAAAGGACGTGACGTTTAGCCGCCGCGACGATGCGTGCCAGCGTTTCCTCGCGTCCCAGGATCGACAAGCACTCGAACAACCCCGGGCCCACGCCGATGCCGGTCGTCGCGACGCGCAAGATGTGGTTGAGGTCGCCGATCTTGAGCTGCTTCGGCTCGCACCACGCCTTCAATTCGCGCTCCAGATCGGCCGTCTCGAACGAGGGCGTTGCCTTAAGGAACTCGCCCGCCTCGCGCAAGGTCTGCTTGGCCCCCTCCTTGTGCAAGCGCTTCTTGACCGCTGCCGGGTCGTACTCCGGAGCGCGGAAGAAGAACGTCGAGTACGGCAGCACGTCCGCGAAGATCTTGAGCCGTTCGCCGCACGCTTCCACGATGCGCTCGATCTTGCGCTGCAACTCCGGCGTCACCGGATCGTCGATCAACTTCGCGCGCCGCAAAATGGGGATCACCCCGGCGATCCGCTCCGCCAGCGGCAACTGCTTCATGTACTCGCCGGCCACCCAGTGGAGCTTCTCCGGGTCGAAACTCGCCGGCGCATCGTTGACGCGCTCGAACGAGAAGTTCGCGATCATCGTCTCCAGCGGCATCACTTCCGTCTTGTCGTCCAGCGACCAGCCGAGCCGGGCGAGGTAGTTGACCAGGCCCGCGGGGAGGTAGCCCATCTCGCGGTAGAAGGCGACCGTGGCCGGGTTGAGGTCGTCTCGGCTCTCGATGTCGGCGTCCGTCCAGCCGATGGCTCTGAGCATGCCGCGGATCTCGGCGGTCACGAACTTCTTCATGTCGCGCTTGCTGAGCTTCTTCTTCGAGTTCGGCTCGTTGACGACCGGGATGTGCGCGAAGATCGGCGTCTTCGCCCCCAGCGCCTCGTAGACCGCGACCTGCGTGGCGGTGTTCGTCAGATGTTCCGCGGCCCGGATGACGTGCGTGATCTCGAGCCCGGCGTCGTCGACCACGGTCGCGAAGTTGTACAGCGCCCGGCCGTCCGGACGCAGGATGACGGGGTCGCCCATGAGATCGGTCTGCCATTCGACTCGGCCGCGGATTTGATCGTCGATGGCGATGACGGCCCCGGGCGTGATCTTGAGCCGCAGCGTGGTCGGTTTCTCGTCGTAGAGCCGGCGATTCTCCGCGGCGGGCGTGTCGCGGTGGACGCCGCGATGGACGTAGTTTTGCTTGGCTTTCTCGGCTTCCTTGCGCTCGGCGTCGAGAACTTCCTTGGGCTGATAGCAAGGATAGGCATGTCCCGAGTCGAGCAGCTGGAGAGCCGCGGCGCGGTAGAGATGGTTGCGTTGGCCCTGGAAATAGGGGGCGTGCGGGCCGCCGACTTCGGGGCCTTCGTCCCAGAGGATGCCGAGCCAGCGGAAGCCGTCGAGGATGGGTTGGAGAGCTTCGGGGCGATTGCGGACGTCGTCGGTATCGTCGATACGGAGGATAAATTTGCCGCCGTGACGTTTCGCGAAGAGCCAGTTGAAGAGCGCGGTGCGGACGCCGCCGATGTGGAGGTAGCCGGTGGGGCTGGGGGCGAAGCGCGTGCGGACGGTCATGGCGAGTCCTGGGTGAATAAAAACATTAACCACAGAGACACAGAGAACACAGAGAACACAGAGGAAGAGGGAAAGGAAGAACGACAGAAACCAACCGAGATTCTTCATTCTCCCATTTCTCTGTGTTCTCTGTGTCTCTGTGGTTAGTCTTTGATATTTTACAACGAACTCCCCGCGAGCCAACCGGTGCTCCAGGCGGCCTGGAAGTTGTACCCGCCGATGGGCCCGTCGAGGTCGAGGATCTCGCCGGCGAAATACAGATTCGGCACGAGCTTGCTCTGCATCGTCCGCGAATCGACCTCGTCCAGCGGCACGCCCCCCGCGGTCACTTCCGCCTTCTTGAAACCGAGCGTCCCCGCGATTGGCAGCCGCCAATGCTTGATCTGGGCGACGAGCCCTCGGCGGTCTTCCTTGGTAAGCGCCGCTGACTTGCGGTCCAGGGGCAACGACGCGCGCTGCAGGATGAGTTCGCAGACGCGCCGCGGCAAATGCGGGGCGACGATCTGGGCGAGCTGTTTCTTGCCCGAGCGGAGCGATTCGTCGCGCAGGTACTCGCCAATCTGCGTCTCGGTTTGTTCGGGCCAAAGGTCGATTTCGAGGATGAGCTTGGCGCCGTCCTTGCGTCGGCTGACGGCCCGGCTCACGTCGAGAATGACGGGGCCCGACAGGCCGAAGTGGGCGAACAGCAGCGAGCCGCGGCGCTGGGCGAGGGGCGTCTGATCGTGCAGGACCTGGACGCCGACGTCGGGGAGCGTGATGCCGCGCAGATCCGCCACGGTCTGATCGCCGGTGGCGATCGGCACGAGCGCGGGAACGGGCGCGATCAGGCGATGGCCCAGTTGCTGGGCGAAGCCGTAACCGTCGCCGGTGGTGCCGGACCCGGGATACGAAAGGCCGCCGGTGGTGATCAGCACTTTCGCGGCCCGCAGTCGACGTTTGGGCGTCTGCAGGTCGAAACCATTTTCACTGCGCCGAAGTTCGGTGACCGGTTCCTCGAGATATAATGGTGTGCCGGCCCGCTGCAGTCGGCGCACCAGGGCATCGAGCACGTCGGAGGCCTTGTTGCTGACCGGGAAGATCTTGCCGGTCTCCTCTACCTTCGTGGCGACGCCTTCGGCATGGAACAGTTCGAGGGTGTCGGCGATGCCGAAGGCGGCGAGGGGGGAATGCAGGAACTTGCCGCTGGGGCCGTACTCGCGGACGATGCCGCGGGCGTCGGTATCGTGGGTGATGTTGCAGCGAGTGCCGCCGGACATGAGGATCTTGACGCCGGGGCGTTTGTTCTTCTCGAAGAGCGCGACCTTTCGACCGAGTTCGCCCGCGCGGATGCCGGCCATCAGCCCCGCGGCCCCGGCGCCGAGGATCGCGGCTCCGATCATTTCCATTGCTGAAACTGCTGTTCGCCGCCCGTGTACATCACTTCGCCGTGCAAGACTCCCTTGGTCGCGAGCAGTTCTTCCGCCAGGTGCGAGATCTCGTGGATGGGCCCGCGCAGCACGGTGACTTCGAGGCAGTGATGGGCGCCCAGATGGACGTGGAGCGTCGAGACGACGACGTCGTGATGGTGGTGCTGTTTCTCGATGAGTTTGACGGCCAGTTCGCGGGCATGGTGATCGTAGACGAGCGAGACGACGCCGACCTTTTCGCCGGTCTGTTTTTTGACATCTTCCTTGAGCAGACGATCGCGGATGAGATCGCGAATCGCTTCGCTACGGGTGGCGTAGCCCTTGCCTTCGTTGAGTTGGTCGAAGGCGGCGAGCAGCGATTCTTCGAGCGAGATGCTGATGCGCGTGAGTTCGGACATGGCGGACGTCCCCGGGAGGTTTCGATCAGTATAGCGAATCCCAAGCCCAGCGGGTGAGGTACTCCGAACCCCTGGGATACATTTTGCAAACGCCGATCCCCGGGGTTCGGAGTACCTCACCCCGGGGCTTTCGGTCCGGTTGTAGCGGTTGTGCCGATTGCGAAAACTTTACATTTCATCCCGCGTGTAACGACTCTGCTCGACCTGCGGGGAAAAATGGTTCTATAGTTCATGCGGAGCGAGCGGGCATTCCAGAGCCCGCCGGACGGAGGCATCTCTATGTGCGGAATCGTCGGTTACACGGGCAGACGCGAAGCGGAACCGATCCTCGTCGAAGGGCTCGCCCGGCTCGAATATCGCGGCTACGACAGCGCCGGGGTGGCCACGCTCACCGGCTCGCGCCTCTGCGTGCGCAAAACCGCGGGGCGCATCGCCGATCTCGTCGCACACTTGCAAAAACAACCCGCCCCCGGCACCGCCGGCATCAGCCACACCCGCTGGGCGACCCACGGCCCCGCCACCGACGTCAACGCCCATCCCCACCTGGGGGGCAACGGCGACATCGCCGTCGTCCATAACGGCGTCATCGAAAACTACTCCGTGCTCCGCAAGCAGCTGGAAGCCGAGGGTTACGTCTTCCGCAGCCAGACCGACACCGAAGTCGTCGCCCACTTGATCGCCAAGCTCTACCACGGCGACCTCGTCGAGGCGGTCCGCAAGGCGCTCCCCCTATTGAGAGGGACTTACGGCCTCGCCGTCCTCTCGTCGCACCATCCCGGCGAGATCGTCGGCGCCCGGCTGGGCAGTCCGCTGGTCGTCGGTCTCGGCGATGACGAAACGTTTCTCGCCAGCGATCCGAGCGCGCTGCTGGGCCATTCGCAGCGCGTCGTGTATCTCGACGACAACCAGATCTGCGTGCTGCATCCGGGCCGATATGACGTTTTGTCCCGCGATCTCACGAGTCCGAGCATCAAGATCCATCAGCTCGATTGGGAACCCGCCGACGCCGACAAGGGCGAACACGCCCACTTCATGCTCAAGGAGATCTTCGAGCAACCCGAGGCGGTCGAACGCGCCATGGCCGGTCGCATTGACGAAGCGGAAGCGACCGCACACTTCGGCGGGCTCAATCTCGATCCCAACGAACTGCGTCAGATCGACCGCATCGTCCTCACGGCGTGCGGCACCAGCTACCATGCCGCGCTGATTGGCGAGTATCTGTTCGAGCAGTTCGCCCGTATTCCGGTCGAGGTCGAGTACGCCAGCGAGTTCCGCTACCGCAACGCGCCGATGGAGCGCGGCACCGTCGTTCTGGGCATCACGCAATCGGGCGAGACCGCGGACACGCTGGCGGCCCTGCGCGAATGCAAACGCAAGGGGCAGAAGACGCTCGCCATTTGCAACGTCGTCGGCAGCACCATCGCCCGCGAATCCGACGGCGGCGTCTACCTCCACGCCGGGCCCGAGATCGGCGTCGCCAGCACCAAGGCGTTTACCGCGCAGGTCACCGTCCTCACGTTGCTCGCCATCTATCTCGGGCGCATGAGGCATCTCTCGCATCAAGCCGGACGCCGGCTGCTCGACGAACTGCAAAGCATGCCGGACATCTTGCAGCAGACGTTGAAATGCAACGACCAGATCGAAGCGATCGCCCAGAAGTATCACCAGGCCAACAACATGCTCTACCTGGGCAGGCAGTATCTCTACCCGATGGCCCTGGAAGGGGCATTGAAGCTGAAAGAAATCAGCTACATCCATGCCGAGGGATACGCGGCTGGCGAGATGAAGCATGGCCCGATCGCGCTCATCGACGAGGATACGCCGTCGGTCTTCCTGGTGCCGCCCGGCAGCGTCTACGACAAGGTCATGAGCAACATGGAGGAGATCAAGGCTCGCGGCGGCCCCGTGATCGCGATCGGCTGCGCGAACGACGACTACGTGTTGGAACGGGCCGACGACGTCATCATCGTGCCGCAAGTCGCGGATTTCTTGCAACCGCTGGTGACGGCGCTGCCGCTGCAGTTGCTCGCGTACCATATCGCCCTGGCGCGCGGCTGCGACATCGACAAACCGCGAAATCTCGCGAAGAGCGTCACGGTTGAATGAAAAAAGAGCTGCCACAGAGGGCACAGAGGACACCGAGAAAGAAAAGTGCCGTGCTCAAAAGAGGGGAGTTCTTCTCTTCATCCTCTGTGTTCTCTGTGCCCTCTGTGGCTTTTTTTACTTGCGAGACCCCTTATGAAACTTTGCTACTTCGAAGACTCCGGCGTCGACTTTCTCGAACCGATCGCGCTCACCCGCCCCGCGTTCGATCTCTGGTGCGGCGCCCGCAAACTCAGCGACCGCCAGGCCGACGCCTTCGCCGCCGACGAACGGGGCGCCTGGATTCGCCCGCATCTCGTCGACTTCTTTCAGGGCAATCTCCCCGGCTGGGCGATCAACGATCCCGCCTGGCTCAAGTCCGACGTCGTCATGGTCAACGGCCGTTGGCTGCCGCCCCAGGAGTTTCGGCTCGAGAATGTACAGCCGCACGTCGGCATGCTCGAAGGCGAGCCGGCCTATGTCGTGCTGCCGAAAGAGACCGTCGCCGAGCACGATACCGTCGACGATTGGCTGCGACACTGCATGAAGACGCTCCCCGCAACCCCTGTCGGCGGGCAGTTCGTCCGCTTTCTCTGGGACGTCGTCGATCGCAACGGCGAGTTCCTCACGCAAGACGACGCCTGGTTCGTCCGCAGCCGAAAACTTCAGGACAAACTCCCGGCCAGCATCACCGTGCTCGGCTCCGCGGAGGCGCTGCGCGTCGAGGAATCCGCGACCGTCGAACCCTACGTGTTGATTGACACGCGCGGCGGGCCGGTGCTCATCGACCGCGGCGCCGTCGTGCATTCCTTCAGCCGGCTCGAAGGGCCCTGCTACGTCGGCCCGGAAACGATGGTCATGGGCGCCAAGATCCGCTCCGGCTCGACCCTCGGCGGCCATTGCCGAATCGGCGGCGAAGTCGAAGCGAGCGTGATCCAGGGCTACAGCAACAAATACCACGAAGGCTTCCTCGGGCATTCGTACATCGGCGAATGGGTCAACCTCGCCGCCGCCACGCAAACCAGCGATCTCCGCAACGACTACGGCCCCGTCCGCCTCACCGTCAACGGCCAACGCATCGGCACCGGCCGAACCAAGATCGGCTCCTACATCGGCGACCACACCAAGACCGGCCTCGGCGCCCTGCTCAACACCGGCAGCGTCGTCGGCGCCTTCTGCAACGTCCTCCCCTCCGGAACGCTGTTGCCGCAGATTGTGCCGTCGTTCAGCCAGGTGCAGTACGGGCAGGTG
>JBBQPM010000096.1:0-25705 GCA_038217425.1 Gemmatales bacterium
TCAGAGCCATCCTTGGCCTCCTGTCGGAAGAGGTAGTAAGCACCCGTATTCTGACAGGAGGCCGGATTTTCCTCAACTGCAATCAAACTCAAAAGCTAGAAAAGGCAACGGCTTACGGCTTAACTTGATGCCATTCGGGACAGCTGGGATTTCATAACGGCTCCCGCCTTTCAAGAACTCGGAGCGCGCAGTAGCTTTGTCGGCAACGGAACGTCAAACGGTAACGGTCAGAATTTTCCCGGGGCAAAGCAATTCGTGCAGGAACTCGAGGAGTGCTTGCAGGATTTGTTGCATGCGGAAGGCCAACTCGTCAAGGCCCTACCCAAGATGATCAAAGCAGCGCGAACGGCGGACCTTAAGACGCTATTTACCAAGCATCTGGAAGAAACCCAGGCCCAGATCGAGCGTTTGGAGCAAGTTTTCGAGCTAATTGACGCCAAGCCGAAGCCGAAATCCTGCAAGGGGATGGCCGGGCTTATCACTGAAGGCCAAGAAGTCATCGCGAATGGCAAAGGGAAAGATGACGTAGCGGCGGACTTATCGTTGATTGCGGCTGCGCAAAAAGTGGAACATTATGAGATCTCCAGTTATCTGACCGCTCGCACATTGGCGAGTAAAGCTGGTAAGCCGGAGGCGCGGCGACTATTGGATCAAACGCTGCTCGAAGAGGAACGGGCGGAAAAACTTCTTAACCGTTTAGCCACGGTGTTGATGGAGGATCTCACGATGGTTGCAACCGGCGAAGCCATGGATCGGACCGTTGAAGAGATGCCAGAGACCTCCCGTGCAGCGCAGGAAGAAGGGTATTCTTCGCGTGTTCCAGAATGAGATGGTTTCTGGAAACTTGGTCCAAGGAGCGTTGCAGCATCCAGATCGCGGGGTTCCACGGCTGCGAAATGCACGACCTGAAGCTCAATGTTCCAGTGCCACCCAAGACGTCGCTGGAGTGACCGCATCTTAACAGGCACATAGTTCGTCGGGCCGTCCGCGGCCGCTCTCCCGGCGACCCGACGATGATGCTTGAGAAGGAGTATTGGCAGGAATTCACGGGTGCCGACACGGTCCGGAACCTTGCCTGCGAGGCGCACTCCGGAAAAGGACGCGACCGTCCTGCAGGCCCATCCGCATTCCAGCCTTGGAGCGACTTTTTCAGACGGAGCAGTCCGACTTCGAAGCGAAGCTTGTCGATTCGATTCCTGCAAGCGAACGCTCTGCGTCGATCGACCGCTGCCGGCGATCCGCACGTGGTAGCCGGCAAGGAAGGCGGGCGCAGTTTTTTGAAGCCGACGGGGGAAGGGAGGACATCGCTTCGCCGACGCCTTCCCGGTAAAGAACCAGGACAACACCTGGCACTTCTGCGCCAACTCATCACGCCGACATACATGTGTGCATATAGGTCGCTCCAACCGCACCGGCGCCGACACCGGCCGCTGAATTCACTTCAAGACGTACGAATTCAATCTCGGCAATATAATTGCATTTCCAGCCGACGTCGCGCCTCGCCGCCGTTCCGAGCAGCATCGACGTGCAAATCAAGGTGAAAGCGAAATTCGGTTGGGCACGAAAGCGACGAGGATGGAACCGATTGTGGAGTGGCAGTGAGTCGAGAAATTTGGATCTTATTAACCAGAGTGCATCATGAAACCTCTCATCTTCCTCACAGCTCTATCGCTCCTGCCCTCGCTATTGAACGCTCAGGATCTCACCCTGAACGGCGCCGATACGGCGGAGGCAGAGTTTCGTGTGGGAGCCACGGGGAAGATCGCTTTGATGTTCAAGTTCGCCGATGGAAAGGTTCAGTCGATGCTCGGCGTCGTGAAGGCCGATACGCAAAAGCGCATCGTGGAAAAAGACGGCAAGAAAACGCCGGAGATGGTCCCGATGGCCGACGGCTGGATCGAGTTTTCGAGCGCGGGCGTCAAGTTTCAGTATCACAGCCGCCCGTATCTCAAACGCTACACGGAGGCTCAGCAGGCGGATCTGGCGAAGGTGTGGGAGACGCTCCCCGCTGCCTCGCAATGTTGGGTGCCGCTGGAAGTACGTGGGGATGCTGCGGGCGCCGAGTTGTGGCTGGACGGGCGCTACTGCGGTCGGTTGGCGAGTGAAAGCCGGCTCGCCGAGGTGAGTTTCAAACTGGCGGCAGACGGAGCGGTGCGCAACCAGCGAACGTTCACGCGTGCGGGTTCGGGCATCTACCTGCCGCTCGATGTGCGGCGCATCGCGCGGCCCGGAGTGATGATGGAGGGGAGCGTTTCGCTCAAATCGGGACCGCAGCAAGTCAAAAAAGTGCCGATGATGGTGGCAGACGGCGCCGGCAATGCGGATGTCGGCATGGCGAAGGAAATGCAGGGAAGACGGGGGCTGGAGGAAAACGAGAACACCTCGCGCACGTCGCTGGACGGCATGAAGGAATCGCTCCACTTCTCGGTGCCGCAAGAGTTTTATCATCGGGCGTGGGTGCTGTGCGCGGTGGATCCCGATGTCAAATTAGATCCCGTGCTGACCACGCGGCTGACGCGATTCGGCATGTGGGGCCGCGGCGGCGCGATCGCGGACACGACGCTCACTCTGCCGCGCGGCAACGAGAAACCCGGCAAGGGCATCGAGCAGGTGGGGAGCGTGGAATACGTCGCCGACAAGAAGACAATCACAGTACCGCTCTATCTCGTGCGGGTTGACTTGAAGGCAGGCGAGATCCTGGACATCCTAGCCGACCAGAAGGACCAAAATGCTCCCATGAAAATCGGGCCGTATCTCGACTTCGAGTTCCTCGGCAAGTGCGGCGAGTTGGCAGTACAGAACGATCGTCGGCGCAAACCGGACCCGACCTCGACCAGCGCCGTGCATGTCTTCGGGGTGACTCTGGAAAAGGCTCCCGCGGAGTTGCGGCTCAAGCAATCGCAGCCAGGCAACATCTTTCATAACGAGGAGACGCCGGAGACGACCTTCGCCCTGCGTGCGAACGTTGCGGGACGCTACGAATTGCGCTGGGAAATCACCGGCATCGATGGTCAAGTGCTCGTAAAAAAAGCGAAAACGGTCGAACTTCCAGCCGTGGGCAGCGAAGCCGATATCGTTGTGCCGCTGACCATGCCGGACGCCGGCTGGTATGGACTGAACGTGATCCTCGCCGATGTTAGCGGAAACACTTTTCTCAAGCACGAGGCGGCGTTTGCCCTACTGGGTAAGGACACGCGCACCGCGGGCTATGAATCGCCCTTCGGCACCTGGTGGTTTAGCGGCGTGCATTACACGACCAAGGATCCGGCGGTGGCAGGACCGATGCTGTTCAAAGCCGGCTTCCGGCGCACGACGATGAGCTGGACCAAGGCCAGCGAGGAAGATTTCGCGCCCTGGAAGTTCTCGCTCAATCAGATTCAGTGGCCCTTCCGTCTTGCGGATCTCAAGGACTGGCCTGCCGCGGAGAAACGTGCCGAGCTGGTCATTAACGAGAAGTTGAAACGCTTCCCGCACTGCCAGTACATCAATCTGTTTCATGAGAGCTACGACCCGCGCGTGTATCCCCCGGAGATCTACGGGGAGAAGTATGTGCCCGAAAATGCCGCGCTCGCCGCGCGCGAGGATGAGCTGCACGAGTTGGGATTGAAGGCTGCAAAGTTCTTTCGCGCGAAGTTCCCTCAGCTCAAGATCATGGCGGGAAACAGCGGCGGTTCCTCCGGCCTCATCGCCGTGATGCTGCGGCGCGGCTTCCCGCGCGAACTCATTGACTACCTCGGAACGGAGGCGACGGGCCAAACCTTCGCGCCGGAGAAAATTGTGCCGCACACCACGGGAGGCATTTGGCTGATGGGCGAAACGGCGCGAAAGTTCGGTTACGACATTCCCTTGGCCGGCTGCTTCGAGTACACCTCCCGCGCCCAACGCGATCTCGGCGCCCAGCGGCACGCGGAGTGGTATGCACGCGACATGCTCATCGGTCTCGCGTACCGTTTCCCGACCATCTCGCCGGCCGGGCTCGAAGATGTAGGAAATACATACTATGACACGCTCTGGGGAGCATCGGGGCTGTGTCAGCGCCATCCCCTGCACTACCCGAAGCCCGCGTATGTCGCGCTCGCGACGCTCACGAAGACGCTCGATAGCGTGAAGCTCGTCAGGCAGATGCCCACCGGCTCATCGAGCGTGTACGCACTGGAGTTCGAGCGCGGCAACGATCGCATCTATGCGTTCTGGACGCCGCGTGGGGAGTGTGAGCTGGAAATTGACTTCCCCACCGAAACCGCCGTGACCCAGGTCGAGTTTTACGGACGCCAGCACTCTCTGAAAACGAAAGGCAAAGGGCTCGCCGTCACCGCGGCAGGCGCCGTCAATTATGTCATCAGTCCGATCGCCGCAACGAAGGTCGCCGCAGGCAAGCGGACCTTCCCCAACCATCAACCTCCGGCCGGAACGCAGGTCATCAGCCGCATGGAGGACCTGGCCCAATGGCAACTCGTTCCCAATGAGCAATCGATCGCGACTCCGCTGCGGCGGCCCGGTAAGTTCGACATTCGTCAGGTAAGCGACGCCGAGAAAGGCGCGTGCCTCGAACTGGAACTCAAGCGCGAAGGCGAAGTGCCGCACGTCGTCGGCGAATATGCCGCGCTGCGCTTGAAGCAACCGCTGCCCATGGGCGGCAAGCCACACACCCTCGGCGTGTGGGTCAAGGGGGACAGCAGTTGGGGGCGCATTTTCTGGGAGGTTGAGGATGCCAAGGGCGAGCGCTGGCATTCCTCCAAGGACCTCGATGGCGGCGACTGGGCCAATCAAGCCGCGATCGACTTCGACGGCTGGTGCTTCGTCACCTTTCCGCTCACCAGAGAATCGCCCGCGCGGCACATCGAACCTGGCGCCGGCCTCGGCCAATGGCAGGGCAATGCCGACGGCGTCCTCGACTATCCGCTCAAGCTCGTCGGCCTCTACGTGCAGACGCATCGCCAATCGCTCGATCTCACGCAAATGAAACCGGTGCAAGGAAACCTCCGGCTCAGAGACGTGAGCGCGATCGGCGCTGGAAAGTGACCGGCCAGACATGGGCCTCGTCGCCTCGGCGCACTATCCCTATTTTCAGAAGGTAGTACTGGATCCCGAATTCAATAAACATACGAGGTTTTCGCATGTCCAAGTCATGGGCGACATTCCTGACATTCGCGTTGTTGTTTACGCAAGAAGCTTCCGCGCAACCGCCGGTGCGTAAGTTTGACGACCCCGGCGCCCCGCCTTTCAAGGTGCTCAAAGCCGGGGAGAATCCGCCGCGCGATGTGGACGGCAACTATGTGGTCGGCCCCGATTACACGCCCGCCCCGGAACGCCAGGCGGTCGCAGGCGTTCCGCAGGGAAAGGTGAAACAATTCACCATCGATTCGAAGGAGACCAAGCTTTTCAATCCCGGGATTGCTCGAAAGGTCTTCGGGAAGTTGGATCCGAACAACCCCAAGACGCTGATCGTCGAAACGCACGCCATCGACTACAAGCGTCAGATCACCGTTTACATCCCGAGTCAGTATGTGAAGGGCAGCGAGGCGCCGTTCATGGTCTGCCACGACGGCCCCAGCGGCAAACCGAATATGCAATTGCCGCAAATCCTCGACAACCTGATCGCACAGAAGCGAATCCCGCCGATCATCGCCATCCTGGTCGCCAACGGCGGCGGCGATGCCCAGGGGCACGAGCGCGGCAAGGAGTATGACACGATGTCTGGAATGTTTGCCGACTACATCGAAGCCGAGGTTCTGCCGCGCGTGGAGAAGAACTGCGAAGTCAAACTGACCAAAGACCCCGACGGGCGGGCGACCATGGGCAACAGTTCCGGCGGATCGGCCGCACTCATCATGGCGTGGTATCGCACCAACCTTTACCGTCGCGTGTTGACGACTTCCGGTACCTTCGTGAATCAGCAATGGCCCTTCAACCCCGAGACGCCCGGCGGCGCCTGGGACTTTCATGAAACGATCATTCCCAATAGTCCCAAGAAGCCTCTGCGAATCTTCCTCTCCGTGGGGGACCGGGATTCCTTAAATCCCAACATCATGCGCGACGGCATGCACGACTGGGTTGAGGCCAACCACCGCATGGCCAAGGTGCTGAAGGCCAAGGGCTATGAGTACCAGTACCTTTTTTGCCGAAACGCCGGCCATAGTATTAGCAATGCCCAGGCGCAATTCCTACCTCACGCCATCGAATGGGTGTGGAAAGGATATGCTCCCGCAGTTGCTCCCAAAACAGGCAGGCACATAGGTCAGTGATGGAAAGCGATTCTGGAAGCGAACCTTCCTGGGCAAAAATTTGCACGACGGGCTGGGCGAAAACGGCGAACCTGCTGACGGCCCTTTTCAAGATTGGTTCGCCGAGTTCTCATAGGCATCGAACGAGAATGCAAACCGAATAGGCGGTTCGTTCGATGCTTCTTGAGTTTGAAAAGGCCCGTCTCGGCAAGTTCAGAGTTACAAATCGAGTCGCCTGGAACTTCACGGATGCCTCGTGCTTGCCCAGTGAAAAGGCCATGGTGCAGAGGTCTTCACTTCCGTATTCGTTGCCTTGACTGATCTCGGGTCCCAGCGGTCCGCCGGGATTGCTTTCAACGTAAACTTCGCCGGGCATTTAGTGATGCTTTCGTTGACCCAATCGTCTCAAGCGGCACAATGTTTGCCGGATGTGTAGCATGTAGGTCCTCAAACGTTGAGTGACTGGTTTCATGTTCCGCGTCACAGGAGAATCACGATGTTCCGATTGATCAAGACCGTCTCGGCCGCCGCGTGCGCATTCCTCGCCATCAGCGAACTTGCCGCACAACAGCCCGCCCAGGCTCCCCCGGGTCTCAAGCCGCAAACGGGTCAGCAAGCGGGTCAAACGTACCGTGGTCCCATTCGGCAGAATCCCTGGTTCTCGAACAAGGAAATCCGTCAGCAACTCAAATTGAACGACGATCAGTACAATCGCCTTAACAAGTCGTACGGGGAAGCTTATACTCGGTACGAGCAGTCCTTGAACAATCTTGCTCCTTCCCTTACGCCAGAACAAAAGGCCAAGCAGCAGCAGGAGTTGCAACAGAATTTCTACCGTGACTTCTCGACCGTGACGAACGACGTCATCACGGATCAGGAAACGCGGAATCGGCTCAATCAATTGAATCTGCAGTATCGCGGCTACGACGCGTTTCGAGATCCGACGGTGCAGGAGAAATTGAATCTCTCGGAAGAACAGCGGACCAAATTGATGCAATACAACGACGAATACACGAAAGCGATGAATGATCTCAATCGCGATTACACAACCGATCAGACCGGCGTCGACAAGCGATTTAATGAACTTCGCAAGAACGAAGTCGGTCGTATGGAGCAGATTCTCAATGAGAATCAACGTCAAACCTGGCGTCAACTGACGGGCGATCCTTACAACTTCCAGTCGAGTATCTACTTCCAAAGCACCACCCCGACGAACCCGACAACGACACCGAAGCGGTAGTCGCTCGATCTGGCTTTGGTCGGTTAGAGGCCCGGCGAGCAAATCTCTGCTTGCCGGGCTTTTTTTGCGCGTCCCGTTTCACTCGATTGAGAAGATCGGCGCCTAAAAAATAAATCCGACGGCGACAAGGCCAGCGAAGATCGCGAGCGGTGCGCACCAGAGGAGTTGAGCACGACCGGAATCGAAGAGCGCGACCGCCGCCAGCCAGCTTGCGCCGAAACCGATCCCCAGAGCGACGAGAAAATCCTGATGCAGAGGCGACGTCGTCTTGCCTGTCCAGATCCACAGATCGGTCGGACCGTGCTGTAGCAGATGGTTGGCCATGACGGCGACGTGATTTTTAGTGGTCGACCAGGCGTCGCATTGCAGGAGATCCATGAGCAACGGCGCCTGCGTCCAACCCGGGATCTGAAGCGCAAAGCCGAGGGCGGCGAGCAACCCGAGGACGATGCCGAACGCCCCGAAGTCGCCGTCTTCATTGGTCGCCCGGCTCAGAAGCGAGATCCAGGGTGCCAGGATCGGCAGTAAAAACCGTGGCCCCCACGACACGCCGCCTTGCCAATCGTGCCAGGCAGAAAAGGCCAAGACGTAACTCGCGGTAATGCCCGTGAGTAGAACGACTTCCTGCCACCCGCGTGCCAGGATTGCCGGGAGTTTCCAGAGTACGGCCAGCAGGATCGGCGCGAAGCAGAACAGGCCCTTGCCCGGACTGAAGAGCAAACCAAGGGCGCCGTCGGCAATCGAGCCGTCAAAATGCGCGTCGCGATACCCGAGATCGAGCGGGTTGCCCCAGCGCAGCCAGTTGACCAGCGCGACGACGCCGAGCGCGGCGCCGATTGGCACGAGGAGCGCCAGGAGCGCGCGCAGCCGGTCGCGATTGTCGCCTTGCGTCACCAACGCCACATAGAGGAGGAACCAACCGGCCGTCACGGCGAAGAATGATCGCGACAAGATTCCCAGGGCGCAAGCGAAGGCGAGATTGGCGACGGAGGAGAGATCTTGATGGCGCCGATATTGCTCGGCCCGGTAGAACCCGAGCATCAGAAAGAGAGCTTCAAAAATTTGCGGAAAGATGGTCCGGGCGTAGAAGACCATCGGCGTACACCAGCCGACGGCGAGCGTGAGGAGAAGCGCCGAGGCGGTGGACGCGCCGCTGCGCTGCGCAGCGAGAAAGACGAGGACCATCACGCCCGCGCAGGCGACGGGGCCGAGGATGAGCATGGTGAGGAACATGGGCCAATTGGTGCCGCCGGCGCCCGCAGCCTGGTTGAGCAAGGCGGCTTGCGGCACAACCGGAGGCCCCTCGCTTTTCATGCGCGCCTGCACGATAATGCCGGCGAGCGCCTCGGGGACGCTCGCCAGGATCGGCAAGATTTCGCGGTGCGTGCGGACGAGGTGATTGTCCTTGGCCAGGCTCACGCTGGCGTTAAAGATGTCGCTCTCCTCGGGCGCGTATAAAGTACCGCGGCCCAGAAGCGCGAAGAGAAATGCGAAGGCAGCGAACAGGCACAGCGCCAGCGGCGCCGAGGCCGGCTCGCCGCGAAAGTCGTCGTCGGGAGAATTCACGCAATCACCAGGAGGGGCGATGGTTGCCGATCATTTCACCTTGGGAAACGGCACGTCGCCCGGCGTCTGCACGCGCAGGCTCCACAACGTTCCCCCCGCTGTGATATACAAAGTTCGCAAATCGTCGCCGCCGAATGCGCAGTTGGTGACTTCGTCGCGCGGAATCGCGATGAACTCCAGCAACTTGCCTTCAGGTGAAAAAACGTAGACGCCCCCCTTCTTCTCGTTGGTCTCCGCCGGGGGCTGCGGCTTGTTCAGGCCCCCGGCCACATAGAGCCGACCCTGGACGTCAAGCTTGATGCCGTCCGGCCCGCGCGACGTGCCCCAGTCGTAGAGGAGCTTGCGCGCGGCGACGTCGACCGAGCCGTCGGCCTTGAGATCGAAACGCCAAAGCTTGCGGGCGCCGGTCTTGTCGTTGTTATTGTTGTCCGCGACGTACAGATAGCGATCGTCCTTCGAAACGCGCACGCCGTTGGGGCGATCGACTTCCCGGCCCAGGATGCGCGTCACCTTGCCGTCGAGATCGATGCGGTAGACGCCCTCGATCTTCTTCCCCTGGGCGTCGGTCATCTCCATCTTGCTGCGGTCGCCGTAACAGGGATCGGTGAAGTAGATCCGTCCCTGCGAATCGACGCAGAGATCGTTCGGCTGATTGTATTTCTTGCCGTCGTACGCCTCAGTGAGGACGACGATCTTGCCGTCAGCGTCGGTGCGAGTCACCCGGCGTTTACTCGCTTCGCAGGCGACGAGCCGGCCTTCTTTATCGAAGAGCAGACCGTTAGTGCCTGCCTTCGCTCGATGCAGCGACGCTTTGCCGTCCAGCGCGAGTCGGCCGATGCCGTCGTGTCCGGAAAAGAGCAGGCCAAGTTCCGGATGAAACGCGGGCCCTTCGCCGGCGCCCGCCTCCAGGAGAAGCTTCGGCTTCGCATCGGGCGCCAGGATCGGCTCGCCCGCCGACGCGGTAAGTGCGCAAGCGAGCGAGAGAAGGGAGAGGTAACGCATAAGGAACTCCTGTTACAGGGCGGGAAAGAAATAAAACAAGCCACAGAGAGCACAGAGGACGCAGAGAAATGCACAAAAGCCAGAACTTCGAGTATGTCCGTTTTATCCTCTGTGTTCTCTGTGGCTTCCTTCTTCGACAAGCGAGAGTCAAAGCATTTCCTGCGGATCGACGTCGACTTGCCATTCGATGCCGTGCGGCACGCGCAGGGTATGGACGACTTCGCGCAGCACTTGATGCAGGAACGCGGAACTGGGCGCCTGCAGCTGGAAGTGGAAGCGGAAGTAACTCGCCAGGCGAAAGACGGGCGCCTCGGCGGGGCCGAGCACGCGGAGTTCGCCGGCCTGCCCGGCTTTTTGCAAACGCTCTAGAGCGGGGGGAAAGCTCTCGGCCAGCTTTTGGGCGAAGTCGCGGGCGGCGGATTCGTTTTGTGCCCGGATGATGATGCGGGCCATACGCTGGTAGGGAGGATAATGGTGAGCGTAACGTTGCTCGAGTTCCAGCCGGGCGAACGTGCGGTAATCGTGGATCGCAGCCAGTGCGATGCTCGGATGCTCGGGGTTGAAAGTCTGCACCAGCACCTTGCCCCCGAGGGAGCCGCGACCCGTGCGGCCGGCGACCTGGGCCAACAATTGAAACGTCCGCTCCGGCGCCCGGAAGTCGGCGTGATGGAGGCCGACGTCGGCGCTCACCACGCCCACCAGCGTCACGTTCGGGAAGTCGAGCCCCTTGGCGATCATCTGCGTCCCCATCAGGATATGCGTTTCGCCGCGGCGGAAAGCGTCCAGCGCCGCTTGATGGCTGCCGGGGCGCTTCATCGTGTCGCTGTCCATGCGCTGCACGACTTTGCCGCGGAACTTCTCGCGCAGCTCGGCCTCGAGCTTCTCCGTCCCCATGCCGTGAAACTTGACCTGGCTGAGCCCGCACTTGACGCACGCCGTCATCGGCGCCGCCTCATAGCTGCAATAGTGACACATCACGATCTCCTTGTCGCGATGGTACGTCAGCGCCAGGTCGCAGAACTTGCACTGCTCGACGTGGCCGCAACTGGGGCAAAAAAGGTACGTCGAAAATCCCCGGCGATTGAGCAAGAGAATCACCTGGCCCCCTTTGTCCAGAGCGGCGTGCATCGCGCGCCCGAGGCTGGGGCTGATACCGTGGAATCGGCGGTCGGGATGACGGTCGTGCCGTAGATCGATGAGCTGCACGTGCGGCAGCGGCCGATCGAGCACGCGTTTGGGGAGCGTGAGGAGCGTGTACTGCCCGCGCTGGGCGTTGTACCAACTTTCGAGCGCGGGGGTGGCTGAGCCGAGCAGGATGGGGATGTTTTCCAGGCGGGCGCGCATGATGGCGACGTCGCGGGCATGATAGCGCGGCGTCGATTCTTGCTTGAAGCTCGATTCGTGTTCCTCGTCGATGACGATGAGCCCGAGGCGACGCGTGGGAGCGAAGACGGCGCTGCGGGCGCCGACCGCGACGTTGACCTTCCCTTGAAAAATCCGCCGCCAGTGCCCGCCTCGCTCCGCGTTCTGCAAATGGCTGTGCAGCACAGCGACCTTGTCGCAGCGTCCCTGGAACGCGCGGATCGTTTGCGGCGTCAGGCTGATCTCGGGGACGAGCACCAGCGCCTCCTTCCCCTGGCGGACGACTTCCTCGATCGCTCGCAGGTAAAGCTCGGTCTTGCCGCTGCCGGTGACGCCGTGCAACAGGAAGACGCGGAACTCGGGCTGGCGCAGTGCCGGCTCGAGCCGCGCCCAGACTTCGAGCTGATCCTGCGTCAGCGTCGGTCCCGGTGACATGGGGATGTCACTCGGCTCGTCGGGCGCCGATTCGCGTTCGATGCGTTCTCTTCGCTGCGTGGCCAGGCCCTTCTCCACGAGCCCCTTGAGCGAGCCGGCGCCGCAGTCGGCGAGCTGCGCCAATCGGTTTGGTTCGAGCCCGTTCGGATGTGTCCGCAGGATTTCCAGGGCCTTGGTTTGTTGCGCCGAAAGTCGCGGCAACGGCTCGGGCGCCGGCGTCACCGGTTCCAGAAACGTCGCCCAGCGCGTCCCCGCGTGCTGCTTGGCGCCTGCTGGGAGGACGGCGTTGAGCACTTGGCCCCAGCCGCACAGGTAGTAATCCGCCATCCAGCGCGTCAGCTTCATCAACTCCGGCGTGAGCAGCGCCTGGTCGTCGAGCACCTCGGCGACGGCCTTGACCTCACGCTCCGGCACGGTTTGCGTGAGCCCGACGCAGAAGCCGACGGTCAGCTTGTCGCCTCGGCCGAAGGGGACGAGGACGCGCTTGCCGACTTCGAACTGGTCGCGCAGCGCGTCTGGGACGGCGTAACTGTAGAGGGCTTCGAGCGGACGATCGAACACGATCTCGGCGAACCAGCTCATAAGGCGAGCAGGCGGCGCAGGCGGTCTGCGAACCGCGCCCCTTCGGGGGCTTTGAGCAGAAAATTCGCCAGCTCGGCCACGTCCTGGCGCTGGGCAAACGCCTCGGGTTGGCTTTTCAGCGTCATTGCGGCTTCCTGGATTTTACCGAGTTGCGTCTGCGCTGCCGCCAACTGTTTGCGGGCGTGGCGCAGCCAGGCGTCTTCCAGCGCGAGCCCTTCGAAGAGCGTCACCGCGTCCTCGTGCCGGCCCGCGTCCCAGAGTGCCTTGAGCTCCGGTAGTCGCTCGCCTTGCGTGAACGGCGCCGACGTTTGCAGGAACGTCGCCCACTGAGTCGCGGCGTTCTCCCATGCGTCCCGGCTTTTTTGCTGCACGCTGGCGACCGGCGGGTTGCTCCGCTCTGCCAGCATCTGCCAGCGAATTGCGCTCGTATGCCACGCTTGCCCCAGGTGCAGGTGCGTCGCCAGCGCCAGCGGATGCCGCAGGGCCGCGAACAGGATTCGGCTCATCGTCCCGGGGACGTGTTTGTTGAGTTCGCCGTCGTCGCCTTGCGCGAGAAGATGCACGAGATACTTGTCCTCGCTGAGCAGCTCCGCCATCCGCTTGGCGCCCTCGGGCCCCGGGTTTTGCTCCGCGAGAAACGCCTGCACGAAGCGCGTGCGCCAGACCTTGGCGTCGAACAGCATCTTCTCGGTGAGCGCACTCACGCGGACGACGTCTTCCAGCAACTGGTCCGCCTGGGCAAGTTCGCGCAGCGCCTGCTCGATCTTGCCTTCTAGCAATCGATCGCCTGGCTCCTTGGCGTACTTGCGCCACAGATCGCGCTGGTTCGCTTCGAGGATTTTGAGCAGGCGCGCCTGCGCGGTCTTCGGCAGACCGGCGAAGAGGCCGAGCTTGTCGTATTGCAACCGCGTCCAGGTCGTGAGAAACGGATGGACGCGGGTGTCCTCGGCGCTTTTCGGCCCTGCCTCAGTCCCAAAATCGGTTCGGCCCGGGAACGCCTTCTCTAGTTCCGCGAGACGCGTTTCGATGGACTGAGCCAGCAGCACCGTTTCTTGCGGTTCGCGATCGGCGAACACGGCCTGCAAGTAGGCGAAGCGTGGCGCGGGCGAAAACGGATCGACCGGAAGGCGCACGTCGGCTTTGTCCCAATCGGTCATTTTCACGAGCGGCGTCTGCGCGTCGCCGGCCAGGTCGATCAGGATCCATTCCTTGGCCAGCACGCCGAGCCGATAGTCCTTCGAATCGGGCCGAAGGAAGAGGGCCGTCGGGATCTTCGCCTGACGGAAGAAAGGCAGCGCGACGACGAGGCGATCGGCCGGGGAACCATAGCCCCGCTGCAAGATCGGTAGCGCTGCCAGGTCCTGCCGACCCACGTCGGCGAGCGGGACGTTGAGGGCAATCCACTGCCAGCCGAACCGCACCTTCTGCTCCGGCGACGCCGTAGCAAAGTCGAGCTGATCGAGCACTTCGCGGAAATAGTAGCACTCTTCGAGATACTCGGCGTCGCCGGCTTCAAACGTCGTACGCTGCAGGTTCGGCAGCCCGAGCTTTTTCACCCGTTCGGAGACGGGCTGCTGATTGACGGCATCGGCGAGGCCCGGTTGCAAATTGACGAGATCCAGAGCCCGGCGAAACGCGGCCGAATCGGTGCGCTGATTGAGGACGTCCAGCGCCAAAATGATCTTGTCTTCCTTGCGCGGAACGATCACGACGTCCGTTTTGTGCGCGGGTTTGCAGCCCGTGAGGAGTGCGGCCAGTAGTAATACATACGAATATTTCATAACGGCCTCACGCCAGGATTGGCCGAATCACGTGCGCGCCTTCCACGCCGGAAAGCCGGTTGTCGAGCCCCTGAAATTTGAAGCTGAAGCGGTTGTGATCGATGCCGAGCAGATGGAGCATGGTGGCGTGCAGATCGTGCACGGTGGCGACGTTCTCGGCGGCGGCATAGCCGAGTTCGTCGGTGGCGCCGTGACTGATGCCCCCCTTGACCCCGCCCCCCGCGAGCCAGACGGTGAAGCCCTTGTTGTGATGATCCCGGCCGTTGCCGCCTTGCGACATCGGCGTGCGGCCGAACTCTCCCGCCCAGACGATGAGCGTGTCATCGAGCATGTCGCGCGCTTTCAGATCGCGGATGAGCGCGGCACACGCGCGGTCGATCTCCTCCGCTTTGAGGGCGACGCCTTGCTGCACGCCGCCGTGGTGATCCCAGTCTTTATGGTAGAGCTGAATGAAGCGGACCCCGCGCTCCGCGAGACGACGCGCGAGCAGGCAGTTCGAGGCGAACGAGCCGTCGCCCGGTTGACAACCGTAGAGCCTGCGAATGTAGTTGGGCTCGCTGGCGGCGTCCATCAGCTGCGGGATGCTCGACTGCATGCGAAACGCCATCTCGTACTGGGCGATCCGCGCCGCGATCTCGGGATCCTGAGCGGTCACGTCGAAGCTGGCATTGAGGCGATTGACGGCGCTGACGACGTCGCCTTGTTGTTCGTGCGTGATGCCCGGCGGCGCGGTGAGGTAGAGGACCGGATCGCCTCGGCCGCGCAGATGCACGCCCTGGAATCGGCTCGGCAGAAACCCCGCGGACCATTGCCGGGCGGCGATCGGTTGATTCTGCCCGCCTCGGCCCAAGGACGTCAGAACGACGAAGCCCGGCAGATCCGACGCTTCACTCCCCAGGCCGTAGGTGACCCACGTCCCCATGGAGGGTTTGCCGGCGATTTGTGAGCCGGTGTTCATGAACATGTGCGCGGGATCGTGGTTGATGGCGTCGGTGGTCATCGAGCGGATGAAGCAGATGTCGCCGGTGACGGCGCCGATCTCGGGGAAGAGTTCGCTGAGTTCCTGCCCGGCGGGGCCGAACTTGCGGAAGCGCGTCTGCGGACCGAAGCAGGTGAGCCGGGCGTTTTGGAGTTGGGCGATCTGTTGGCCGCGGGTGAGGCTTTCGGGCATCGGCTCGCCGTGCATGCGTGCGAGGACGGGCTTGTGGTCGAAGGTTTCCAGGTGCGAGGGGCCGCCGGCCATGGTGAGCCAGATAACACGTTTGGCGCGGGCCCGGTGGTGATGCGGATGGACGGCGCCGCGCGCGTCGGCGTGAAGGTTGGCATCCAGGAGCGAAGCGAGCGCGACGCCGCCGATGCCCTGGAGGAAGGTCCGCCGCTGGAGATGCTGGAGCGGATTCATGGCTGCCTCTCTAGGGGTTTTTCTTCTCGGTGAAATTCAAGTCAGGCGCCACGACCGGAGCGTCGGCTGGTGGCTCGCGAGGTTCGATCCGCTGCGTGCGCCCGGCCCAGAGCCGCGAACCGAAGCGAAAGAAATCGAAGGCCGCCAGCAAAAACGCTCCGTACGGCAGCAGCGAGTTCTGGTCATTCCAAAGCAGTCCCAGCCCGAATAGCAGCCAGAGCCAGCCAAGCACCAGATAGATAACGGTTAACGCCATGGCGGACTCACTTCACCACGCGGATGGACTTGATGACCGGAGGATCGTTGGGGAGGTTTTCCATTCGGCCAACGTTTTTGGTCGGAAGTCGGCGAATCTTATCGACGACGTCCATGCCTTGAAGGACTTTGCCGAAGGCGACGTAGCCGTCGTGCCCAGGCTTGGGATTGCGGAAATCATTGTCGACGACGTTGATGAAGAACTGATCGGTGGCAGTATCAGGCGAATTCTGGCGAGCCATGGCGATGGTGCCGCGGTTGTTGGGCAGGGCGCCGTCGGTCTCAAGTTTGATGGGGGGGTATTTCGTGGGTTTTTCCTGCAGGTTGGGTTCGTGCCCGCCCCCTTGGATCATGAACCCAGGCATGACTCGGTGAAAGATGGTGCCGTCGTAGTGTTTGTCCTCGACGTACTTGAGAAAGTTCTCGACCGTACGGGGCGCCCGCGTGGGGTTGAGTTCGATCGTGACGTCGCCCATGGAGGTTTGCATGACGACGACAATGGGATCGCGCTTGCGACTCGGATCATCCTCCGGTTCCACCTTCTGGCAGGCGGAAAATGAGAACGTCAGTAGACCCAGTGTCAAAAACGCGAACCGATTCATGCTACACCTGACAAAAACTTTCCCGCGAAAGCCCAGGGATGGCCATCCCCGGGGAAGCGCCCGAAACGTAACTTGCATACGACAACGAGAAATTGGATGATGCGTCCTCAGGGTTCCCCAGGGATCGCCATCCCTGGGCTTTCGCGCGGAGTTACTTCCGGCGAATGGTGCGAATCACGACGTCCTCTACCGGCACGTCGCGGGCGCCGGTCTTGACCATCTTGATCGCGTCGACCACGTCCATGCCCTCGACCACTCGGCCGAAGACCGCATACCCGGCACTGTCCGGACTCGGGTCGAGGCGATAGCCATTGTGGACGACGTTGATGAACCACTGCGCCGAGGCGCTATCGGGATCGTCCCGGCGTGCCATGGCGATGGTGCCGCGCAGGTTCGACAGGCGGTTCGTGGACGCTTCGTTCTTGATCGACTTACGAGTTTCTTTTTCTTTGAGGCCTGGCAAATAGCCGCCCCCCTGAATCATGAAGGACGGAATGATGCGATGGAATAGGGTTCCGTCGTAGTGTTTTTCGTCGACGTACTGGAGAAAGTTCTTGGCCGTGAGGGGAGACTTGTCCTGATAGATTTCGAGCGTGATCACGCCGGCGGAGGTGGTCATGACGACCTGCGGATTCTTGTCTTGAGCCGCGAGAACGCCGGCGCCGAGCATGGCTAGGGCGAGCGAAAGGGGGCGGATCATGAGATTCTCCTGGAAACCAGAGACTAGTTGCGGATCCACCAGCCGATCGCCATGACGACGACGAAGACCGAGCCGAGGAAGACGAGCATATTGACGCCCCAGCGCACGGCGGCGCCGACGATCGCGGGCCAATGGTCGTAGCGCGTCGCCCCGTGTACGAGGCTGATCAGGAAGAGCAAGATCGGCAGATGGTAGTAGAGCGAGACGGAGAAGTTCATACTTCCTTCTCCTTGGGTTCGGGTTTGGTCTTGTCGTCGTGAAAAGCGGGGCCGGCGGCGGCGTCGTAGATCACCAGCAAATTGAGCAGCCCAGCGGCGAGCGTGTAAATCAGGCCGACGTCGAGATCCTTGTTCTCAGCACTGCGGACCTGGGCGTTGAGGGCGTCGAAATTGTAATTGCCGCTGTTCTCGTTCCAGACGCCCGGCTCGCGCTGGTAGTTGACCCAGAAGCGATTTTGCGGATCTTGATATGGGCCGCCCATGTACTGCCAGACGGCCGGCCAGGCGGCGACGCCGATCCAGACCTGCCCGGCGAACGAAAAATGCCGATCCAGAGCCCATTGTCCCACGCTACGCGGCGAACCCATCCGCGCCTTCGCCTTCGAGGCGTCTTCCTTGGTCGGCAGATAGACGTTACGCCAATTTCCCAGCGCCAGCCCCACGTGAAACATCGACAGCAAGACGACGGCGAAGAAGATCCCCTTGCTCACGCGCCCCTGCACGATTTGGCCCAGGCCCGGAATCAAATAGCTGAGCAGGCCCGCGAGCAGATCGAGCGGTTGGTCGCTCTTGGTGGGATGGGTCATGGAGGGTGTCCGTGGGAGGCATCCGTATCATTTCTGCAATGATATGATTCCCACGCCTTACGGCCAACCCATCCACTTGACGGCGCCCCAGCCGATCGCCCCCATGAGCAGGAAGATCCCCGACCAACCGAGCAAGTCCCGACCGACGGGGCCGCGCAGCCAGGCGCCCAGAGGGCCGAGCAAGTAGGTCGGTACGTCGAAGAGGCCGTTGAAGCCGAGCGCGATCCAGTACGCCAGTCGGCCCCGCGCCGGCGCGGGGAAATTCGGATCGGGGAGTTCCGGCGCCGGGCCCCGCGAGATCCGCGGCGGCAGGTCGATCTCCGGAAGTTCCGGCAGCGATGTTTTGATTTCCGGTTCCGGCTGCGGCGGCGTGTGATTCTGTTCGAGCCAGCGCCGCGTCGTCTCTTCGAGCGACGGCAGTTTCGCTTCCAGTGCTTGCAGCGCTTCATCCGACTGCTTTCGCGCTTTGGGCAGATCGAAGTAGCTGGGAGGTTCGTCGGCGAGCAGGGTCAGCGAGGCGCTGACGGTGACGGGTTTGACGGGCGGCGCGGGCGTTTCGTCCTCCTCGACGGGGACGGTCATCATGCGTTCGAGCAGCGCGTCGAGTTCGTCGAGCATTTGCCGGGTCGACTGCATGACCGGATCCTTGGTCTTCGCGCTGGACATGTCGCACCTTGAACAGAGTCCGTTCTGATCCCCTCGCCAAAGCGTCGGCGGCACGATATTGTAGCAAAGATGTCGGAAAGATTTTACCTCAATTCGCCGCTGGCCGAGGGCCTGGTGGAACTGGACGGCGCGGAGGCGCACCATCTCTTCCAGGTCTGCCGGCTCCGCCCCGGTGACGTCGTTTCCCTATTCAACGGCGACGGCCGAGAATACCAGGGGCGCATCGACTCGGCGACCAAAAAGGCGGTGCTGATCGTCGTCGATACGATCTCGGCGCCCGCGCGCGAGTTGCCGTTTTCGCTCGAAATCGCCGCCCCGCTCCCCAAGGGGGATCGCACGCAATTCCTGATCGAGAAGCTGACGGAACTCGGCGTGACGGCGTTCGTTCCGCTTCTCACGCAGCGCTCGGTGATCCATCCCGGGGACGGAAAACTCGAACGACTCGAGCGTTACGTCATTGAAGCGAGTAAGCAATGTGGCCGAAATCGCCTGATGCGGATCGAGCCGCCGACGCATTGGCGCGACTACCGGAATCCGCGCGGCATGGACGAATTGCGTCTGATCGCGCACCCCGGCGGCGACGCGCGGCCGGCCGCGCATGCCAGCGTGCGCTGCGTGTTGGGACCGGAAGGGGGCTTGACGGCCCAGGAGCTGGGCGAAGCCGACGCGGCGGGATGGCTGCGGTTGGGATTGGGCGCGTGCATCCTGCGCATCGAAACCGCCGCCCTCGTCGCGGCGGCGCGCCTCATTGGATAGGGCCGCAAAGATACAATTCAAGACAGCCGCAGAGGTCACCGCGAGCGCAGAGAAATGCGCGAAAAGCGAATGTCTTCGCGTTTTGCTTTCTTCCTCTGTGTTCTCGGTGACCTCTGTGGCTTAATTTCTTCATTGTCCTCGGCGCGAAAAAAATCGGAAGTTGCTTGTACCCGTCTGCGCGTCCCGGTATAGAAAAGAAAGGTCGAAGAGCAACTCGACTCTGGGACCCGAACTCATCACGTCTTTCTACTTTGGAGTATGGTGCGATGCCTGAAGAAATGAAGATGCCGGAACCCGGCCAAGCCGCCGCGGCCGGACAACAGGCCGGCTTCCCCACGGACGCCTCCGGTCTGTCAACCATCTATACGAATTTCTGCCGCGTCAACGTGACGCCGGAAGAGTTGGTGCTGGACTTCGGCCTGAACCCGCAGATGGTGCCGACGCCGGCCGAGCCGATCAGCCTGACGCATCGCGTCGTCATGAATTTCTACACCGCCAAGCGTCTGATGAACGCCCTGATCGGCGTCGTCAGCCAGCACGAGAACGCGTACGGCGTGCTCGAACTCGATTTCCAGCGCCGAGCCCGCAACCAGCCCCGTCCCCCTGCGCCCCCGAGCCCGGTCCGCCCCGCGAATTCGTAAGCTTGCAGCCTATTCGTCGGATCCAAAAGCGTGAGCGACCGCCCATTCGGGCCGTCGCTCACGCTTTTTTCGTGCGCCGTGGCAACGAGACCTCGCTGCCGCTTCCGACTCGGTACAATCCGCACAACCGGTTGGGGCCGATTTGTAAAACGCGAAAACTTTGACGCTCGGGACAAATTCGCAGTTCGTGCCGACCGCTCCGGTCGGGTACACTGAAGCGGTTGATCGCACGCTTCCCTTCTTCCGAGATCGACGATGTTCGAGCCCTGCGGCGGTTATCTGTGCGTCCTCAGCGCGCTCGCGTGCATCGTCTACGTCCTCTATGGCTTCTTTCAATGGTTCGCGGGCGTCAAGGCGACCGCCCTTGATGCGGTCTGTCCGCGCTGCACCGTCGCGTTCGTTTCCGAACCCGTTTGCCCTTGCTGCGGACTGAACCAAACGGGCGCCGTGGCGCAAGAAATTCGCGACGTGGAGGCGGCGCTGCGGCAACTCGAGCGGATCGCGCTCGAGCCGGAGGTCGCGGCGCCGGTGCAGAAAAGTTTACAGGCGCGGCAAGCGGAGCTCGTGTCGCTACCGCTCGAGGGTCAGGCGCTCGCGCAAGTGGCCGGCGAGTTGCAGCGTGTCTTGCTGTTGCCGGAGAGTAGCCAGCGAGCAGCCGGGGAACGCGAACGACGCATCTTTCGGCTGCATCAACTTCTGCCTTCGTACCAACTGGCGCGGCTCAGCTCGATGGCGCTGCTGCAACTCGCACGGCTCTTTCGGCGCATGGGGCGGACGAGCCGAGCGCTCGAAATCTACCAGTTGCTGCTGAAGTCGCGCACCGACGGCGACCTCGCGCGTCAGGCGCTGCGCGAAGCCACCGAACTCACCGAGGCCGAACAACCGGAGCGGGAGTTTTTCCGACAATGGGCCCAAGAGAACGGCGAGCGCCCTGCGGCGCCTGTCCCGCTCCCCACGGCGCCGGTCCCGAAACCGATGCCGATCGTGTCCGTGGCACCCCCGCCGCTGACACCCGTGAAACCGAAAAAGACGTGGACGGAGATGCTCGGCGCCTTCATGGAGGAGCGCAACATCCTCTGGGGCGAGATTGTCGGCGGCCTCTTGATCGTCGGCTGTTCGGTAGCGCTGGTCATCAGTCTGTGGAACACGCTCGAGCGGATTCCGTATTTTCCGTTTCTGATCCTCGGCCTGATGACGGTTTGCCTGTTCGAAGCAGGGCGTTACACGCTGAATCGCTGGAAGCTGGAATCGACGAGCCGAGGGTTGCTGGCGATCGGCTTGCTGTTGACGCCGCTCGATTTCCTGGTGCTCGCGGGGCTGTCGCGCGGGCTCGAGGCGGGCTGGATCGAATGGGGAACGGAAGGGCTGGCTCTGCTCGTATTCGCATTCATGGTGCATCGAGCGGGCGGCGTGCTGATCGGGGAGAAGCTACGCGTAGGTCGTTCCACCGAGCGCTGGCTGACGCTGGCCCTGCTTGGGATCTCGGCCAGCATGCTGCTGACGCCACGGTTTCTGGAGACGGGCGTCGACGGGCCCGGATGGACGGCGCTCGCAGGGCTGCCGGTCGCGTTTCAGATCGCCTCGATGTCGGCGGTGCTTTTGCCGATCGCCCGGCGCCATCAGCTCGACGGGCGCCAGGCGAACGCGCTGTTCTTGTATCTGGGTCGTCGCCTTCGCCGTCAGTCTCGCGCTCGGCTTCCTCATCTATTGGAGCGACGGAAATCTCCCCATCCTCCGGCGCCTCACCGGGCCCATCACGCTGGCGGGGATGCCCCTCGTGATCGGCGGAGCGCTGGCGTATCGCCTGCAGAAAGACGAAGCGGGCAAGGCGGGCGACGTAGGCCTTTCCTCGGGGCTGGTGCGCAAGCTGGGCGTGGCGCTGGCGCTGGCCGGGTCGGCGGTGATGTGGGGCGCGTGGGGCCTGGCCTGGCCGCAGCCGCAACAGCTTGCCGTCATCGGGGTGGTCAACGCCCTCACGTTCACCGTGGTGGCGTACCGTTACCACCTGCCGGGGCTGCATGCCCTGGCAATCTTCGCGCTGACGGCGGCGACGTTGCTTTTGGGGCGACTTTTCACCGGCACGCTGGCCTGGGACCAACCGCTGCCGAACGACGTGGGGCCATTGGTGATCTCCAGCGACAACGGTTGGCCGCTGACGTTGCTCGCGGGACTTTTGGCGTGGGCGTCGGAGCTGGGGTATCGGCGCGACCGGCGCGTTGATGGCGCCGTCCATGCGGTCGGCGCCGGGCTGGTGGCCGGGCTCGCGGTGGTCGGCATCGGGCCGTTCGAGGCGGCGCCGAATACGTGGGGCGTCTTCGCGGTCCTGGGCGTCGGAGCGCTGCTCGTCAATTTGCGCTGGCGCGTGCCGGCGTTCATGGCCCTGGGCGGGCTGCTCATTCTGGGAGCGTGCTACCACGGCTTGCACGATACTTACCCTGACATGGATCCGCTTCCGCTGCTGGCCTGGGCGCTGCTCGTCGAGGCGACGTGTTTGCTGCCGTTCGCCGTTTGGCTCCCAAGAATACTTCCCGAAGATTTTCGCGAAGGCTGGTTCGATCCGCTGCTTGGCTGCGGCGTGGGCGCGCTCGGTCTGGCGCTGGCGCTGTGGATCCCGGCCCTGAGTTGGAACGGTCTCAAGCAGGGCCAGGTCGCGTGGTGGTGGATGAGCGGGCTGTGGTTGGTGCTCGCACTCTGGCGCCGTAAGACCGAATGGCTCGTCCTCGCCCAGGCGACGTCGGCGGGGGCCGCGCTGCTGACGACGGTGCATTTGCTGCGCCTCCACGGCACACTGCAACCGAACGTCGACAGTCTGTTCGAGACGGCGCATCTGCAGGCGTGCGTGTTGGGGCTCGGTCTCTGGTGCGCCGCCTGGACGCTGGCGCGGCGCGTGAGTCGCGGCGGCGCTCGGCTCGTCGATTGGCCGGGAGCGGGGCAAGGACTGCTCGATTTTCCGCTGCTGCTGGTGCTGGTCGCGGCGCATGCGCTCTTCGTCATTCAGGGAACGTCCTCGGAGATTTATCGCGAGATGATCGGCCGACCCTGGGCCGAGTTCGTGCTCGACGAAACTCTCGCTGGGTGGACGCTGGCATTGCTGGCGGCGACTTTAGGACTTTGGCTGCGAGAACGCCTGGCGGAGTTGGCGCTGTTGACGCTGTCGATTCTGTGGGTGTGCGTCTGTTTGCAGATCGCCTGCACGTTCCGCGCGGAGTGGGCGACGGCGTCGGCGGCTCGCTGGGCGCTGGCGCTGGGCTACCTGCTCGGTTCGGCGCTGCTCTGGGGCCGCGCGAAGCTCGGCCTGGCGGAGACTCCCGCGAAATGCCTGCACGCGATCTGGTTGCTGGCCGCGGCGCTGCCGGTAATCGTGCTGACGTGCTGGATCGCGGGCATCGGCTTCGCGGGCGGGACGCCGGCGGGTCCGCTGCCGGGGAGCGTCTTCGATCGGCTCGGCGTGATCGTCTCGACGCTGGTTCCGCTGGGGATCCTCATCGCCATTTGGATCGGACACGCCTGGCGCGAAGATGAGGCGGGGTTCATTCTCTCGGCGGGCGTCCTCTGGGTCATGACGGTGATGGGCGGATATGCCCTGGGATTGGTCCTGGACAAGACGCCGATCGACGTCGTCCGCACGCTGCAGCTGGGACTCCTGGCCCAGGCCGTGTGGGGGCTCGGCTGGCTGGCGAGCGGGCGCTGGCGTGAGTCGGCGCATCTCTTGTCGCATCTGTTCCTTTCGGGACTTCTGCTCGTGCGATTGCTGCCGCCCGCCTTGGAGATTGTGCTGACGTGGGGCGCCGCCGAGTTGCCAGCGTCTTTGGCCGAGCAGGCGAATGTCTGGGGTTGGTTCGCGCTCCTGGGGACTTCGGCGTACGCACTGTGGTTTGTGCAATGGCTCAATCCGACTCGCACCGTGCACGTTCTGGCGCTGGCGGGGCTTTGGTGCAGCACGTTATCGGCGTGTCTGCTGGCGCACGGACAACTACCTGGCTGGCTCGCGTACCATCTTTTCATGCTCGCCTGCGCCCTACTCGCCGTCGCGCTGACAGCCGCGAGTTGGTCCGGCCGAACGGCCTGGTTTCCGCCCATTGCCACGCAGGCGTGGGTGCATCTCTTGAGCGGCACCGCGTGCATGCTCGCGCTCGAGGCGACCTGGAGCGATTTGGCTCGGCCCTACTGGCCCTGTGTGCCGGTGCTGCTCATCACGTTCCTCTACGCGGCGCTGGCGCTCTGGCAGCGGAATCTCGCCTACGTTTACGTGTCCGGCCTGCTGCTGAACCTTTGCGCCTACCTCGCCTGGGAGGCCTGGGATTCCGCGTCGCTCGACCGCCTGTTTTTCGTGCAGAGCCTGGCCTGTTCGCTCGGGGCCGCGCTTTGGCTGACGCTCGAATTTCGGCTGCGGCGTCTCGATTCGTCTGCGTATCCGCGTCTCTCGATCTTGTTCGCCGTCTATCTGCTCGCCGCGGTGGTGGCGGTCGTTTGGTTGGGCGATTTGCTGGAGTTCCATCCGCAGATAGATCTTGGGCTCGCCTGGATTGCCTGGGGCGTGGCGCTGGTAGCATTGCAACTCTTCTGGTGGGATCGGCACAGCGGGTCCACACAGGCGCCGGGCTGGCCGATGTATGTGCTCGGCTTTCTGGCGGTGTCGCTCGGACTGCATCAGGCCCGGTGGCAAGGCGACGATCTCGCGAGCGCGCTGCCGCTGTCGCTGGCGACGTACGGGACGTTCACGGTTCTCGTGTGCTGCGGGGCGGCGGCACGGAAGGCGTGGTGGGAACGTCTCGGCATCCCGAACCGCGCCTCGCCGCTCGCGGGGTGGTACCAAACCGCGCAGACGCTCCTGGCGTTCGTCGTCGTCGTGGGGAGCGTGTGGTTGGCGCTCGAGGGACGCTCGGCCGAATTTCGGTATTCTGCCGGCGTCGGCGTCTTGATCCTCTTGGTCGGCGTCGGCATGGGACGCGACTTCTGGACGACTCCGTCGGAAACCGTGCGCCGGGCCGTCTTGCTCCTCCTCATCCTGGCGGGCGTCGAACTCGGCTGGGCCTGGCTCGGCAGCGAGCGCCCGGCCTTGTTGCTGCACCGGCTGGCGATCTTGCTGGCGGCCCTGACGTTCTTCACGACCTGGTTCACGGTCGGTTGGTTCCCGTTCAAGGACGCCGCGTGGACCGCTTCGGCGCGAAGGCTGGCGCCGAGCGCCGCGGTCGGCAGCGCCTTGACGCTGGCGTGGGTGCTGATCCTCGAATTTCTGCTGTACGACAAGGCGACGCGGCGCGTGCCGCTGGCCTGGCAGGCGGGGATCCTGGTCGGGGTTTTGCTCCTGCTGGCGCTCGTCGGACTCTTGTGGCTCGCGCGCGACACGCGTCATAATCCGCTGCCGCTCGTCGCCCGCAGGCGCCGAGCGTGCGTCTATGCGGCCGAGGGCTTGCTGGTCGTTCTCTTGATGCACTTTCGGCTCAACGTCCCCGATCTTTTTCCAACGTTCCTGGGAAAATACTGGGCGTTCATCGCCATGGGGCTGGCGCTGGCGTGCGTGAATCTCGCAAATCTGCTGCAAAAACGCGACCAACCGATCTTCGCCGAACCGCTGCAGCGGACCGGCATCGTGCTGCCGCTCGTACCGCTGGTCGCCTTCTTGCTGCGTCCGCTCACCGAGTTTCGCGACTGGGCTGAGACGCTGCCGGGGCTCGATCCGTTC